>NZ_JBITCU010000010.1:0-295762 GCF_044453545.1 Streptomyces sp. NPDC051664 | reverse complement strand
GCGTGCAGCTGCAAGGCGGAGGAAGGAGCCCACGCGGAGCGTCGGCGACTGACGACAACGCCGCAGATGTGCGTGCCAGACCCCGCGAGCCCAGCATGATCCAAACGAAAGACCCTAGCCGTCCTCCTGGCTCCCGCCTCCACCGATCGCCCCGCTGTGCCACCCGCTCCGGAGCAGTGGTGACACCGGCGTAGCACCACAAAAAAGCAGATGCGGATCGAGTTGGTACTCGATCCGCATCTGCTCCGTCTTCCTGCACAAAAGGGGAAGACCGCTGGTGTCCGAGGGGGGACTTGAACCCCCACGCCCGATAAAGGGCACTAGCACCTCAAGCTAGCGCGTCTGCCATTCCGCCACCCGGACAAGGTGTCTGTCTCGCGGGCCGTGCCCGTTCCGACGTGGAAAACAATAGCAAACATTCGGAGGTGCTCGATCACGCCACTGGCCGTGCGAAAGGCGCATGAAGGGGGGACGGGCGGCCTTGGGTGAGCGGGCCCGGCGCGGGAGGATGGGCGGGAGCACCAGGGTGACAGTGGAAGGAAGCAGTGTGAGCGAGACGAACACGGTCGGCGGCCCGTCCGGCGAGGACGAGGTCGTGGACCTCTGCCGCGAGCTGATCCGGATCGACACCAGCAACTACGGAGACCACTCGGGCCCGGGAGAACGGGTGGCCGCCGAGTACATCGCCGAGAAGCTCGCCGAGGTCGGGCTCGAACCGAAGATCTTCGAATCCCACAAGGGCCGTGCCTCGACCGTGGCCCGGATCGAGGGCGAGGACCCGTCGAGGCCCGCGCTGCTCATCCACGGCCACACCGACGTCGTGCCGGCCAATGCCCAGGACTGGACGCACGACCCGTTCTCGGGCGAGATCGCGGACGGCTGTGTGTGGGGGCGCGGCGCGGTCGACATGAAGGACATGGACGCGATGACCCTCGCGGTCGTCCGCGACCGGATGCGCAGCGGCCGCAAGCCCCCGCGCGACATCGTGCTGGCATTCCTGGCCGACGAGGAGGCCGGTGGTACGTACGGTGCGCGGTATCTCGTCGACAAGCAACCGGACCTCTTCGACGGCGTCAGCGAGGCGATCGGTGAGGTCGGCGGCTTCTCCTTCACGGTCAACGAGAAGCTCCGGCTCTATCTCGTCGAGACGGCCGAGAAGGGCATGCACTGGATGAAGCTCACCGTGGACGGCACCGCCGGGCACGGCTCGATGACCAACGACGACAACGCGATCACCGAGCTCTGCGAGGCCGTCGGGCGGCTCGGGAGGCACAAGTGGCCGGTCAGGGTGACCAAGACCGTACGGTCCTTCCTCGACGAGCTGTCCGACGCGCTCGGCACCCCGCTCGACCCGGAGGACATGGACGCCACGCTTGCCAAGCTCGGCGGCATCGCCAAGATGATCGGCGCCACCCTGCGCAACTCGGCCGCCCCGACCATGCTGGGCGCCGGGTACAAGGTGAACGTGATCCCCGGCCAGGCCGTCGCCCATGTCGACGGCCGCTTCCTGCCCGGCTTCGAGGACGAGTTCCTGGCCGACCTGGACCGGATCCTCGGCCCGCGGGTGAGGCGCGAGGACGTGCACGGCGACAAGGCGCTGGAGACCAGCTTCGACGGTTCCCTGGTCGATGCCATGCAGGTCGCGCTGAAGGCGGAGGACCCGATCGCCCGCGCGGTCCCGTACATGCTCTCCGGCGGCACCGACGCCAAGTCCTTCGACGACCTCGGCATCCGCTGCTTCGGATTCGCGCCGCTGAAGCTGCCGCCGGAGCTCGACTTCGCGGGCATGTTCCACGGTGTGGACGAGCGAGTGCCGGTCGACGGTCTGAAATTCGGTGTGCGGGTGCTCGACCGTTTCATCGACAACTGCTGAATCATCACGCCGGTAATCGCCAGCGTGTGCGTACGTGACCGGAACGAGTGAAAGGAACCATACGCTCGTAGCCCCATTACTTCTTCCTCGTTACAGGTGATGCGGTCCGCGGCTGGGGCCGCATTGCCAACTAGGAGGAATAATGATCAAGAAGGTCGTCGCTGCTGCGGCAGTCACTGGTGGTCTGGTGCTCGCGGGTGCGGGCATGGCCGTCGCCGACTCGGGCGCGCAGGGTGCCGCTGTCGGGAGCCCCGGTGTGATCTCGGGCAACACGATCCAGGTTCCCGTGCACGTGCCGGTGAACGTGTGCGGCAACACGATCTCCGTGATCGGGCTGCTCAACCCCGCCTTCGGCAACGGCTGCGTCAACGGCTGATGTTGTGCATCAACCCGTAAGGGTTTGAGCCCGGTCGGCCCCGGGGTGCACGCCATGCACTCCGGGGCCGACCAGGCACTCCGCCCCCCGCACGGTCGAGTCCGGGGGTTTTCCGGAAGGTAGAAGGCAGGAACAACCTATGCGACAGGTCACGCGTAAAGGCCTGATCACCATGGCGGCAGCGGGCGGAGTGCTCGCGCTGAGTGGTGGCTATGCGCACGCCGACGCGGGAGCGACCGGCGACGCATCGAATTCCCCGGGGGTGCTGTCAGGGAATTCGATCGAGATCCCGGTCCACGTACCGGTCAATGCATGCGGTAACTCCGTGAGTGTCGTCGGACTGCTCAATCCCGCAGCCGGAAACGCTTGCGGAAGCGGTTCGGGAAGTAGTTCGGGAAGCGCGACTTCGAGCCGACACGGCTCGGCCGCCCCCGCATCGGGCAGCCAGGCATCGAACCACAGGGCCCAGGACCCGTCGGCAGTCGACCTCGGGCCGGGAACCGGCAAGCACCGGGCCGTCGGCAGCGGCAGCAGGGACGGGGCGACCGCTGAGGGGTACACGCAGGGCTCGCCCGGCATCCTCTCGGGCAACACCGTCCAGGCGCCCATCGACATCCCCGTGAACGCCTGCGGGAACAGCATCACCATCGGCGGACTCCTCAGCCCGTCCTCCGGCAACAGCTGCGAGAACGACCCGGACGTCGCACCACCGCCGGTCAGGCATGTCACCCCGGGCAAGCCCACCCCGCCGATGGGGCTCACAGGGTTCGGAGTGCCCACCGCTCCGAATGCACCCGAGCCCCAGACGATCGAGCTCGCACACACCGGAGCGGGCGGGCTCGACCTGCTCGTCCCGGCGAGCGCGGGCCTGCTGCTGGCGGGCGCGGGCACGGTGCTGTACCGCCGCTCCCGCATGTCCGCGTAGCGGCAGGACGAACACGGGCACAGGCGGAACGAAACGAGCGGGCCCCGCGGATGCGGGGCCCGCTCCGTCTTACCAGGTGGCCCGTAGCTGGCGGATGATCCGTCGGCGCAGCCGCACCCTGCGGCTGCCGTCACGGCGCAGCGTCAGTCGGTCCAATTCCCAGTGCCCGTACTCGGCATGGTCGGTCAGCAGGCGGGCCGTCTCCTTCCGGGACACCCCGCGCGGCACGTACACGTCGACAAATTCGTATTCCGGCATCGCATCTATTGTGCGGGCAGAGGCTGTGTACGGATAGCGTCTGCACTATGTCTGATGCTGCGCAGCCCACCGCTGCCGAGGTACGCGCCGCCGCCGATGCCGTCAAAGCCGCGCTCGACCATCACCTCGAGGCGGTCGAGCGCCGGTCCGGGGACGACGACCCGGCCGTCTACGACGCGTTCAACGCACTGGCCGCTGCGGCCGAGGTCTACGACGAACTCCTCTACGACCGCTACGACGAGGTCACCCCCTTCGAGATCCCCGGCGTCGACGACTCCATGCCGCCGTACGCCGGCCCCGAGGAGCCGAACGCCCTCAGCGTGCTGATCCGCCGTGACTACGCGGTGGTGGAGCCGCCCCGGCTGCTCGCGCAGGCGCAGCGGATCGTCGACGCGGATCCGGGCGACCGCGGCAGTGGGACCGACGCTGCGGCCGGAACCAGTGTCCATGCGGCGCTCGGTGTGCTCTTCGGCGAGTACGAACCGGACGAGATCGCCTCCCGGCATCAGGAGTTCGGCCTGGAGGAGGGCGACTCCACCCTCTGGGTCTCGGCGGCCGAGGAGCTGCCCGAGGCGGGGGAGTGGCTCAGCGCCCCCTTCGACGAGGCCGACCCGCAGCTGGTGGTCTGCCGCTTCGACGTCAGCTCCGTCTTCGACGAGGACGACCTCGACGAGGAGCTGGACGACCTGGCGACCGACAGCTCCTGATCCCGTCGCCGACGGAGCCGGAGGACCGACGTCGTGTGCGGCCCTCCGGTCCTCCGGTCGTCTAGACCGTGGCCGTCGGCAGCGCCTCCAGCAGGGAGCGCAGCCGGGTCGTGCGGTCCTGGGACGGGGACTGGGCCACCGCGCGCGGCAGCGCCTGGTCCACCCCGTGCACCACGGACAGATGCCGCTCCCCACGGCTGAACGCGGTGTACACCCACGCCCGGCTCAGACCCTGTGCGGCGTCACCGGGCAGCACGACGACCACCGCCGGCCACCGCATCCCGGCCGCCTGGTGGGCGCTGAGGGCCCAGCCGTGGCGTACCGACGACTCCACCCGCTCCTGCGGTACGACGACCGGCGTGCCCGCGCAGTCCAGATGCAGGCCCTCGGCGTCGGCCGAGACGACCACACCGGGGACCGTCCTGCCGGGCGTCGGGATGTGCACGACCCGGTCGCCAGGGTCGAAGCCGCCGAACCGTCCGGGGCCGGTGTTCAGCCGCTGCTTGAGCGCTGCGTTGAGCGCCCGGGTGCCCGCCGGGCCGCCGTGCCCGACGGTGATCACCTGTGTGTCCGCCGACGGTACGCCGATGGCGCGCGGCACCGAGTCGGCGACCAGCTGCACGGTGCGGTGCACCGCCTCGCCCGCGTCGTGCACAGGGACGATGACCACTTCCTTGCCGGGCGCTTCCACCTGGTTCAGCTCGCCGATGCCGATACCGGAGACCAGCTCGCCGATCGGACCGGGATCCGGTGTACGGGAGACCACCTGCGGGCACGCGCGGGCGGCCAGCACATCCGCGAACACCCGGCCCGCACCCGCCGAGCCCAGCACTCCCGGATCGCCGCTCAGCACCAGCCGGGTGCCGTCGGCGAGGGACTCCACCAGGATCGCGGCCGTCTCGACATCCAGCTGCGGGGCGTCCAGCACTACCAGCAGGTCGACGGCGATCGCCCCGTCCTCGTCCCGGCCGGGGCCCTCCGCGCCGGAGAGCAGCCCGGCGAGGGTGACGGCCGCCGACGGGTCGTCGAGCGCCTCGGCCAGCCGCCGCCTGCCGTCCACGCTGTGGGTGGCGCCGACGGCCCGCAGGCCGAGGGAGAGGGCGGCGATGATCAGAGCGGCGGGTTCGGCCCTGGCCGCCTCACCGCCGGTGTGCGCGACGAGACCACCGGCCGCGACGGTGCGGATCAGCTCGGCCGCCGAGGGGGAACCGGCGGCCGCGGCCGCCTCCGACCAGTCGGCATCCTTCTCACCGGCGTTGACCAGCCGCGCCAGACCGTCGGCGAGACTCTCCTCGGCGAGCGCGTACCGGTCGAGGCCGAGCAGCACCTGCGGCGGCTCCTGCCCGACGCTGTCCTCGGCCTGCTCGCCGGATTCCGAGAGCTCCTCCGTCCCTTCGTCGGCCGGCTCGTCCAGACCCTCCTGGAACACCAGCACGACGCCCTCGGCGACAGCGTGCTGCACGGCTGCCTCGGGGTCGGTCACCGCACACTCGGCGAGTGCGGCCCGCACGCCGGAGGCGTCCAGCGCGGTATGCCCCTGCAGCGCGGCGCGCTCCAGCAGCCAGCCGACCAGCGCCGCCGTCCGCCGCTCGTCGTCCGGACCACAGGCGGCGCCCAGCAGCGCTCGCGCGAAGCCGTCGGCCTGCTCGGGCCGGACGCCGGCGACGGCCAGCAGCTGCCACGGGTCCTCACGCAGCACGTCGGCCGCCTGAGCGCCGAGCGTCTGTGCCGCCGGGCCCGCCAGAGCCTCCGGCGCCCCGCCCTCGGCCAGCACGGCCGACACCGCGGCCAGCGCCTCCGCGGAGGCGCCCTGCGGAGCCCGGACCGGCTCGGATGCACGGGGGCGTACCGGTGCGGGTGCGGGAGCGACCCGGCGGGGGGCGGGCGCGGGGGCGTCGAAGAACGCCGCACCGGGCTTCTCGCCGCTCTCCACGGCGCGCACCGCCGCCAGCAGATCGGCGGCCGGGCCGCTCAGCTTGGTGCCGGCCGCGATGGGACCGCCCTTCTCGGCCTTGCGCTTCTCGATCCGCTCCCGCAACTCACGCTGGGCAGCGAGCTCAGCCTCGGCCTCGGAGAGCGCGGCGGCGGCCGCCTCGCCGTCGGCCGTGTCGGTGGAGTCCGCTGCGCCGGCCGCGTCCGTCCCGTCCGTCTCCTCCGCCTCGGGGGCCGTGTCCGCCGCGCTCGCGTCGCCTCCCACGTCCTCGGCGGACGGGTCGGATGCGGCGGCAGCGGGGTCCGCGACAACGGTGTCGTCGTCGGCGGCGGCCGAGGGGCCGGGGGTTTCCCCCCGGGGAAGCGCAGTCACAGCGTGCTCCAGTCCTGGTCGGGATAGCGGTGCACGGGCGCCGACACATCGTCGAGCGCCTGGCAGATCTCGTCAGGAAGACTAAGCGCCTCCACTGACAATGCCTCCGTGAGCTGCTGCGCGTTGCGCGCGCCGACGATCGGGGCCACCACTCCCGGCCGGTCCCGGACCCAGGCGAGCGCCACCTGCAGGGCCGTCGTGGCCAGACCGTCGGCCGCCGTCGCCACCGCGTCCACGATGCGGCTCGCCGGGTCGTCGAGATACGGCTCGACGAACGGGGCCAGCAGCTCCGAGGCGCCGCGAGAGTCCGCCGGAGTGCCTGTCCGGTACTTGCCGGTCAGCACCCCCCGGCCCAGCGGGGACGACGGCAGCAGCCCCACGCCCAGATCGAGCGCGGCCGGCAGCACCTCGCGCTCCACGCCCCGCTGCAGCAGTGAGTACTCCATCTGCGTACTGGCCAGCCGGGTGCGCACCCCGGGCGAGGCGAGCTGCCAGGTCGCCGCCTTGGCCAGCTGCCAGCCGCAGAAGTTGGACACACCGGCGTACCGGGCGCGGCCGGTCGACACCGCCAGGTCGACCGCCTGAAGGGTCTCCTCCAGCGGAGTCACCGGGTCGAAGGCGTGCACCTGCCACAAGTCCACGTAATCCGTACCGAGCCGCTCCAGCGAGGCGTCCAACGCGGCCAGCAGATGCCCGCGCGAGCCGTTGAAACGGCGGTACGGGTCGGCCACGCTGCCCGCTTTCGTGGCGATGACCAGATCGTGCCGAGGCACCAGCCCCTCGACGAGCCGCCCCAGCAGGTACTCGGCCTCGCCGCCGCCGTACACATCGGCTGTGTCGACCAGCGTGCCGCCCGCCTCCCAGAAGGCCTTCAGCTGTTCGGCAGCGTCGTGCTCGTCGGTGTCCCGGCCCCAGGTGAGGGTGCCGAGCCCGATCCGGGACACTCGAAGGCCGGTGCGGCCGAGATGCCTCTGCTCCATGGGCGCTGAGATTACTGGCCAGAGCCCCACTCGGCGGAAGCCTGTGGACAACCCGGGGGCCAAGTCGCCCTGCCGGATCCCGTTGCCGCGCGCTAGAGTCCCCGGCACAGGGACGTTACTGATCAGTAAGGGGAGCGGCTATGCGGCTCGGCATCAATCTCGGTTACTGGGGCGCGGGAATGGACGGCGACAACCTCGCCGTCGCCCAGGAGGCCGACCAGCTCGGCTACGACGTCTGCTGGGCGGCCGAGGCGTACGGCTCCGACGCCCCGACTGTACTGACCTGGGTCGCAGCCCAGACCGAGTCCATCGACGTCGGCTCCGCCATCATGCAGATCCCGGCCCGCCAGCCGGCCATGACGGCGATGACCGCCGCCACCCTCGACTCGCTCTCCGGCGGCAGGTTCCGCCTCGGCCTCGGCGTGTCGGGACCGCAGGTCTCCGAGGGCTGGTACGGCGTCAAGTTCGACAAGCCGCTGGCCCGCACCCGTGAGTACGTGGAGATCGTCCGCCGGGCGATGTCCCGCGAGCGGCTCTCGTACGAGGGCGAGCACTGGACGCTCCCGCTCCCGGACGGTCCGGGCAAGCCCATCAAGCTGACCGTCCACCCGCAGCGCGAGCACATTCCGCTGTACATCGCCGCGATCGGCCCGAAGAACCTGGAGCAGACCGGCGAGATCGCCGACGGTGCGCTGCTGATCTTCCCGTCCGCCGAACACCTCGAGGACACCGCCGTGAAGCACCTGCGGGCGGGCCGCGAGAAGGCCGGGAAGACCATGGAGGGCTTCGACGTCTGCCCGACGCTGCCGCTGGCCGTCGGTGACGACATCAACGGGCTCGCCGACATGTTCCGCCCGTACACCGCGCTGTATGTCGGCGGCATGGGCAGCCGCAAGCAGAACTTCTACAATCAGCTCGCCCAGCGCATGGGGTACGAGAAGGAAGCCGCCGAGATCCAGGACAAGTACCTGTCCGGCGACAAGAACGGCGCCGCGGCCGCCGTGCCGCACCAGCTGATCGACCAGACCACACTGCTCGGTCCGGTCGAGCGGATCGCCGAGCGGATGCAGGCCTACGCCGCCGCCGGTGTCACCACGCTGACCCTCGCCCCGGCCGGCTTCACGCTCGATGAGCGGCTCGCCGCCCTGCGCGCCGGTACGGACGCCCTAGAGCTGTCCGGCCTCGCGTAACCACCTGAGCGGACAGCACTACGGCCGTGGTGGGGGCTCGGGGGTCTTCCCCGCCACGGCCGTTACGCAGCACAACGCGCCACGCCGTCATCGGTTACGCTCCGCCCGTTCGGCCCTGTCGAACCGGACTCCGGTTGCCGACTTCCCGGTACCGCATTTGACTTTCCTTCTGCGGTCACCGGCACGGAGGCGCCAGCGATGCTCTCGGCAAAGAACCTGTTCCAGGAGATCCTCGACAACGACGAGTCGTTCCGGCTCTTCTGCTCGATTGCCGCCGGCGGAGAGTCCCAGGGTGGCTGGGAGAACGGCCGCATCGCGGCCCTCGCCCCCGAGAGTCAGCGCGCCCTGGTCCCCAAGATCGCCCGGCACGGCGCCGACGAGGACAAGCACGGCCGGATCTTCAACGCACTGCTGAAGAGGCGCGGGCTTCGGCCGGTCGAGGTGCCGCACGAGACCGACTACACGATGCTCCTGGAGCAGCACGGCATCGGCCTCGCCCACGAGCAGCTGAAGCGCGACGAACCGCTCACCGAGCAGGACATCATCACGTATCTCGCGCACAGCAGAGTCACCGAGCAACGCGCCTCCGAACAGATGGCACTGCTCCTCAGGTACTTCGCCGACCACTCCGACCTGGGCCGCGCGGTGAAGATGATCTCGAACGACGAGGACAACCATCTGTCCTACTGCCACGAGGAGTTGCTCCGCCTCGCCCGGTCCGGACACGGCCGTACGATCCAGCGCATCCTGCAGGAGTGCGCGCTCACCGAGATCCGGGTGTATCGCGACGTCAGCCTCGCCGTGATGGACCACATGGGGCGCATCCTGGGCTGGCCCAGGGCCAAGGCGGCGGTGCTGGCCGCCGCGATCCGCGGCGTCTACGCGTACGAACGCCTCGTCGGCTGGCGGCGCATGGTCGGCCTGGCACCGCCCGAACGGCCCGACGCGCTGGGCGGCCCCCCGGTCCCGGCGCCCGAGTACGCCTGAGCCGCGCAGCCCGGTCCTCGGGCCGCGTCGTGGGTCTGTTGTCGCCTCAGAGCCAGCCGCGGCGCTTGAACATGCGGTACAGGCCGAAGACCGCACAGCCCATCAGCACGATCACCGTCGGATACGTCCACACCCAGTGCAGCTCGGGCATGTGGTCGAAGTTCATGCCGTAGATCCCCGCCACCATGGTCGGAACGGCAGCCATGGCCGCCCAGGCCGAGATCTTCCGCATGTCGTCGTTCTGCCGCAGCCCCGTCTGCGCCAGATGTGCGGCCAGGATGTCGGAGAGCAGCCGGTCCAGCCCCTCCACGTGCTCGTTGGCGCGGGTCAGATGGTCGCTCACGTCCCGGAAGAACGGCTGCGAGTGCTCGTCGACGAACGGCACACTGGCGCCCGCCAGCCGGCCCATGGGCGCGCTCAGCGGGCCGGTGGCCCGGCGGAACTCCAGCACCTGCCGCTTAAAGGTGTAGATGCGCGACGCGGTGTTCTTGGTGTCCACGCTGCCGCTCGGTGCGAACACCTCGGCCTCCAGCTCCTCCAGGTCGACCTGGAGCTCGGCCGCCACACTGATGTAGTGGTCGACGACGGCGTCGCTGACCGCGTACAGCACCGCGGTCGGCCCGTGCCTGAGCACCTCCGGTTCGGCCTCCAGCCGGCGGCGTACCTCGGCGAGCGGCGCACTCTCCCCGTGCCGGACCGTCACGACGAACGAATCGCCTATGAAGAGCATCAGCTCGTCGGTGGTGACCGTGTCGCCTTCCGGCTCGTACACCACCGGCTTGATGACCGCGAAGAGGGAGTCGTCGTACACCTCCAGCTTGGGCCGCTGGTGTGCGCACAGCGCGTCCTCCACGGCCAGCGGGTGCAGCCCGAACTCGCTGCTGACGAGGTCGAACTCCTTCTCCGTGGGCTCGTGCAGCCCGATCCAGAGAAAAGCGTCCCCGGTGGCCCGTGCCTCGTCGAGGGCATCGGAGAAATCGGCGGGTCCGTCGGTACGACGCCCGTCCCGGTAGATGGCACAGTCCACAATCACGGCGCGCATTCTTCCCTGCTCCGGGCCCTGGCGCACCTTTCGGGGGAACGTCGGCCTACGCTGGCCGGTATGCCGACCCTGATCCTCGTACGCCACGGACGCTCCACCGCCAACACGGCCGGGGTGCTCGCGGGCCGGACCCCCGGTGTCGCGCTCGACGAGCGCGGCGCCGCGCAGGCCGCCGCGCTGCCCGGGCGACTCGCCTCACTGACCCTCGCCGCCGTCGTCAGCAGCCCCCTGCAGCGGTGCCGGGAGACGCTGCAGCCGCTGCTCGACGCCCGGCCCGGGCTGCCGCTGCACACCGAGGAGCGGATCAGCGAGTGCGACTACGGCGACTGGGCGGGGCGCAAGCTCGCGGAACTCACCGACGAGCCGCTGATGGCCGTCGTTCAGCAGCACCCTTCGGCCGCGGCGTTCCCTGGCGGGGAGTCGATGCGCGCCATGCAGGCGCGTGCCGTCGACGCGGTACGGGACTGGAACGCGCGGATCGAGGCCGAGCACGGCGACGGAGCCGTGTACGTCATGTGCTCGCACGGCGACATCATCAAGTCCCTCGTCGCCGACGCACTCGGGATGCACCTCGACCTCTTCCAACGGATCCAGGCCGAACCCTGCTCGGTCACCGCGATCCGCTACACCCGGCTGCGGCCCTTCCTGCTGCGGCTCGGCGACACCGGGGACTTCGCCTCGCTGGAGCCTCGCGAACAGAGTGCAGGCACCGATGCGGATACGGATGCGACGGTCGGGGGCGGCGCTGGGGCGCCGTGATCGCTTCGCGCAGTAGGGTGGACGCGCCGTAGGCGCCTCTCCGGGGGACTGACTTCCCGGACCCCCGGCCGCCCCTCATTTGCCGTCAATACTCAAGGGAGACAGGACGTGTCCCGTCAGGTGTTCCTCTTCGACCCCCCGGACCGTTTCGTGGCCGGTACGGTCGGGCTGCCTGGACGTCGTACGTTCTTCCTGCAGGCCTCCTCAGGCGGACGTGTCACCAGCGTGGCCCTGGAGAAGACCCAGGTCGCCGCCCTCGCCGAACGGATCGACGAACTCCTCGACGAGGTAGTGCGACGGACCGGCGGGAACTCACCGGTGCCCGCCGTGGCACCGATGGATGTCACCGACTCCGCGCCGCTCGACGTGCCCGTCGAGGAGGAGTTCCGGGTCGGCACCATGGCACTCGCCTGGGACGGCGAGGAGCAGCGCATGATCGTCGAGGCGCAGGCCCTAGTCGAGCTGGACGCGGACTCCGACGACGATCTCGCGGAGGCCGAGGAGCGGATGCTGCAGGACGAGGAGAACGGTCCGCCGATGCTCCGGGTCCGGCTCAGCGGCGCGCAGGCCCGCGCGTTCGCCAAGCGCGCCCTGGACGTCGTCAACGCCGGCCGTCCGCCGTGCCCGCTGTGCAGCCTGCCGCTCGACCCGGAAGGACATGTATGCCCGCGCCAGAACGGATACCGCCGGGGAGCCTGACGGACGCCGAGCTGGTCAACCTGCTCACCAAGGGGCAGCTCACCGTCCTCGGTCAGGTCCGGGGGGCGTCCAACGCGGTGCTCTACTGCACCGTCGCGTACGAGGGCGAGGAACGGACCTGCGTCTACAAGCCCGTCGCCGGGGAACGGCCGCTGTGGGACTTCCCCGACGGCACGCTCGCCCAGCGGGAGGTGGCCGCGTACGAGATCTCCGAGGCGATGGGGTGGGGGCTGGTGCCGCCGACCGTGCTGAGGGACGGGCCGTACGGGGAGGGCATGTGCCAGCTGTGGGTCGAGGCGCCTGCCGGGGAATCGACGGACGGCGACTCACCGCTGCTGGCGCTCGTCGAGGACGAGGAGCCGGCGGACGGGTGGAAGGCCGTCGCCCTCGCCGAGGTGGGCGAGGGGGAGACGGCCCTGCTGGTGCACGCGGACGATCCGCGGCTGCGGAGGCTCGCGGTGCTCGACGCGGTGATCAACAACGGTGACCGCAAGGGCGGCCACCTGCTGCCCGCGCCCGGCGGCCGGCTGTACGGCATCGACCACGGTGTGACATTCAACGCGGACGACAAGCTGCGGACGCTGCTGTGGGGGTGGGCGGGCGAGCCGTTGACGGCCGAGGCCGTCGAGGCGCTGGGGCGGCTGGCGG
The DNA here is from genome assembly GCF_044453545.1 of Streptomyces sp. NPDC051664. NCBI lineage: Bacteria > Bacillati > Actinomycetota > Actinomycetes > Kitasatosporales > Streptomycetaceae > Streptomyces > Streptomyces sp. NPDC051664. Next base: position 283,013 of record NZ_JBITCU010000010.1, on the reverse strand, counting down.
AGGAACTCGCACCGGGGACAGCCCTGGCCACTCGACTGGCGGAGCTGATCACAACGGCGGAGATCGATGCGTTGCGGGGGAGGGTGGAGGGGCTGCGGGTGGCGGGGCGGCACCCGCAGCCGAGTGGGGGGTGGCCGTCCATACCGTGGCCGCCGGTGTGACGGGCGAGACGTTGTTCTTCCCCTACCCGCCCCTTCCCGGAACCGGGGCTCCGCCCCGGACGCCGGTGTCCTGAAGCGCCGGACGGGCCGGGTTCTTCGGGGGCTCCGCCCTGGGCCCCGCTCCGCGAGCCGAGCGCCGGAGGGGCTGGGTCGGGACTGGCTGGAATCGGCGGTCGGGCTGAAACGGCAACATCGAGCCCGTCCGGCGACCGAGGACATTTTTTTCGTCCCGTCCGGCGTCCGAGGGCGTACTCCAAGGGGTCCGGGGCCGTGCCCGGCTCGGGAAGAGGCGGCGCGAGGAGAGCACACCCGGCACGCGCAAGACCGCCTCTCCGGCCAGGATCCCGTATCCGGTTCGTATCCGGAAGCAACGTCCGGTTACGCTCATGACATGCATGCCTGGCCCGCTTCTGAGGTCCCCGCCCTGCCTGGCAAGGGCCGCGACCTTCGGATCCACGACACCGCGACCGGCGGACGGATCACTCTTGACCCCGGTCCCGTCGCCCGCATCTACGTCTGCGGCATCACGCCGTACGACGCGACCCATATGGGTCATGCGGCGACCTACAACGCGTTCGACCTCGTTCAGCGCGTGTGGCTCGACACCAAGCGGCAGGTTCACTATGTCCAGAATGTGACTGACGTGGACGACCCGCTGCTGGAGCGAGCCGTGCGCGACGGTCAGGACTGGACCGAGCTCGCCGAACGCGAGACGGCCCTCTTCCGCGAGGACATGACCGCCCTGCGCATGCTTCCGCCGGAGCACTACATCGGCGCGGTGGAGGCGATACCCGGCATCGTCCCGCTCGTCGAACGCCTCCGGGACGCCGGCGCCGCCTACGAGCTCGACGGTGATGTGTACTTCTCCGTCGAGGCCGACCCGCACTTCGGCGAGGTGTCCAACCTGGACGCCGAGGCGATGCGGCTGCTGTCCGCAGAGCGCGGCGGCGACCCGGAGCGCCCGGGCAAGAAGAACCCGCTCGACCCGATGCTGTGGATGGCCGCCCGCGAGGGCGAGCCGAGCTGGGACGGGGCCTCGCTCGGCCCGGGCCGGCCCGGCTGGCACATCGAGTGCGTGGCCATCGCCCTGGACCACCTCGGCATGGGCTTCGACGTCCAGGGAGGCGGGTCCGACCTCGCCTTCCCGCACCACGAGATGGGCGCCTCGCACGCCCAGGTGCTGACCGGCGAGCACCCGTTCGCAAAGGCGTACGTGCACGCCGGGATGGTGGCCCTGGACGGCGAGAAGATGTCGAAGTCCCGGGGCAACCTGGTCTTCGTATCGGCGCTGCGCCGGGACGGTGTGGACCCGGCCGCGATCCGGCTGGCCCTCCTCTCGCACCACTACCGGTCGGACTGGGAGTGGACCGATCAGGTGCTCGCCGACGCCGTCGAGCGGCTCGGACGGTGGCGTTCCGCCGTCTCCCGGCCCGACGGACTGTCCGCCGACGCCCTGGTCGAGGAGGTCCGTGAGGCCCTCGCCGACGACCTGGACGCCCCGGCCGCCCTGGCCGCCGTGGACCGCTGGGCCGAGCGTCAGAACGCCGGGGGCGGTACGGACGAGGGTGCACCCGGTCTCGTCTCGCGTACCGTCGACGCGCTGCTGGGTGTCGCGCTCTGACCCGTTGTAACACCCCGTCTGTTTCCGTCCGGTGACCGGCCTTGGACTTCTCCACGAAGTTCGGGGCCGGTTCTGTTTTGTCCATGGTCAAATGCTCGAGACTGCGCTAAAAGCGCTCTATGCAATCATCAACGCGCATCAGAGTGGCGGCAGTTGCAGCTCTGCTGGGACTGGTCGCCGTCTTCGCGGGGCCTGGCAGCGCACAGGCCGAGTCGGCCGAGCCCGACGCCACGACGGTCGGTGATGTCACCGGCTTCCTTGCCGACGGGCCCGTCTACCACCTCGAATCCGGCACCGCCGAGGCCCGTGTCAGCTTCGTCTCCGCCGAGACCTTCCGTATCGAACTGGCCCCGGACGGTACGTTCACCGACCCGACCGGCGACGACATAGTGCTGCCGCAGGGCGCCCCGCCGCACACCCGGTGGAAGGAGAGGAGCGACCGCTACGAACTCTCCACCGGCAGCATCACCCTGCGCGCCTACAAGTCGCCGCTGCGCTTCGAACTCCGGCGGGCCGACGGCAGCCTCGTCTGGTCCGAGGCCAAGGGGCTGAGCTGGGACGGGAAGCGGACCACCCAGACCCTGGCCCGTGGCGCCGACGAGCAGTTCTACGGCGCCGGGATGCAGAACGGCCGCGGCAACACCTCGCACCGCGGCCAGACCGTCGAGGTCGGCGTCGACTACAACTGGGACGACGGGGGCCATCCCAACTCAGTGCCGTTCTATCTCTCCTCGGCCGGATACGGCGTCTTCCGCAACACGTACGCACCCAACACCTACGCGTTCACCGACCCGGTGACCACCAGCGCGCAGGAACAGCGCTTCGACGCCTACTACTTCGCCGGCGACGATGCCAAGGACGTCATCGGCGAGTACACGAAGCTCACCGGCAAGCCCTTCCTGCCGCCCGTGTACGGAATGGAGATCGGCGACGCCGACTGCTATCTGCACAACGCCAACCGCGGTGAGCGCCGCACCCTGGACGCCCTGAAGGTCGCCGACGGTTACGTCGAGAACGACATGCCGAACGGCTGGATGCTCGTCAACGACGGCTACGGCTGCGGTTACGAGGACCTCGCCGAGACCTCCAAGGGCCTCCAGGACCGCGGCATGCAGCTCGGCCTGTGGACCGAGGACGGCATCGACAAGATCGCCGACCAGGTCAAGGCCGGTCAGCGGGTGGCCAAGCTCGACGTCGCGTGGGTCGGCTCGGGCTACAAGTTCGCCCTCGACGGCTGCAAGGACGCGTACAAGGGCATCGAGGACAACAGCGACGCCCGCGGCTTCACCTATGCTCCCGAGAGCTGGTCGGGGGCACAGCGCTGCGGCGTCCAGTGGTCCGGTGACCAGTACGGCACCTGGGACTACATCCGCTGGCAGATCCCGACCTACGCGGGCGCCACGATGTCCGGCCTCGCCTACACCACCGGTGACGTGGACGGCATCTTCGGCGGCAGCGCCAAGACGTACACCCGTGACCTGCAGTGGAAGATGTTCCTCGGCACCACGATGACCATGGACGGCTGGGCGGCCAGCGACAAGCAGCCCTACCGGTACGGCGAGCCGTACACCACCATCAACCGGGACTACCTCAAGCTCAAGGAGTCGCTGCTGCCGTACCAGTACTCGTACGCACACGAGGCGACCAAGACCGGCGTCGGCATGGTCCGCCCGCTCGTCCTCGAATACCCGGACGACCCCAAGGCGGCGACGGACGCGGCGAAGTACGAGTTCATGTCCGGCGAGGACTTCCTCGTCGCGCCCGTCTACCAGGACAGCACCCGTCGCGACGGGATCTATCTGCCCAAGGGCACCTGGATCGACTACTGGAGCGGCCGGACGTACGAGGGGCCGACCACCGTCGACCACTACAGTGCCCCGCTCGACACCCTCCCGCTCTTCGTGAAGGCCGGTGCCAGCGTGCCGATGTGGCCGGGCATCCGCTCGTACCAGGACCGCACGAGCGGCTCCCCGCTGGCCTGGGACATCTACCCGCAGGGCAGGTCCTCCTTCACGCTGTACGAGGACGACGGCGTCACCCGCCGGCACCGCGACGGCAAGTACGCCACCCAGCGGGCGGACGTCGACGCACCCGTCCGGGGCGCGGGCGACATCACTGTGAACATCGGTGGGAGCAAGGGGGACTTCACCGGCAAGCAGAGCAGGCGACCGTACGAGTTCAGCGTGCACACCGGGTCGGCACCGAGGGCCGTCAAGCTGAACGGCACACTGCCCCGGCTGGGCTCCGCGGCCGCGTACAGGACCGCGAAGCAGGGCTGGTGGTACGACCAGGACGACCGCGGTGGTGTGGTGAAGGTCAAGACCGCGCCGCTGAGCACAGACCGGAAGTTCAGCCTGAAGCTGGAGGGCACCAGCGCCGTCGGCGGCAGGAAGGCGTCCGCCACGGCCGTCGTCTCCGCGCCGGACGCGCAGGAGGTCGGGGCGGGAGTCGAGGGCACCGTGGCCGTCGACGTCACCGCGGGCAGCGCCGATGTGACGGACGCAGCGGTCACCCTGGACGTCCCCGAGGGGTGGCAGGTCACCCCGGCGAAGACCGTGGACCGGATCCCGGCAGGCACCACCCGGCGGGTCGAGCTGGCGGTCACTCCGGCGAAGGACGCCGTGGCCGGGGAGGCCCGGATCACCGCGGTCGCCCGCTACCGGGCGGCGGGTGAAGCCCGCTCCACCGTCCAGCGCTTCGCGGCCGGGGTGATGCCTCAGCCCCCGACCGCCGACGCCTGGGCGAGCGATCTGGTCTGGCTGAAGTCGGCCAACGGCTACGGCCCGGCCGAGCGCGACCGCAGCAACGGCGAATCGGGTGCGACCGACGGACACACCCTCACCCTCGCCGGGAAGACGTACGAGAAGGGGATCGGTTCTCACGCCGACTCCGACATCGAGGTCTATCTCGGCGGGCGCTGCACCACGTTCACGGCCGACGCGGGGATCGACGACGAGATCAACGGCTACGGCGAAGTGGCCTTCTCCGTCGAGGCGGACGGCAAGGTGCTCTGGACGTCGCCGAAGGTGACCGGGGCGTCGGCGACCGTGCCGGTCGAGGTGGACGTCGCCGGTGCGCGCCATGTGCACCTGAAGGTCACCGACACCAACGGTTCCAAGACCGGTGACCACGGGGACTGGGCCGCGGCGCGGTTCAGCTGTTCCTGACAGCGGGGGCGCCGGGCGGGTCCCACCGGCCCGGCGCTCGACCGGTCGCGACGGACTGCCGTGCCGTTCCTCAGTCCTCCGATGAATCCGGCGAACCCGATGAGTCCTCGGGACCGGGACCGGTGTCGTCGTCGGTGGGCCCGTCCTGGGCGGACTCGCCCGCGGCTCCCTGCGGCGGTCCCGGCTCCGGCTTCGGCGGCTTCGGCGGCCTGGTCCGCCCGCTCGACGTGTCGCGCAGGTATGAGGCGTCGCCGCTCTCGGTGGCATGCCCGCCGGGCGCCTGGCCGGGCGCGACATCCCGGCGCCGCAGATAACGCTCGAACTCCCGGGCGATGGCCTCGCCCGACGCCTCGGGAAGCTCCGCGGTGTCCCTGGCCTCCTCCAGCGTCTGCACATACTCGGCCACTTCGCTGTCCTCGGCGGCCAGTTGGTCGACCCCGAGCTGCCAGGCACGTGCGTCCTCGGGCAGTTCGCCCAGCGGGATGCGCAACCCGATCAGATCCTCCAGGCGGTTCAGCAGCGCCATGGTCGCCTTCGGGTTCGGCGGTTGCGACACGTAGTGCGGCACCGCCGCCCACAGGCTCACGGCGGGCACACCGGCATGCGTGCAGGCCTCCTGGAGGATGCCGACGATGCCCGTCGGGCCCTCGTACCGGGTCTCCTCCAGGTCCATGGTCCGCGCCAGGTCAGGATCGGAGGTGACCCCGCTGACCGGCACGGGGCGGGTGTGCGGGGTGTCGCCGAGCAGCGCGCCCAGGACCACCACCATCTCCACGCCCAGCTCATGGGCGAAGCCCAGGAGCTCGTTGCAGAACGAGCGCCAGCGCATCGACGGCTCGATACCGCGGACCAGGACGAGATCGCGGGGCTTGTCCCCGCCGACGCGGACCACGGAGAGCCGGGTGGTCGGCCAGGTGATCTTGCGTACTCCGCCGTCCAGCCACACCGTCGGCCGGTTGACCTGGAAGTCGTAGTAGTCCTCGGCGTCGAGCGCCGCGAACACCTCGCCCTTCCACTCCCGGTCCAGGTGTGCGACCGCTGTGGAAGCGGCGTCACCTGCGTCGTTCCATCCCTCGAACGCGGCCACCATGACCGGGTCGATCAGCTCGGGAACCCCCTCGAGCTCGATCACCCAGGCCTCCTTCCGAAGTTCCCTTGCGTACGCACCAACCTTACGGCTTCCGGCCTCTCCCGCCGCAGCCCCTGTGCACGGCAGGGTGAACCCGGCCCCACGAGGTGCATCACCGGTCCAACCAGGGCATCTTTCTCCGAATTCATCCGAGCTGTGTCCCGGGGATTTCGTCTCAACTCTGGACTTTGGGGCTACCGCACCGCTATACATCGGATGACCGGAACAGAGGTCCGATGTTATTCCCCTGGGGGCGCACATGAGTCAGACCGTCACGGACTTCGAGGTCCACGACATCCGCTTTCCGACCTCGGAGCAACTGGACGGCTCGGACGCCATGAACCCCGATCCCGACTACTCCGCCGCCTATGTCGTCCTGCGTACCGGCGCCTCGCTCGGCGAGGAGGCGGACGGAACCGTCATCGAGGGCCATGGCTTCTGCTTCACCATCGGACGCGGCAACGAGATCATGGCAGCCGCCATCGAAGCGATGCGCCCGTACGTGATCGGGCGCCCGGCCCCCCGTACCGCGGCCGATCTCGGCGCGCTGTACCGCGAGCTCACCCATGACTCGCAACTGCGCTGGCTCGGCCCCGAGAAGGGCGTGATGCACATGGCGGCCGGCGCGGTCGTCAACGCCGCCTGGGACCTGGCCGCCAAGCAGGCGGGCCGGCCCGTCTGGCAGTTCCTCTCCGAAATGACGCCGCAGGAGCTCGTCTCCCTCGTCGACTTCCGCTACCTCACCGACGTCCTCACCCCCGACGAGGCCCTCGAAATCCTGCAGGCCGCCGAACCGGGCCGCACCGAGCGCGCCGAACGGCTGCGCGCCGAGGGCTACCCCGCGTACACCACCTCGCCCGGCTGGCTCGGCTACTCCGACGACAAGCTGGTCCGGCTTGCGAAGGAGGCCGTCGCCGACGGCTTCACCCAGATCAAGCTGAAGGTCGGCGGAGATCTCGGCGACGACGTCCGCAGACTCGCCCTGGCCCGCGAGGCCGTCGGACCTGACATCAGGATCGCCGTCGACGCCAACCAGCGGTGGGACGTCGCCGACGCGGTGGAGTGGATGACCGCGCTCGCGCCGTACGACCCGCACTGGATCGAGGAACCGACCAGCCCCGACGACATCCTCGGCCACGCCGCCGTACGGGCCGGCCAGCCGATCAAGGTCGCCACCGGTGAACACGTCGCCAACCGCGTCGTGTTCAAGCAGCTGCTCCAGGCCGGCGCGGTCGACTTCGTCCAGATCGACGCCGCGCGCGTGGCGGGCGTGAACGAGAACCTGGCGATCCTGCTGCTCGCCGCCAAGTTCGGCGTGCCGGTCTGCCCGCACGCGGGCGGCGTCGGACTGTGCGAGCTGGTGCAGCACCTGTCGATGTTCGACTATGTGGCCGTCTCCGGCAGCTGGGAGAACCGCGTGATCGAGTACGTCGACCATCTCCACGAACATTTCGCCGACCCCACCGTGATCGAAGCGGGGCGTTACGTCGCGCCGCGCGCCCCGGGCTTCTCCGCCCGGATGCTCCCCGCCTCGATCACCACACACCGCTACCCGGAGGGCCCCGTATGGCAGGCCCGCCGCAAGCCCGAGGAGGCCAACTGATGACCGGCACAAGCGACTTCGACGGAATGTCCGCCCTGGTGACAGGCGGCGCCTCCGGTATCGGGGCCGCCGTCGCGACGATGCTGCTGGAACGCGGCGCGCGCGTGGCCGTACTCGACCGGGAGACGGCGGGCGCCCCGGCGGGCACGCTCGCCGTGAAGGCGGACGTCACCGACGACGACGCCGTACGCGACGCGGTCGACCGGGCCGCCGCCGAACTGGGTGGTCTGCACACCCTGGTCTCCAACGCGGGCATCGGCTCCATCGGCACCGTCGAGGACAACGACGACGACGAGTGGACCCGCGTCCTGGACATCAACGTCCTCGGCATGGTCCGCACCGCCCGGCACGCCCTGCCCCATCTGCGGCGCGCGGCCGCCGACCGCCCCGGCTCCGTCTCCATCACCCAGACCTGCTCCATCGCGGCGACCGCCGGGCTGCCACAGCGCGCCCTGTACAGCGCCAGCAAAGGCGCGGTCCTGTCGCTGACCCTCGCCATGGCCGCCGACCATGTCCGCGAAGGAGTCCGCGTCAACTGTGTCAACCCCGGCACCGCGGACACCCCGTGGATCGGCCGGCTTCTGGGCCAGGCCGACGACCCGGCGGCCGAGCGCGCCGCGCTCAACGCCCGCCAGCCGCTGGGACGGCTGGTGTCGGCCGACGAGGTGGCCGCTGCGATCGTCTACCTCGCGAGCCCCGCCGCCGCCTCCGTCACCGGCACGGCACTCGCCATCGACGGAGGCATGCAGGGCCTGCGGCTTCGGCCCGCCGCCGACTGACCCCGCTCCACCAACCCCTGAGCCCCATGCACCAGTCTTTGCCAACCCAGCACCGAGCCGGTACTCCACAAAGGACGGGACACCAATGAGAGTGCGTACGACAAGTGCGGCAGCCTGCGCCGTACTGCTGGCCGTCACTGCCCTCGCGGGCTGCAACCGCGAGTCCACCGACGACGGCGCCGGCGCCGGGAAGGTCGGCATCGACCTGCCGCGCAGCGACAGCGACTTCTGGAACTCGTACCAGAGCTACATCGAGAAGGGGGTCAAGGCGGGGGACGTCAAGGCACTGCCCCTGACCAACTCCCAGAACGACATAGGCAAGCTCGTCGCCAACGTCCAGACCTTCACCGACCAGGGTGCCAAGGCCGTGGTGATGGCCCCGCAGGACACCGGCGCCATCGCCGAGTCGCTGAACACGCTGAACGACAAGAAGATCCCGGTCGTCAGCGTCGACACCCGCCCCGACAAGGGCAACGTCTACATGGTGGTGCGCGCCGACAACAAGGCGTACGGCACCAACGCCTGCAAGTACCTCGGCGAGCAACTGAAGGGCAAGGGCAAGGTCGTCGAGTTCCAGGGCGACCTGTCCTCGATCAACGGCCGCGACCGGTCCCAGGCCTTCAAGGCCTGCATGGACAAGGACTACCCGGGCATCAAGGTCTTCGAGCTGGCCACCGACTGGAAGGGCGACGTGGCGTCCGCCAAACTCCAGTCGACGCTCGCCGCACACCCCGACATCAACGGCATCTACATGCAGGCCGGCGGCGTCTTCCTGCAGCCCACGCTCGCGCTCCTGGAGCAGAAGAAACTGCTGAAGCCGGCCGGTACGGCGGGTCACATCACGATCATCTCGAACGACGGCATCCCGGAGGAGTTCGACGCCATCAGGGCGGGCAAGATCGACGCGACGATCTCCCAGCCCGCCGACCTGTACGCGAAGTACGCCCTGTACTACGCCAAGGCGGCCCTGGACGGCAAGACCTTCAAGGAAGGCCCGACCGACCACGAATCGAACATCATCAAGATTCCCAACGGTTTCGAGGACCAGCTTCCCGCGCCCCTGGTGACCAAGGACAACGTGGACGACCCGAAACTGTGGGCCAATCAGCTGGAGAAGAAGAGCTAGCCGTGACTCCTCCCTCGCGTTGCCGGGAGGGCTTCCCTCCCGGCAACGCAGAGCCGAGACGCGGTCAAGCTCTGACCGCCGCCCGAGGGCAGGGCATCGACATTGGTACAGCGCCTCGCTGAGAAGGGGTCTGATGGAAAAGGCACCACCTGCCGTACAGGCGGAAGGCATCGTCAAACGCTTCGGGCCCACCGTGGCGCTCGACGGTGTGCAGCTCACCGTGCAGCCCGGCGAGTCCCATGCCCTCGTCGGCCGTAACGGCGCGGGCAAGTCCACCCTGGTCGGCGTCCTGACCGGACTGCACAAGGCGGACGCGGGGACGGTCCGGTTCGGCGGGGAGCCCGCGCCCGCCTTCGGGGACACGACGGCCTGGCAGTCGAAGGTCGCATGCGTCTACCAGAAGTCCATGGTCGTGCCCGATCTGACCGTCGCCGAGAACCTCTTTCTCGGCCGGCTGGACGAGGAGTCGCGCTGGATCAGCTGGGGGAGGCTCCGCAGGCGCGCGGAGGAGCTCCTCGCCGAGTACGGGGTACAGGTCGACCCCCGCACCCGGGCCAGGGATCTCGCCGTGGAACAGCGGCAGTTCGTCGAGATCGCCCGGGCGCTGTCATTCGGCGCCCGGCTGATCGTCCTCGACGAACCCACCGCCCAGCTCGACGCCCGGGGCATCGGCCGGCTCTTCGACAAGCTCCGGGAACTGCAGAGCCAGGGAGTGGCGTTCCTGTTCATCTCCCACCATCTGCAGGAGGTGTACGAACTGTGCACCGCGGTCACCGTCTACCGCGACGCCCGCCATGTCCTGACCGCCCCGGTCGCCGACCTCGCCAAGAGCGAACTGGTCGCGGCGATGACCGGCGAGCTGGGCGGCGGATCCGCCGCCTGGCACGCGGGCGGTGCGCCGACGGAGGTGCGGGACGAGTCGGCGGAGCCCGTACTGCGTACGGAAGGACTTGCCCTGGAAGGCCAGTTCGAGCCGCTGGATCTTCAGGTCCGCCCCGGCGAGGTGCTCGGCCTCGCCGGATCCGCGGCCAGCGGCAACACCGCGCTCGGTGAGACGCTCGCCGGGATGCGCAAGGCCACCGGCGGCACGGTCCGCGTACACGGGAGGTCCGTGCGGTCCGGCAGCGTGCCGCACGCGCTGGAGGCCGGGATCGGCTACATCCCCGAGGACCGGCACGACCAGGGACTCGTCCTCGGGCGCAGTGTCGCGGAGAACGCCACGCTCACGGTCACCGACCAGCTCGGACCGTGGGGGACCGTACTGCCCTCCCGTACCCGGGAGTTCGCACGGTCGATGATCGAGTCGCTGGACATCAAGACACAGGGTCCCGAACAGCCCGTCGCAGGGCTCTCGGGCGGCAACCAGCAGAAGGTGGTGGTCGCCCGCGCACTGGCCCGCAAGCCGAGCGTGCTGGTCGCGGTCCGGCCCACCGCGGGTGTGGACGTCAAGTCCAAGGACTCGCTGCTCGGAGTCGTCCGGCGGGTCGCCGACGAGGGCAACGCCGCAGTCGTCGTCTCGGACGAGCTGGACGATCTGCGGGTATGTGACCGGGTGCTCGCCCTGTTCCACGGGCGCGTGGTCGGGGCATTCGCAAGCGGGTGGACCGACGGGGAACTCGTCGCCGCCATGGAAGGTGTGGGGGAAAGGGAATGACCGGCACGATACGGCCGCCGGCGGCCGGAGACATCAACGGAGGGCCGAAGGGCGGGCTGGACGACGACAGCCCGCTGAGCCGGCTCAGGCTGATCCGGTGGAGCGACTTCTCCTTGGTTCCGGTGATCCTGGTGCTGATGGTGATCGGATTCATCGTCTCGCCGGTGTTCCTCACCTCCGACAACCTGATCAGCGTCGTCCAGCAGTCCTCCGAGCTCAGCCTGCTGGTCCTCGGCCAGGCACTCATCCTCATCTGCGGACGGATGGACCTGTCACTGGAATCGACGATCGGCATCGCGCCGGTAGTCGCGATGTGGCTGGTCCTGCCCACCGAGGGCGGCCGCTTCGCCGGCCTCGGCCTGCTGCCCACCTGGTCGGCGATCCCGCTCTGTCTGCTGGTGGGCCTGGCGATCGGTGCGATCAACGGCTTCCTGATGCTGAAGCTGCGGGTCAACGGCTTCATCGCGACGCTCGGCATGCTCACCATGCTGCGCGGCCTGCACATCGGCATCACCGAGGGCAAGTCCATCACCGACGTCCCGGAGTCGTTCCGCTACCTCGGCAAGAGCGCGTGGCTCGGCGCACCGGCCGCGGTCTGGATCTGCCTGGTGCTCTTCGCGATCGGCGGCGCGGCGCTGGCCTGGCTGCGCCACGGACGCTCGTTGTACGCGATCGGCGGCAACCCGGAGGCGGCGCGGGCCGCCGGAATCCGGGTCGACCGGGTCACCTGGATCGTGCTCGCCATCGGCGGTCTGCTGGCGGCCTTCGCGGGCATCCTGTACACCGGCCACTACGGTGCGGTCGCCGCGACGCAGGGCAACGGCTGGATCTTCCAGGTGTTCGCCGCCGCGGTCATCGGCGGCATCAGCCTCAAGGGCGGGCGGGGCACGCTGTTCGGTGCGCTGACCGGCGTACTGACGCTGCAGTTGGTGGTCAATGTGATGACCCTGGGCGGCGTCCCGGCGCTGTGGAACCAGTTCCTCAACGGCGCGATCATCATCGTCGCGCTGGTCATCTCGCGCTTCGCGAGCGGTGAGAAGCAGGACTGACCCGTACGACCGCAAACGCCGGCGGGGCTGAGAAGTTCAGCCCCGCCGGCGTTGAGGTGTGAGGTCCGGTGCGATGTCCCGGTCGGGGAAGGGGCGGGCAGGGGAACAAGCCCGCTGCAGGCGTCACAGCGTCGACCGCAGCCACTGCTCCACGCTCGCCACATGCACCGTCGCCCACGCCCGTGCAGCCTCCGCGTCCCGGTCCCGCAGTGCCGACAGGATCGCCCGGTGCTCGTGCAGCGTGCGGCTGACCGCGTCCTCCTGCGTCAGGCCGCGCCAGACGCGGGCCCGCGTCGTCGGCCCGGAGAGACCGTCGAGCAGGGAGCAGAGCACCGAGTTCCCGGACGACTGCACGATGCCGCGGTGGAACTCCAGATCGCAGGCGACCAGTTCCTCCACCGAGGGCTGTGCCCCGAGTGCGTCCAACTGAGAGCTCAGTACGTCGAGTTGGGCCTCGGTGATCCGGGTCGCTGCCATGGCCGTCGCGGCCGGCTCCAGGATCCGGCGGACTGCCAGGAACTCCAGCACAGTGTCGTCGCGGTGGAAGTCCACGACGAAGCTCAGCGCCTCCAGCAGCAACTGCGGGTCGAGACTGGTGACATACGTTCCGTCGCCCTGCCGGACATCGAGAATACGGATCAGGGACAGGGCGCGGACCGCCTCGCGCAGCGAGTTGCGGGACAGCCCGAGCTCCGCCGCGAGTTCGCTCTCCTTGGGCAGGCGGTCGCCGGGCCGTAGTGCGCCCGAGACGATCATTCCCTTGATCTTCTCGATCGCCTCGTCGGTGACAGCCATGACGGTCCTCCTGGATTCGGGCGGGATCAGACCTCGGATGAAGACATCCGATGTCTCCCTTCATTATGGGGGTCGAATCAGGTGGATGAACCGGGTCTGCCGCAGCTGGTGACCGATCGCTCGGTCCCGGAGCGTCGGAGTCGCCTCGCGCCGTACCACCGGGGCGATCTCCTCCGTGCGCCGCTGCACGGTCAGAGCACCGAGAACTTCATGACCTCCACCGCCCCGCGTCACATTGCACGCGTACGGCGGCACGTACACCGCCCGCTCCAGGTCAGCGGGCATGGGCGCACATCGGTAGGCGGACGGGGGCGGCTCCCCCCGTGGAAGCCGCCCCCGTCCGCGTACCCGACGGCCTGCCTCAGCCCTTGTCGGCCAGCAGGCCCTCGACCTTGGTCCGGATCTCGCCCGTGGCCAGGCCGCGGATCGTCAGCGTCGTCCGGCGGCGCAGCACGTCGTCGGCCGTCTCGGCCCACTCGTGGTCGCGCGCGTACGCGACCTGCGCCCAGATCTCCGGTGCGTCCGGGTGGATGCGCTCGGCCAGCGCCGGGTTGTCGTTCGCCAGCCGCGCGATGTCGAAGGAGAGCGAGCCGTAGTGGGTGGCGAGGTGCCGCGCGGTGTCGGCGGCCATCCGCGGTCCGGGCGTTCCGCCGTCGATCAGCAGCCGGTGCGCGACCGCGTTCGGGTTGGCGATACCGGGCAGCGGGAGCTTCTTCGGCAGACGGGCCATCGGCTCCATGTCCTCGGCCAGCGGGTGCCCGGGGAGCGCGGCCAGCTTGTTCATCACCGTACGGCCGATGTGACGGAACGTCGTCCACTTGCCGCCCGCGACCGACAGCATCCCGCCGCGGCCCTCCGTCACGACCGTCTCGCGCTTGGCCTTGGAGGTGTCGCCGGGACCGCCCGGCAGCACCCGCAGGCCCGCGAAGGAGTACGTGATCAGATCGCGCGACAGCTGCTGGTCCTTGATCGAGAACGCCGCCTCGTCCAGGATCTGCGCGGTGTCCTTCTCGTTGACCGCGACGTCCGCCGGATCGCCCTCGTACTCCTCGTCCGTCGTACCGAGCAGCAGCATGTCCTCCCAGGGCAGGGCGAACGTGATGCGGTACTTGTCGATCGGGGTGGCGAGCGCCGCCTTCCAGGGGCGAGTGCGCTTCAGGACGAGGTGCGCGCCCTTGGACAGACGTATCGAAGGCGCCGCGTTCGGGTCCTCCATCTTCCGCAGGTGGTCGACCCACGGTCCGGTGGCGTTCAGCACGAGCCGGGCGGTGACGCCGAACTCCGTGCCGTCCGTACGGTCCTCCAGGTCAGCACCCGTCACCCGGCCCCTGGTGAACCGCAGCCCGGTCACCGCGGCGTGGTTGAGGACGACCGCGCCCGCGTCGACGGCCGCACGGACCGTCATGAGTGCCATCCGGGCGTCGTTCATCTGGTCGTCGCCGTACACCGCGACGGCCTTCAGATTGTCCGTACGCAGCTCCGGCACATCGCGCTGCGCCTTGGCCGGGCTGATCACATGGCCGACGCCGTCACCGAACGCGGACAGCGCCGAGTACGCGAACACACCCGCGCCCAGCTTGGCCGCGCCGTGCGGCCCGCCCTTGTAGACGGGCAGGTAGAAGGTGAGCGGGTTGGCCAGGTGCGGGGCCACCTGACGGGACACCGCACGTCGCTCGAAGTGGTTCTCCGCGACCAGCTTCACCGCGCCGGTCTGCAGGTAGCGCAGGCCGCCGTGGAGCAGCTTGGAAGAGGCGGAGGAAGTGGCGCCGGCGAAGTCGCCGGCGTCCACGAGAGCCACCCGCAGCCCGGACTGCGCGGCGTGCCAGGCGGTGGAGATGCCCAGGATGCCGCCACCGATCACCAGGAGGTCGTACGTCGCCTTGGAAAGCTGCTCCCGAGTCTCGGCGCGGCTCGGAAGGGAGCCGGAGGCCGGGTGCGTCCCGAGGGCCGGGACGCTCTGCAGGGTGGTCATGTCGATTACTCCTCGTCTTCGATCCAGCCCATGGTTCGTTCCACGGCCTTGAGCCAGCTCTTGTACTCGCGGTCCCGGGTGTCCGCGTCCATGCGGGGGGTCCACTCGGCGGCCCGGCGCCAGTTGGCGCGCAGCGCGTCGGTGTCCGGCCAGAAGCCGACGGCGAGACCGGCGGCGTAGGCGGCGCCGAGGCAGGTCGTCTCGGCGACCATGGGCCGCACCACCGGTGCGTCCAGGAAGTCGGCGAGCGTCTGCATCAGCAGGTTGTTGGAGGTCATGCCGCCGTCGACCTTGAGGGCCGTCAGCTCGACACCCGAGTCCTTGGTCATGGCGTCGGTGATCTCGCGGGTCTGCCAGGCGGTGGCCTCCAGCACGGCACGGGCGATGTGCGCCTTGGTGACGTACCTGGTCAGGCCGGTGATGACGCCGCGGGCGTCGGAACGCCAGTACGGGGCGAACAGGCCGGAGAAGGCGGGCACGAAGTACGCGCCGCCGTTGTCGTCGACCGACGAGGCCAGCGTCTCGATCTCGGCCGCGGAGTTGATCAGGCCCATCTGGTCGCGCATCCACTGCACCAGCGAGCCGGTGACGGCGATGGACCCTTCCAGGGCGTAGACCGGCTTCTGCTCGCCGATCCGGTAGCCGACGGTCGTGAGCAGCCCGTTGTACGAGTTGACGGGCGTCTCACCGGTGTTCATCAGCATGAAGGTGCCGGTGCCGTACGTGGACTTGGCCTCGCCCTCGGAGAAGCAGGTCTGGCCGAAGAGGGCAGCCTGCTGGTCGCCGAGCGCGGACGCGACCGGGACGCCGGCCAGGACGCCGTCCTTTGCGGTGCCGTACACCTCGGCGGAGGAGCGGATCTCGGGCAGCACGGCCGCCGGGATGCCCATCGATGCGAGGATCTTGTCGTCCCACGCCATGGTGTGCAGGTTCATCAGGAGGGTGCGCGAGGCGTTGGTGACGTCTGTGACATGGACGCCACCCTCGGTGCCACCGGTCAGGTTCCAGATGACCCAGGAGTCCATGGTGCCGAAGAGGATGTCGCCGCGCTCGGCGCGCTCACGCAGGCCCTCGACGTTGTCGAGCAGCCAGCGGATCTTGGGCCCGGCGAAGTACGAGGCGAGCGGCAGCCCGGTCTCGCGGCGGAAGCGGTCCTGGCCGACGTTGCGGCCGAGTTCCTTGCAGAGCGCGTCGGTGCGGGTGTCCTGCCAGACGATGGCGTTGTGGACGGGCTCACCGGTGTTCTTGTCCCAGAGCAGCGTGGTCTCGCGCTGGTTGGTGATGCCGATCGCCTTGACGTCGGCGGCGGTGATACCCGCCTTGACGACGGAGCCGGCGACGACTTCCTGGACGTTCTCCCAGATCTCGGCCGCGTCGTGCTCGACCCAGCCCGGCTTCGGGAAGATCTGCTCGTGCTCCTTCTGATCGACGGAGACGATCCGGCCGTCCTTGTCGAAGATGATGCAGCGGCTCGACGTGGTGCCCTGGTCGATGGCCGCGATGAACGGGCCGGTGGTGTGTGCGTCGGTCACGGTGTGCTCCTGGAAGTCTGTGGGATCTGAGGGTTACGGCTCAGGGCTCTACGGTTCACGCAAAGGCGAGGTTGTAGAGACCGCCCGCGATCGCACCGCCGATGAGGGGGCCGACGACGGGGATCCAGGCGTACCCCCAGTCGGAGCCACCCTTGTTCGGCAGCGGCAGCAGCGCGTGCACGATACGCGGACCGAGGTCGCGAACGGGGTTGATTGCGTAACCGGTCGGGCCGCCGAGCGAGAGGCCGATGCTGACGACGACCAGCGAGGTGATCAGCGCGCCGAGCGTGCCGAGCCCGTTGCCGTCGTTGTTCAGGCCCTGAGTGAGGATCGCCAGGACCAGCACGACGGTGGCGATGACCTCGGTGACCACGTTCTGCACGGCGTTCCGGATCTCCGGGCCGGTCGAGAAGATGCCCAGCACCGGGCCGGCCTTCGGGGCGGCGGCCTGGTCGACCATGCCCTCTTCACTCGGCCGGCTGTACAAGGTCTCCGGGTCGGTCAGATGGGCCCGGAACTGTCCGTAGTACGTCAGCCAGACCAGCACCGCGCCGATCATCGCGCCGAGCAGCTGGGAGCCGATGTACAGCGGTACGTCGCTCCACGCGGTACCGCCCTTGATCGCGAGGCCGATCGTGACCGCGGGGTTGAGGTGGGCCCCGGACACGCCGCCGGCCAGATACGCGGCCGTCAGTACTGCGAAACCCCACCCGAAGGCGATCGAGAGCCAGCCGGCGTTCTGTGCCTTGGAGTGTTTGAGAGTGACGGCGGCACAGACGCCACCGCCGAGCAGGATGAGTACGGCGGTACCGATGGTCTCGCCGATGAAGATGTCGGAGCTGGACACCCGCGACTCCTTTGTCCTTCGTCCAGGGAAGCCGAACCCCGGGTCCCTCCGGTGGTCCGCGCCCTCAGGTGAGGGCTTCACCGGCCCTTGGCACCGTCACACCCTAGCGCGTATTGCCGTTAGGCGTTCGACAATGTCGACCGATGAACGGCAATGTTTCCCCCAGGTGAATGAAGCGTCAAGGGTTGTGGGACGGATGACACGACGATCGTTACCGATGATCCGTCAAATCGGTCAGAAGCGCCCGGCGCCGAGATCCCGGGAGACCGCCCGCGCGCAGTCCCGTACGGCGGCCACCAGCTCGGGGCGCAGCTCGCCTCCGGAGCAGACCCGTTCCACCGCACCGGTCACCGCCACCGCGCCCACCGGCATCCGGCGCCGGTCGTGGATCGGTGCGGCCACCGCGGCCACTCCTTCCCAGGTCTCCTCCACGTCGGCCGCCCAGCCGCGCGCCCGGGTCAGATCGAGCACCGTCTCGAACTCCTCCAGATCGGTGACGGTGCGCGGGGTGAAGGGCTGACGCTCGCCCTCGACGGCCTCGGTGTGCGCCACCGGGTCGTACGCCGCCAGCACCTTGCCCAGCGCCGTGGAGTGCAGCGGCTGCATCGCCCCGACCTCCAGGACCTGCCGGCTGTCGTCGGGCCGGAACACGTGGTGGACGATGAGCACGCCCTGCTGGTGCAGGACGCCCAGATGGGCGCTCTCGCCGCTGGAGCGGGCCAGGTCGTCCGTCCAGACCAGGGCGCGTGCCCGCAGCTCGTGGACGTCCAGATAGCTGTTGCCCAGGCGCAGCAGCTCGGCGCCCAGCTGGTAGCGCCCGGACGCCGCGTCCTGTTCGACGAAGCCTTCGTGCTGGAGTGTGCGCAGGATGCCGTGCGCGGTGCCCTTGGCCAGGCCCAGGGAGGAGGAGATGTCGGAGAGTCCCAGCCGACGTTCGCCACCTGCCAGCAGGCGCAGCATCGCCGCCGCCCGCTCGAGCGACTGGATGTTCTTGGCCATGACGCCGTACTCCTCCATTGTGGTTCGACAATGCTGAACACTATCGGTCGATGTCGACCCATGTCCGGTCGTGCGGGGAACCCGCTCGACTGCTCGGATCCGGATAGCCCCCGCACAGCATGCCGTCCGTCACGTGGGACACAGTGACGCTCCGAGGCGCTGCCCGGCTACCCTGACGAGGTGCGGCCTCTTCCGGAAGCCGTAAAGCCGACAGCCGTCGCATCCCAGGGAGCAGATCCATGGCCTCGTTGCCGACCCTTTCCGCCGACAGCCGGAACCGAGCCGAAGCCCTCCGCGAGGCGCTCGCCACCCGAGTGGTCGTGGCCGACGGTGCCATGGGCACCATGCTCCAGGCGCAGGATCCCACCCTTGAGGACTTCCAGAACCTCGAAGGCTGCAACGAGATCCTCAACGTCACCCGCCCGGACATCGTGCGCTCCGTGCACGAGGAGTACTTCGCGGTCGGCGTGGACTGTGTCGAGACGAACACCTTCGGCGCCAACGCCTCGGCCCTGGGCGAGTACGACATTCCCGAGCGCATCCACGAACTCTCCGAGTCCGGCGCGCGCATCGCCCGCGAGGTGGCCGACGAGTTCACTGCCTCCACCGGACAGCAGCGCTGGGTGCTCGGCTCCATCGGCCCCGGCACCAAGCTGCCGACGCTGGGCCACGCGCCGTACACGGTGCTCCGCGACGGTTTCCAGCAGAACGCCGAGGGCCTGATCGCCGGCGGCGCGGACGCGCTCATCATCGAGACTACGCAGGACCTCCTGCAGACGAAGGCCGCGGTACTGGGTGCGCGACGGGCGCTCGAGGCGGTGGGCAGCGACCTTCCGCTGCTGTGCTCGCTGGCGTTCGAGACGACCGGCACGATGCTGCTCGGCTCGGAGATCGGTGCCGCGCTGACCGCACTCGAACCGCTCGGCGTCGACATGATCGGCCTGAACTGCTCGACCGGCCCGGCGGAGATGAGCGAGCATCTGCGCTACCTCACGCGCCACTCGCGTATCCCGTTGCTCTGCATGCCCAACGCCGGACTGCCGGTGCTCACCAAGGACGGCGCGCACTTCCCGCTCGGCCCCGAAGGACTGGCCGACGCGCAGGAGACGTTCGTCCAGGAGTACGGCCTCTCGCTGGTCGGCGGCTGCTGCGGTACGACTCCGGAGCACCTGCGGCAGGTCGTCGAGCGCGTGCGCGGCGCGGCCCTCGTCCCCCGCGACCCGCGGCCCGAGCCCGGCGCCGCCTCGCTGTACCAGACCGTCCCGTTCCGTCAGGACACCTCGTACCTCGCCATCGGTGAGCGCACGAACGCCAACGGATCCAAGAAGTTCCGCGAGGCCATGCTGGAGGCTCGCTGGGACGACTGCGTGGAGATGGCACGCGACCAGATCCGGGAGGGCGCGCACCTGCTCGACCTCTGCGTCGACTACGTCGGCCGCGACGGTGTCGCGGACATGGAGGAACTGGCCGGACGCTTCGCCACCGCCTCCACGCTCCCGATCGTGCTCGACTCCACCGAGCTGCCGGTCCTGCGGGCCGGACTGGAGAAGCTCGGCGGCCGGGCCGTTCTCAACTCCGTCAACTACGAGGACGGCGACGGGCCGGAGTCGCGCTTCGCCAAGGTCACCGCACTGGCTGTCGAACACGGCGCCGCGCTGATCGCCCTGACCATCGACGAGGAGGGCCAGGCCCGCACCGTCGAGCACAAGGTCGCCGTCGCCGAGCGGCTGATCGAGGATCTGACGGGCAACTGGGGCGTCCACGAGTCGGACATCCTCATCGACGCACTGACCTTCACCATCTGCACCGGTCAGGAGGAGTCCCGCAAGGACGGCATCGCCACCATCGGCGCCATCCGCGAGCTCAAGCGGCGCCATCCCGACGTCCAGACCACGCTCGGCCTGTCGAACATCTCCTTCGGTCTCAACCCGGCCGCTCGAGTCGTCCTGAACTCCGTCTTCCTCGACGAGTGCGTCAAGGCCGGACTCGACTCCGCCATCGTGCACGCGTCGAAGATCCTGCCGATCGCGCGCCTGGAGGAGGAGCAGGTGAAGGTCGCACTCGACCTCATCTACGACCGCCGCGCCGAAGGCTACGACCCGTTGCAGCGGCTCATGGAGCTCTTCGAGGGCGTCAACATGAAGTCGATGAAGGCCGGCAAGGCCGAGGAACTCCTCGCGCTGCCGCTCGACGAGCGCCTCCAGCGCCGCATCATCGACGGTGAGAAGAACGGCCTGGAGACCGACCTCGAGGAGGCACTGCAGACCCGTCCGGCTCTCGACATCGTCAACGACACACTGCTCGAGGGCATGAAGGTCGTCGGCGAACTGTTCGGTTCCGGCCAGATGCAGCTGCCGTTCGTGCTCCAGTCCGCCGAGGTCATGAAGTCCGCCGTGGCCTACCTGGAGCCGCACATGGAGAAGTCCGACGCGGAGGGCAAGGGCACGATCGTCCTGGCCACCGTCCGTGGCGACGTCCACGACATCGGTAAGAACCTCGTCGACATCATCCTGTCCAACAACGGCTTCAACGTCGTCAACATCGGCATCAAGCAGCCGGTCTCCGCGATCCTGGAGGCCGCGCAGGAGCACCGCGCCGATGTCATCGGCATGTCCGGCCTCCTGGTGAAGTCCACCGTGATCATGAAGGAGAACCTGGAGGAGCTGAACCAGCGCAAGCTGGCCGCCGAATATCCGGTGATCCTCGGCGGCGCGGCTCTCACCAGGGCCTATGTCGAGCAGGACCTCCACGAGATCTACGAGGGCGAGGTCCGCTACGCCCGCGACGCGTTCGAGGGCCTGCGCCTGATGGATGCCCTGATCGCGGTGAAGCGCGGCGTCCCCGGCGCCACTCTCCCGGAGCTCAAGCAGCGCCGGGTGCCCAAGCGGGAGACCGCCGTGCTGGAGGTCGACGAGCCGGAGGAGGGCGTCCGCTCCGACGTCGCCATCGACAACCCGGTCCCCGAGCCCCCGTTCTGGGGCACCCGCGTCGTCAAGGGCATCCAGCTCAAGGAGTACGCCTCCTGGCTCGACGAGGGTGCGCTCTTCAAGGGGCAGTGGGGTCTGAAGCAGGCCCGCGCCGGTGACGGACCGACGTACGAGGAGCTCGTGGAGACCGAGGGCCGCCCGCACCTGCGTGGCTGGCTCGACAAGCTGCACACCGAGAACCTGCTGGAAGCCGCCGTCGTCTACGGCTACTTCCCCTGCGTGTCCAAGGGCGACGACCTGATCCTGCTCCACGAGGACGGCTCGGAGCGCACCCGCTTCACCTTCCCGCGCCAGCGCCGCGGCCGCCGCCTCTGTCTCGCGGACTTCTTCCGTCCCGAGGAGTCCGGCGAGACGGATGTGATCGGCCTCCAGGTCGTCACGGTCGGCTCGAGGATCGGCGGGGAGACCGCCAAGCTCTTCGAAGCCAACTCCTACCGCGACTACCTGGAGCTGCACGGCCTCTCCGTCCAGCTGGCCGAGGCCCTCGCCGAGTACTGGCACGCCCGGGTCCGTTCCGAGCTCGGCTTCGGCGGTGAGGACCCGGCCGACGTCGAGGACATGTTCGCGCTGAAGTACCGCGGTGCGCGCTTCTCCCTCGGCTACGGCGCCTGCCCCGATCTCGAGGACCGGGCGAAGATCGCCGACCTGCTCCAGCCCGAGCGGATCGGGGTGCACCTCTCCGAGGAGTTCCAGTTGCACCCGGAGCAGTCCACCGACGCGATCGTCATCCATCACCCGGAGGCGAAGTACTTCAACGCGCGGTAGAAAATGATCGACGCGTTGTCGCGGGTCGAGTCGTAGACTGGTCGGTCCAGTGCAGGCCGGTCGCCTTTTTCTCCGGAAACGGTGACCGGCCTTCTCGTCCCTCGTGGAAGGTGTGCCGCATGACCAGTACGGTCTCCGCGTCCTTGACCCGTATGGCCGACGGCGCCGCCCTTCAGGCCGTCTTTCTCGACATGGACGGCACCCTGGTCGACACCGAGGGCTTCTGGTGGGACGCCGAAGTCGAAGTCTTCGCCGATCTCGGTCACCGGCTGGACGAGGCGTGGAGGAATGTGGTCGTCGGCGGCCCGATGACCCGCAGCGCCGGCTACCTCATCGATGTCACCGGCGCGGACATCACGCTGCCCGAGCTGACCGTGCTGCTCAACGACCGCTTCGAGGCGCGTATCGGCCGCGGTGTACCGCTGATGCCGGGCGCCGCCCGGCTGCTCGCCGAGCTGGCGGCCCACGAGGTGCCGACCGCCCTGGTCTCCGCCTCGCACCGGCGCATCATCGACCGGGTGCTGGACTCGGTCGGGCACCACCATTTCTCGCTCACCGTCGCAGGCGACGAGGTCTCCCGGACGAAGCCGCACCCGGAGCCCTATCTCACCGCCGCCTCGGGCTTCGGGGTGGCTCCGGAGCGCTGCGCGGTCATCGAGGACACCGCGACCGGTGTCGCCGCGGCGGAGGCGGCCGGCTGCCGGGTCGTCGCCGTGCCGTCCGTGGCACCGATCGCACCCGCCTCCGGCCGGGTCGTCGTGAGCTCCCTCGAAGAAGTCGATCTCGCATTTCTCCGGGGACTGGTCACCGGAGTGCGTTGATACGTATACCGAGAGTATTTCTGTGAATAAACAGCAAAACTCTCGCCACTGCGATGTGCGCATTTCGTCGTACGTGCGTGTGGGCAAGGCGGGGCCACGTCAAAGACGAGAAATTGCTCGGGCGTGAGTTTTATCACGCCCCGGGCTTTTGAGCCCCTCCAAGATCGACCCAGCTGTCCGTTTTGATCCACCCGTCTGTCCCGTTTCATGGAGTCCTGTACGGAACGTTCCCCGCTCGGGAAATCGGCTCGCAGACCATTCCCCTCATCATTCGATTACGCAGCGCAGAGCACCCGTCCGGCATTACCGGCGGCGCCCACTAATGTCGTTTTCTCAATGGCCGGATGAGGGAGAACGTCCAAGATGAACCGCAAGACTCTGGTGCTGCCGGCCGTCGTCGGCCTGCTCGCGCCCGTACTCGCCGCCTGCGGCGGGACGGACAGCGGGAGCGATGGCAAGGCCGCCATCGTTGTCGGCACCACGGACCAGTTCGTCGCCACCGAGGACAACCCCGCGCCGCTCGACCCCGCCATAGGCTACGAAGCAGGCGTCTGGAACGTCCTGCGGCAGACCGTGCAGACCCTGACCCACGTGCCGCGTGGCGGCGGCCAGCCCGTCCCCGAGGCCGCCAGGAGCTGCACCTTCACCGACCGTGAGAACGAGAGCTACCGCTGCAAGCTGCGCACCGGCCTCACGTTCGCCGACGGCACGGCCGTCACCGCCGAGGACGTCAAGTACTCCATCAACCGCGTCATCGACATCAAGTCCGACAGCGGCCCCGTCGGTCTGCTCACCAACATCGACACGATCGAGACGAGCGGTGACGACGAAGTCATCTTCCATCTGAAGACGCCGGACGCGACCTTCCCGTACAAGCTCGCCACGCCGGCCGCAGGCATCGTGCAGAAGAGCAAGTACCCGGCGAGGTCCCCGCGCAGCGGCTTCCAGGTCGACGGCTCCGGTCCGTACACGATGAAGCCGGAGGTCAGGAACGACCAGGTCGTCAAGGTCGTCTTCACCAGGAACCCGCGCTACAAGGGCGATCTGAACGTCCTGAACGACAAGGTCGAGCTGGACCTCTTCCCCGACGCCAAGGCGATGGGCAAGGCGCTCGACGCCCAGAAGATCGACATGATGACCCGCACCATGTCTCCCGGGCAGGCTCAGCAGATGCTGGAGCGGCCGAAGGACGGCATCGAGCTCACCGAGATGCCCGGCCTCGCCATCAGCTATCTCGCCTTCGACACCACCGACCCCGCGGTGAAGAGCAAGGCCGTCCGGCAGGCCATCGCCCAGGTCGTCGACCGAGGCCAGATCGCCGGGCAGGTCTACGGCGCCACCGCCGAGCCCCTCTACTCGCTCATCCCGTCCAGCATCACCGGACACACCAACTCGTTCTACAACAAGTACGGCGAGCCCAGCAGCACCAAGGCCGCCGCCATCCTGCAGGCCGCCGGCATACAGACACCGGTGAAATTCACCCTGCACTACACGACCGACCACTACGGGCCCGCCACCGCCACCGAGTTCAAGGCGCTGAAGAAGCAGCTCAACGCCACCGGGCTGTTCGACGTCGACGTCCAGGGCACCCCCTGGGCGAAGTACCGCCCCGCCCAGAAGCGCGGCGACTACGCCGTTTACGGCATGGGCTGGTTCCCCGACTTCCCGGACCCGGACAACTACACGGCGCCGTTCCTCGACAGGAACAACTTCCTCAACTCGCCGTACAGGTCCGCACTGGCCCAGAACACGCTGATCCCGCAGTCCCGCCGGGAGGAAGACCGGGCCTCGGCCGCCAAGACCTTCCGGAAGCTCCAGGACATCGTCGCCGCCGACGTTCCCGTGCTTCCGATCTGGCAGGGCAAGCAGTACGTCGCCTCCCGCGACGGCCTCACCGGCGTCGAGTGGTCGGTCAATTCCTCGGCCGACCTGCAGCTCTGGGAGCTCGGCCGCAGCGCCGTCTGAATCACGGTGCCACCCCGGCGCCCCGTCCCGGCCGCACCGGCTGGATCACTGGGCGCCGGGGCGCACCAGCCCGCTCTCGTACGCGTACACCGCGGCCTGCACCCGGTCGCGCAGCCCCAGCTTCGTCAGCACATGGCCGACATGCGTCTTGACCGTCGTCTCGCTGACGAACAGGTCGGCGGCGATCTCCGCATTCGACAGGCCGCGCGCCACCAGCTTCAACACCTCCACCTCACGCTCCGTCAGCGTGTGCAGCGTGTCCGGCACGGCGTCCTCGCCCGACGGCAGATGGTCCGCGTACTTGTCCAGCAGCCTGCGCGTGATGCTCGGGGCGAGCATCGCCTCGCCTGCCGCGACCACCCGGATCGCCTGCACCAGCTCATTGGCCGGAGCATCCTTCAGCAGAAAGCCGCTGGCGCCGGCGCGCAACGCCTCCACCACGTACTCGTCGAGATCGAACGTGGTCAGCACCAGCACCTTCGCCGGACCGTCCCGTCCCGGGCCGGTGATCTGACGCGTCGCCTCGACGCCGTCCATCCGCGGCATGCGGATGTCCATCAGCACCACATCGGGCTGCAGCGCCCGCACCTGATCGAGGGCCTGGAGGCCGTCACCGGCCTCACCCACCACCGCAAGATCTCCCTCGGCCTCCAGAATCATCCGGAAGCCGGTGCGCAGCAGCGGCTGGTCATCGACGAGTAGGACGCGGATTGCCACCAGATCTCCTCAAGGTCCCTCGACGGCCGCAGGCCGGCCGGTCCCGGCCCGGACCGGGCCCATTGTGCCCTGGACACCCTGCCCTGGTTCCGCCGGCGGTACGGACAGCGGGTATACCGGGGGAGTCCCGCCGAATTCCGGACAGACCGCCTGGTGGTCGCACCAGCCGCAGAGCTTCGTCGGCCGGGGCCGCCACTCACCCGTCTCGGTGGCCAGCCGGATCGCTTCCCACAGGGCCAGCAGCTTGCGCTCCACCCGCTCCAGATCAGCTACGACCGGGTCGTACGTCATGACGTCGCCGCTGCCCAGATAGACCAGCTGCAGCCGCCGCGGCACCACACCCTTCAGCCGCCAGATCACCAGGGCGTAGAACTTCATCTGGAACAGGGCGCCTTCCGCGTACTCCGGCCGCGGCGCCTTCCCTGTCTTGTAGTCCACGATCCGGACCTCGCCCGTCGGCGCCACATCGATCCGGTCGATCACCCCGCGCAGCCGCAGCCCCGACTCCAGCTCCGTCTCGACGAACAGCTCCCGCTCGGCCGGCTCCAGTCGCGTCGGATCCTCCAGCGAGAACCACCGCTCCACCAGCCGCTCCGCCTCCGCCAGCCAGCGCGAGAGCCGCTCACCCTCCGCATCGTCGGCGAACAGCTCCGACAGCTCCGGCTTCGACTCCAGCAGCCGGTCCCACTGGGCGGGGATCAACGCCGTGGCCCGGCCGGCCGTACGCTCCACCGCCGGATTGTCGAACAGCCGCTCCAGTACCGCATGCACCAGTGTGCCGCGGGTAGCTGCCTCGCTGGGCTTCTCGGGCAGCCTGTCGATGACCCGGAACCGGTACAGCAGAGGACACTGCATGAAGTCACTCGCCCGCGACGGCGACAGGGACGAGGGCGGCTGCGGCGGCCGGGGCACGGAAGTCATGACGAAGACCCTACGACCCCCCACTGACACTCAGCGGCATACCATCGACCACAGACCCTCGCACACTGCATGATCGTGCCGAACGGCACCGACCGAAGGGACCCCGTGGACGAGAGCGGCGACAGCGGCCAGCCGCAGCCCGGCGCAGGGGGAACCGACCCCGCCGCGCCCGAGAACGGCAAACCGCAACGCCCCCGAGAGCCGGGCGGCGGCCTCCTGATGGGCCGTCCCTTCGGTGTGCCGGTATACGTCGCACCCAGCTGGTTCCTCGTCGCGGCGCTCATCACCTGGGTCTTCGGCGGTCAGCTCGACCGGGTGCTGCCCGAGCTCGGCACGGCCCGCTATCTGGTCTCCCTCTTCTTCGCTATCGCCTTCTACGCCTCCGTACTCGTCCACGAACTCGCCCACACCGTGGTCGCACTCCGCTACAAGCTCCCCGTGCGGCGCATTCAGCTGCAGTTCTTCGGCGGTGTCTCGGAGATCGAGAAGGAGTCCGAGACCCCCGGCCGCGAATTCGTCCTCGCCTTCGTCGGCCCGCTCCTCTCGCTGGTCCTCGCAGGTGTCTTCTACCTGGGCATGAAGTTCGTCGAACCCGGCACCGTCCCCGGTGTCCTGCTCGCCGGGCTGATGATCTCCAACCTCATCGTCGCCGCCTTCAACCTGTTGCCGGGGCTGCCGCTCGACGGCGGCCGCATGCTCCGGGCCGTCGTCTGGAAGATCACCGGACGCCCCATGAGCGGCACCGTCGCCGCGGCCTGGGTCGGCCGCGCCCTCGCCGTCAGCGTCCTCATCGGACTCCCGCTCCTCACCCAGACCGGGGGGTTCGGGAACAGCACCGACGACATCAGCGGCATGGACACCGTCACCGACGCCCTGCTCGCCGCGATCCTCTGCGCCATCATCTGGACCGGGGCGGGCAACAGCCTGCGGATGGCCCGCCTGCGCGAGCACCTCCCCGAGCTGCGCGCCCGCACCCTGACCCGACGTGCCGTCCCCGTCGAGGCCGCCACCCCGCTCTCCGAGGCGCTGCGCCGGGCCAACGAGGCGGGCGCCCGCGCGCTCGTCGTCGTCGACGGGCACGGTGACCCCAAGGCCGTCGTCCGCGAGGCCGCCATCGGCTCGGTCCCCGAACACCGCCGTCCCTGGGTTGCGGTCAGCACCCTCGCCCAGGACCTCAGCGACGGCATGAAGATCTCCGTCGAGCTGTCCGGCGAGACGCTCCTGGACACCCTCAGGGCCAGCCCGGCCACCGAGTACCTCGTCCTGGAGGAGACCGGCGAGATCTACGGCGTCCTCTCCACCGCCGACGTCGAACGCGCTTTCGTCGCGGCGATGGCCCGCCCCGCAGCCTGAGCCGCTCCCGGCGGGCGGTCGGAGCCCCGGGAAACACCGGTACGCTGGTCACATGTCTGAACCGACCGGTGCCGCCCGCCGACGTGGGCCCTTCAAGGTCGGGGACCAGGTCCAGCTCACCGACCCCAAGGGACGCCACTACACCTTCACGCTCGAAGCCGGAAAGAACTTCCACACCCACAAGGGTTCTTTCCCGCACGACGAGCTGATCGGTGCGCCCGAGGGCAGTGTGGTCCGAACCACGGGAAACGTCGCCTATCTCGCGCTGCGCCCCTTGCTCCCCGATTACGTCCTGTCCATGCCCCGCGGCGCCGCCGTGGTCTACCCCAAGGACGCGGGGCAGATCCTGGCGTTCGCCGACATCTTCCCCGGCGCCCGCGTCGTGGAGGCCGGGGTCGGCTCCGGCTCGCTCTCCACCTTCCTGCTCCGCGCCATCGGCGACCAGGGCATGCTGCACTCGTACGAGCGCCGGGAGGACTTCGCCGAGATCGCCCAGCAGAACGTCGAGCGCTACTTCGGCGAACCGCACCCCGCGTGGCAGCTCACCGTCGGCGATCTGCAGGACAACCTGTCCGACACCGACGTCGACCGGGTCATCCTCGACATGCTCGCCCCCTGGGAGTGTCTGGACGCCGTCGCCAAGGCGCTCGTGCCCGGCGGCATCCTCTGCGCGTACGTCGCCACCACCACCCAGCTCGCCCGGACCGTCGAGTCCATCCGTGAGATGGGCTGCTTCGCCGAGCCGCAGCCCTGGGAATCGATGATCCGCAACTGGCACGTCGAGGGCCTGGCCGTCCGCCCGGACCACCGCATGATCGGCCACACCGGCTTCCTCGTCACCGCCCGCCGCCTGGCCGACGGTGTGGAGGCCCCGCTGCGCCGCCGCCGCCCCGCCAAGGGCGCCTACGGCGAGGACTACGACGGTCCCGGCAGCCAGAGCGGCTCCTCCCGCGGCTGACCCGCGCAACGCACCGGCGCCGCCGCCGAGTTCCCGGACCGACCCGGGAACTCGACGGCGGCGCCTTTTCGTTGCCCGCGCGGAGGCTGCCGGCACGGGACCGCCCGACGGATATCGGGATCCGTACCGACCCCACCGTTCCACTGCCCTGTGAGGTATGGCACGATGCTGGCCACCCCCACCTACGGCGTTCGCCCCACCGGCCCCGTCGTTCACGGGCATCGCCGAACCACAGGAACCACAGGAGACATCCCGCGTGCAGACCTCCGACCTCCCGGACCTCGCGCACACCGACACGACGCCGATGCACTGGCTCGCCACCGCGACCGCCATGGCCGCCGTCATCGCCGGGGCCGGCATGCTCCAGCCCGACGACGCGACCGCCTCGGCCTCGACGTCCCACCGCACGACCGCGCAGCACGGCACCGCACCCGTCGCGGCCCCCGATCCGGCCCGTGTGACCTTCCCGCTGCAGTGCGGGACGGCGGACAGTACCGTTGCCGATCGAGCCCCCGGCGACCTCGACGGCGACGGCCGCCCGGAGAGCGTCGCGGTGGTCCACTGTGCGGCCGGATCCGGTACACCGCCGAGCGGCGTCTATGTCCTCACACAGGGAAGCGGGGCCGAACCCCGGATCGTTGCGACCCTGGTGGACCCCGCGCAGAAGATGAGCGTCGGCGACCTCACCGTGCGTGACGGGATCATCTCCGCCACGCTCCTCGGCTACTCCTCGGCCGACGTCCCGCGTTGCTGCCCCGACCAGCAGGAAAAGGTGACCTGGCAGTGGCGGAACGGCGCCTTCGTCCGTGCCGCGCAGAGCGAAACGGGCAGCGCCTGACCGGTCACTGCGCGTAGCGGGCCCGGCCGCGCCGCGGCCTGATCAGGCAGCCTCGGGGCCGTAGACCTCGACCCTGTCCGAAACGCGCCGTACATGAATGCAGTCGCCGGGACACTCCTTGGCCGAATCGACCACGTCCTGAAGCAGCGGCAGCGGAACGGGCGTCGTCGCCCCCTTGTCCTGCAGCAGCTCGTCCTCGCTGCTCTTCACATACGCCAGACCATCGATGTCCAGCTCGAACACCTCGGGTGCGTACTGCACGCAGATACCGTCCCCGGTGCAGAGGTCCTGGTCGATCCAGACCTCCAGATCCTGCGTGTCGCTGCCGGTCGGGGCGTCCTGCTGCACGGTCATTTCTCCTGCCGTTTCCTGCGTATCCGAACCAAAAATGGCCAGCCCTGACGGGTGTTGAACGGTTCGACGATACAACCGGCCGCTTTTCGATGTTGAAGGGTGGGTATTCCCCTGGCGTGAGGGAGAGCGCAAGGGTGAAGATCGGACACGTCCCGGAGTCTTTGTGATCTAGGGGTTTCAATCAGCACCCACCCAGGTAGGGTCAGGAAGCGTCCAGCTCCCCTTGGAGGAGGTGAGGACCGTGGCAGCCCACGACGACGACATCAACCGCGGCATCCGGCCCGGGCGGGGGTCTGAAGACCCAGCCGGCCAGGTCGCCTATCTCGAGCAGGAAATCGCCGTCCTGCGACGTAAGCTCGCCGACTCTCCGCGCCATACGAGGATTCTCGAAGAGCGGATCGTCGAGTTGCAGACCAACCTCGCAGGCGTCTCAGCACAGAACGAGCGGCTCGCCAACACCCTGCGCGAGGCCCGCGACCAGATCGTCGCCCTCAAGGAGGAGGTCGACCGGCTCGCACAGCCACCGGCCGGCTTCGGGGTCTTCCTGCAGGGCAACGAGGACGGTACCTGCGACATCTTCACCGGGGGCCGCAAGCTCCGGGTGAACGTCAGCCCCAGCGTCGAGATCGACGACCTCCGGCGTGGCCAGGAGGTCATGCTCAACGAAGCGCTCAACGTGGTCGAGGCCATGGAATTCGAGCGGGCAGGGGACATCGTCACCCTCAAGGAGATCCTTGAGGACGGCGAGCGGGCCCTGGTTCTCGGGCACACCGACGAGGAACGGGTGGTACGGCTCGCCGAACCGCTTCTCGACATCAACATCCGGCCCGGCGACGCGCTGCTGCTCGAACCCAGGTCCGGCTACGTCTACGAAGTGGTGCCGAAGAGCGAGGTCGAGGAGCTCGTCCTCGAAGAGGTTCCGGACATCGACTACGACAAGATCGGCGGCCTGGGCGACCAGATCGAGCTGATCCGGGACGCGGTCGAGCTCCCCTATCTCCACCCCGACCTCTTCAAGGAGCACGAACTGCGGCCGCCGAAGGGCATCCTGCTCTACGGCCCGCCCGGCTGCGGCAAGACTCTCATTGCCAAGGCCGTCGCCAACTCCCTGGCCAAGAAGGTCGCCGAGGTGACCGGACAGCCCGCCGGCAAGAGCTACTTCCTCAACATCAAGGGTCCTGAGCTCCTCAACAAGTACGTCGGTGAGACGGAGCGGCACATCCGCCTCGTCTTCCAGCGGGCCCGTGAGAAGGCGAGCGAGGGCACCCCCGTCATCGTCTTCTTCGACGAGATGGAGTCGCTCTTCCGCACCCGCGGATCCGGCGTCAGCTCGGACGTGGAGAACACCATCGTCCCGCAGCTGCTCGCCGAGATCGACGGTGTGGAGGGGTTGGAGAACGTCATCGTGATCGGCGCCTCCAACCGCGAGGACATGATCGACCCGGCCATCCTGCGCCCCGGCCGCCTCGATGTGAAGATCAAGATCGAGCGTCCGGACGCGGAGGCCGCGAAGGACATCTTCGCGAAGTACCTCACGTCTTCCCTGCCCCTGCACGCGGACGACCTCGCCGAGCACACCGGCTCCAAGGAAGCCGCGGCGCACGCCATGATCCAGTCCGTCGTCGAGCGGATGTACACCGAGTCCGAGGAGAACCGCTTCCTCGAGGTCACGTACGCCAACGGCGACAAGGAAGTCCTGTACTTCAAGGACTTCAACTCCGGCGCGATGATCCAGAACATCGTCGACCGGGCCAAGAAGATGGCCATCAAGGCCTTCCTCGACCAGGGCCAGAAGGGCCTTCGCGTCTCCCATCTCCTCCAGGCATGCGTGGACGAGTTCAAGGAGAACGAGGACCTTCCCAACACCACCAACCCGGACGACTGGGCCAGGATCTCCGGCAAGAAGGGCGAGCGGATCGTCTTCATCCGTACGCTCGTCACCGGAAAACAGGGCGCAGACACGGGTCGCTCCATCGACACAGTGGCAAACACCGGGCAGTACCTGTAGAACGCAGACCGGCTGCGGATGCCCGGCCGGGCATCCGCAGCCGGTTGCTTTCCGGACAGCTCCCACGACACCGGAGCAATGACGTAATTGATCTCCCCACCAGCGCAGAGGCGCTCTAGGCTCTTCCGTACCGCCCAGTCGCGCAGTGCGGGGACGGGCACCGCACACGCACCGGACAAGCAGCGGTACTTGAGCGCCGATCCCGGAAGGGAACGCCGCCGGGCAAGGAGGGCCGCATGACCGTACGGCGAGTAATGGGCATCGAGACGGAGTACGGCATCTCCGTGCCCGGCCACCCCAACGCCAATGCCATGCTCACCTCGTCCCAGATCGTCAACGCCTATGCGGCGGCGATGCACCGGGCGCGACGCGCCCGCTGGGACTTCGAGGAGGAGAACCCGCTGCGAGACGCGCGAGGCTTCGACCTCGCCCGCGAGACCGCCGACTCCAGTCAGCTGACCGACGAGGACATCGGCCTCGCCAACGTCATCCTCACCAACGGAGCACGGCTCTACGTCGACCATGCGCACCCCGAGTACAGCTCGCCGGAGATCACCAACCCTCGGGACGCCGTCCTCTGGGACAAGGCCGGTGAACGCATCATGGCGGAAGCCGCCGAACGTGCGGCTCAGCTGCCCGGCGCCCAGCCGATCCACCTGTACAAGAACAACACCGACAACAAGGGCGCCTCGTACGGCACGCACGAGAACTACCTGATGAAGCGGGAGACCCCGTTCTCCGACATCGTGCGCCACCTGACCCCGTTCTTCGTCTCCCGCCAGGTCGTCACCGGTGCCGGCCGCGTCGGCATCGGCCAGGACGGTCACGAGCACGGTTTCCAGATCAGTCAGCGCGCGGACTACTTCGAGGTCGAGGTCGGCCTGGAGACCACGCTCAAGCGCCCCATCATCAACACCCGCGACGAGCCGCACTCCGACGCCGAGAAGTACCGCCGCCTCCATGTGATCATCGGCGACGCGAACCTGTCGGAGATCTCCACGTATCTCAAGCTCGGCACCACGGCGCTGGTGCTGTCCATGATCGAGGACGGCTTCATCAATGTCGACCTCGCCGTCGACCAGCCGGTGCGCACCCTGCACCACGTCTCCCACGACCCCTCGCTGCAATATCTGATCACGCTGCGTAGCGGTCGGACGCTCACCGCGGTGCAGCTCCAGATGGAGTACTTCGAACTCGGCCGCAAGTACGTCGAGGAGCGGTACGGGGCGGACGCCGACGAGCAGACCAAGGATGTTCTGATCCGCTGGGAGGACACCCTCAACCGGCTGGAGAATGATCCGATGAGCCTCTCCGGGGAGCTCGACTGGATCGCCAAGCGGGAGCTCATGGAGGGCTACCGCCGGCGCGACGACCTGGACTGGGACGCGCCCCGGCTGCACCTGGTCGACCTCCAGTACGCCGACGTGAGGGCCGAGAAGGGCCTCTACAACCGTCTGGCGGCCCGCGGCAAGATGAAGCGCCTGCTGGACGAGAGTGAGGTCGAGCAGGCCCGTACGAAGCCTCCGGAGGACACCAGGGCGTACTTCCGTGGCCGCTGCCTGGAACAGTACGCGGACGACGTCGCCGCTGCCTCCTGGGACTCGGTCATCTTCGATCTGCCGGGCCATGACTCGCTGCAGCGGGTGCCCACCCTGGAGCCCCTCCGCGGGACCCGTAACCACGTCAAGGAGCTCCTGGACCGCTGTCGTACGGCGGAAGAGCTGGTCCGGGTGTTGTCCGGCGGCTGAAATGGCCGCGATCAGGGAATCATCGAGATGGCCCCCGTGCGTTGAGACAAGTACCGGGCCAATGTCGGACCCCGTAGGTAGGGTCTGATCAAGTGCTTCGAACCGAGCGGGGTGAGCTACATGGCGACCAAGGACACCGGCGGCGGACAGCAGAAGGCGACACGCTCCACCGAGGAGGTCGAGGAGCAGGCGCAGGACGCGCAGGCTTCGGAGGACCTCAAGGAGCGGCAGGAAAAGCTGAGCGACGATGTCGACTCGGTTCTGGACGAGATCGACGACGTCTTGGAGGAGAACGCCGAGGACTTCGTCCGTTCATTCGTTCAGAAGGGTGGACAGTAGTCCACTCATGTGAATCAGGGGGAGTGGCATGGTGCGCGCGGTACGGGCGAAAGGAGCCCGTACCGCGCGGCCACAACCGGCAATTCGGACTCCGCAAGCTTCCCCCGCAGACCATGTGGATCACTGCCACGAGACGGGTAGGGTCCGTGGCGTACCGTGCTTCAACTGCAATTCGGCCATCGGCACGTTGGGAGATGATCCTGACACCTTCCGCAGGGCCATCGCTTACCTGGAGGGAAACGCGTGGAAGCCAACACTCGTAGCACCGGGCGTCTACCAGCTGCCTTCCTGACGCCGGGATCCTCTTCGTTCATGGACTTCCTGTCCGACCAGTCGCCCGAGATGCTCCCGGGCAACCGGCACCTGCCGCCCATGCAGGGGGCCATCGAGGCGCCGCACGGGACGACCATCGTCGCCGCTACGTTCCCGGGCGGCGTGGTGCTCGCCGGTGACCGGCGGGCGACCATGGGCAACATGATCGCGCAGCGCGACATCGAGAAGGTCTTCCCGGCCGACGAGTACTCGGCGGTGGGTATCGCCGGTACGGCCGGTCTCGCGGTGGAGATGGTGAAGCTCTTCCAGCTGGAGCTGGAGCACTTCGAGAAGGTCGAGGGCGCCCAGCTCTCCCTGGAGGGCAAGGCGAACCGGCTCTCCACGATGATCCGCAGCAATCTGGCCATGGCCATGCAGGGCCTCGCCGTGGTCCCGCTCTTCGCCGGCTTCGACGTAGACCGCGAGAGGGGCCGGATCTTCTCGTACGACGTCACCGGCGGTCGGTCCGAGGAGCTCGGCTACGCGGCCACCGGCTCCGGGTCGATCTTCGCCCGCGGGTCGATGAAGAAGCTCTACCGCGAGGACCTGACGGAGCAGCAGACACTCACCCTGGTCGTACAGGCGCTGTACGACGCCGCGGACGACGACTCGGCGACCGGCGGTCCGGATGTGGCCCGGCGGATCTATCCGATCGTCACCGTCATCACCGATGAGGGCTTCAGGAAGCTCACCGAGGCGGAATCCTCCGAGATCGCCCGGGCGATCCTGGAACGCCGGCTGGAACAGCCCGACGGCCCGCGTGCCGCGCTGCTCTGATCCCGGTTCCAGGGCCTCTTCGATGGACTCGTCACTGACAGAAAGGGACGGATAGCCGGTGTCGACGCCGTTCTATGTCTCACCTCAGCAGGCCATGGCCGACCGGGCGGAATACGCCCGGAAGGGCATCGCCCGTGGTCGCAGCCTGGTTGTGCTGCAGTATGCCGACGGCATTGTGTTCGTCGGCGAGAACCCGTCCCGTGCGCTGCACAAGTTCAGCGAGATCTATGACCGAATCGGTTTCGCCGCCGCCGGTAAGTACAACGAGTACGAGAATCTGCGTATCGGCGGTGTCCGGTACGCCGATCTGCGCGGATACACGTACGACCGTGACGATGTGACGGCCCGCGGACTGGCCAACGTCTATGCGCAGACGCTGGGCACCATTTTCTCCAGTGCGGCCGAAAAGCCGTACGAGGTGGAGCTGGTGGTCGCCGAAGTGGGCGCCAGGCCCGAGGGCGACCAGATCTACCGGCTGCCGCACGACGGCTCGATCGTGGACGAGCACGGCTCCGTCGCGGTCGGCGGCAACGCGGAGCAGATCAGTACGTTCCTGGACCAGCGCCACCGTGACGGGATGACGCTGGCCGAGGCCCTCAAGCTGGCCGTGCAGGCGCTGTCCCGTGATCCCAACGGGAGTGAGCGGGAGATCCCCGCCGAGCGTCTCGAGGTGGCGGTCCTGGACCGTACGAGGCCTCAGCAGCGTAAGTTCAAGCGGATCGTCGGGCGGCAGCTGGCGCGGCTGCTGGAGGCGGACGGTGGCTCCGCACCGACCGACGCCCCCTCCGACATCGAGGACGGTGAGGGTTCCGAGTCCTCCGCGAGCACGACGGATGTCACCAAGTCCAGTGATTCCGGTGGCGACGTGGAGTCCTCCGACAAGTAGTCCATCGCTGAGTCTGTGCCCCGGTCCGGCGTTCCCGGTGGACCGGGGCACAGTCATGACCGGGGCGGCGGGGGCGCGGAGGAGCCGCGCACGACCAGCTGCACGGGCAGGCTGCCGGGTTCGGCCGGGCGGCCGTCCAGGACGGCCAGCAGGGCGGTCATGCCGCGCTCGCCGACCTGTTCCGCGGGGAGTTGCACAGTGGTGAGTTCGGGTTCGACGGCGGTCGCCAGGGCCAGATCGTCGAAGCCGGTGACGGAGACGTCGTCGGGGACCCGGAGCCCGAGCCGGCGGGCCGCCTTGCAGGCGCCCGCGGCGAGGATGTCGTCGTCGCAGATGATCGCGGTCGGCCGGGGGCCGGGGGCGGCCAGCGCGTACTCCGCGGCTTCCCGGCCGGCCCGCACGTCGAGCGCTGCCTGCACGGTCCGTACGACGGCGCCCGGCACCCCCTGTACGGCGTCGTGGACGGCCCGGGCGCGGACGGCGAAGGTCCAGGAGTCGATGGCCGACGCGAGATGGATGAAGCGGCGGTGGCCGAGGGCGAGCAGATGGTCCGTCACCTGCCGCATGCCGTCGGCGATGTCGAGGTTGACGTGGGCTGCGACGCCCGTGTCCGCGGGGTCGCTGTCCAGCATGACCAGGGGCAGGTCGGCGCCGTGCAGGGCGCCGAGTGCGTCGGCGGCCATCGAGGAGGCGATGACTCCGTCGAGTGCGGCGCGGGCGGAGGCGAAGGGGTCCCGGGCCGGCCCCGTGCCGTCGGGGGAGGGGTACAGGACGACCCCGAAGCCGTGCTCCGCCGCGACCGCGGCGGCGCCGGTGTAGACGCGGGCGAAGAACTCGTTCGTGAGGGCGGGGACGACCAGCAGTGCCGTCCTGGTGCGGCCGAGGCGGAGGCTGCGGGCGGCGAGATTCGGCCGGTAGCCGAGGTCCTGGGTGGCGCTGCGGACACGCTCGGCGGTGGCCTCGGAGACCCTGCCACGCCATTTGTCGCCGAGCACGAGGGAGACGGTGGCCTGCGAGACGCCTGCGGCCCGCGCGACGTCGCGGCTGGTGGGCCGGGCCGGGGCGGGCTGTGATGCGCTGGTCACTGGGACCTCCGGACGGGTGCGGTGCTGGTGCGTGCGGCGAGGTGGACCTGTGGACTGGGCACATGGTACGTATGAACCTCGACGTTATACGTAAAACTTCGGGCGTCGGAAGAACGTCCGAGGGAGAGGGGGGCGAGACATGGCCGCGGGATATCTGGACATCCTCCGGGCGCGGCATGCCACCCGGCTGCTGGTCGGCACACTGGTGGGCCGGCTGCCCAGCGGCACCGCGCACATCGCGATCGTCCTGTTCACCCGCGCCGAGGGCGGCAGCTACACCCTCGCGGGGGCCCTCACGGCGGTGTACGGCCTCTCCACGGCGGTCGGGCAGCCACTGCTGGGCCGGGCCGTGGACCTGCACGGCCAGCCTCGCGTCCAGCTCCCCGCCTCCGTGCTGTCCGCGCTGGGCATGGCCCTGCTGGCCCTGGCAGGCCTCGGATCGCTGCCGCTGGCCTACGCGGCCGTGATCGTGGCCGGCGTCTGCACACCGCCGCTGGAGGGCGGCCTGCGGGCCCTGTGGCCGACGGTCCTGGGGCACGAGGACCGGGTGCACCGCGCGTACGCCATGGACGCGGTGGCCCAGGAGGTCATGTTCACGGTGGGGCCGCTGCTGGTGACGGTGCTGGTCTCGCTCTGGTCTCCCGCAGCCGCGCTGCTCGTCATCAACGCGATCGGGGTGCTCGGGGCGCTCTCGGTGGTGGTCTCGGAGCCCTCCCGCACCTGGCGTTCGGCGCCCCGCGAGGCGCACTGGCTGGGCGCTCTGCGTTCACCGGGCCTGCTGGCTCTGCTCGGTTCCTTCTTCTTCGTCGGACTCGCCCTGGGGTCCATCACGGTGGCGGGTGTCGCGTACGCCGACGACCACGGCCGCGAGTCGGTGTACGGCTGGCTGATGGCCGCGCTCGGACTGGGCGCGCTGATCGGCGGCGTGGCGTACGGGGCGTGGCAGTGGGCCGGGGCGCCGGAGCGCCGGCTGCGCGCCATCGTCGCGCTGCTGGCACTCGGCTATCTGCCGCTGATGCTCACGCCCGGGGTGGTGCCGATGACCGTACTGGCCGCGCTCGCCGGGGTGTTCCTGGCGCCCGCGATCGCGTGCTCGTTCATCGTGGTGGACCGGCATGCTCCGCGGGGCACGGTGACGGAGGCGTTCTCCTGGCTCGTGACGACGTTCGGGGTCGGCGCGGCGGCGGGAACGGCCTTGGCGGGCCCGGCCGTAGAACTGGGCGGGACGGCGCACGGCTTCGCCGTCGCGGGGGCCGGTGGGGTGGTTGCGCTGCTGGTTCTGCTGGCCACGGGAAGGGTCCTCGCAGTTCCCGGGCGTACGCCGGTTGCTGTGCGGGTATCGGAAAATGATCGAAACGGTGCTGTCGAACCCGGTTTCAGCTCGGGCCATCAGGCGTAATGTTCAGTCATGGACCGCCGCATTTTCGGGCTGGAGAACGAGTACGGCGTCACGTGCACGTTCAGGGGACAGCGCCGACTGTCTCCTGACGAAGTGGCGCGCTACCTCTTCCGCCGTGTTGTGTCATGGGGCCGCAGCAGCAATGTCTTTCTGCGGAACGGCGCCCGCCTCTACCTCGACGTGGGATCGCATCCGGAATATGCAACCCCCGAATGCGACAATCTGACCGAGCTGGTCACCCACGACAAGGCAGGCGAGCGCATTCTCGAAGGCCTGCTCGTCGACGCCGAACGCCGCCTGCACGAGGAGGGAATCGCGGGCGACGTCTATCTCTTCAAGAACAACACCGATTCGGCGGGAAACTCCTACGGGTGTCACGAGAACTACCTCGTGGCACGGCACGGAGAATTCTCCCGGCTCGCGGACATCCTCATTCCCTTCCTCGTCACGAGGCAACTGCTCTGCGGAGCGGGCAAGGTGCTGCAGACCCCGCGCGGCGCGGTCTACTGCGTCAGCCAGCGTGCCGAGCACATCTGGGAGGGCGTCAGTTCCGCGACGACGCGCTCCCGTCCGATCATCAACACGCGCGACGAACCGCACGCCGACGCGGAGCGGTACCGTCGCCTCCATGTCATCGTCGGCGACTCGAACATGTCCGAGACGACGATGCTGCTCAAGGTCGGCGCGACGGACCTGGTGCTCCGGATGATCGAAGCGGGCACGGTGATGCGCGATCTGACACTGGAGAACCCGATCCGGGCGATCCGCGAGGTCAGCCACGACATCACGGGGCAGCGCAAGGTCCGCCTCGCCAGCGGCCGTGAGGCGTCGGCCATCGAGGTGCAGCGCGAGTACTACGAGAAGGCCGCAGACTTCGTCGATCGCCGCGGCATCCGCACCGGCACCGTCGCCCAGGTCCTGGAGCTCTGGGGCCGCACGCTCGACGCGATCGAGGCCGAGGACCTCGACCGGATCGACACCGAGATCGACTGGGTGATGAAGTACAAGCTCATCGAGCGGTACCGGGCCAAGCACAACATGACCATGTCGAATCCGCGGGTCGCCCAGATAGATCTCGCGTACCACGACATCCACCGTCGGCGCGGGCTGTACTACCTGCTGGAGCGGAAGGGGCAGGCCGCCCGTATCTGCAACGACCTGAAGATCTTCGAGGGCAAGTCGGTGCCCCCGCAGACCACCCGGGCGCGGCTGCGCGGCGACTTCATCCGAAGGGCGCAGGAGCAGCGGCGGGACTTCACCGTCGACTGGGTCCATCTCAAGCTCAACGACCAGGCACAGCGCACGGTGTTGTGCAAGGACCCGTTCCGTTCGGTGGACGACCGAGTGGAGAAGCTGATCGCGGGTATGTGAGCCGGCGCAGGACGCGCCTCGGCACTTGTGCGACTCGGGCCCCGTACGTCCTCGTACGGGGCCCTGTGCACGCCCTAGAGTGTCGGGGACTCAACCATCTGTGTCGTCTGAGATCTGAGGAACCAGTGCGCCGACTTGCCGCCCTTCTCGTTGTCCCCCTGCTGCTGTTGACGGCGGCATGCGGTGGCGACGGCAAGGGCTCCGACTCCGCCTCGAAGAACGGATTCCCCGCGATCACCGCGGGTGCGAAGTTCGGCGAGAAGCCCACCTTGTCCAAGGGACAGGGCGATCCGCCCAAGGAGCTGAAGACGCAGGTCATCAGCGAGGGTGATGGCGCGAAGCTCAAGAACGGCGACGCGATCCAGGTCAACTACCTCGGACAGGCGTGGGACTCCACCAAGCCGTTCGACAACAGTTTCGACCGCAAGCAGCCCTTCGATCTGACGCTCGGTGCGGGCATGGTCATCAAGGGCTGGGACCAGGGCCTCGTCGGCCAGAAGGTCGGCAGCCGCGTCGAGCTGGTCATTCCGCCGGACCTCGGTTACGGCGCGCAGGGCCAGGGCGACATCAAGCCGAACGCCACACTCGTCTTCGTCGTGGACATCCTGAAGGCCACGCAGATCCCGACGTCCGCCAAGGGCACCGCGGTCGCCCAGGACAACGTCGACCTGCCGAAGGTGGGCACCGACACCGACGGCAAGGCGCCGTCCGTCAAGGTCCCGGAGAAGACGGACCCGCCGACGAAGCTGGTCTCCAACTACATCCTGGAGTCCGACGGCGCCGTCATCAAGGAGACCGACAGCGTCGTCGTGAACTACGTGGGCCTGCTGTGGAAGGACGGAAAGACGTTCGACAGCACCTACGCCCAGGGCAAGACCCAGACCTTCCCGCTGGCCCAGGTCACCCTCAAGGGTCTGAAGAACGGTCTGATCGGCAAGAAGATCGGCAGTCGTGTCCTGCTGGTCATCCCGCCGGACCAGGCGTTCGGCGACAAGGCGCAGCAGTCCATCCCCGCCAAGTCCACCCTGGTGTTCGCCGTGGACCTGCTGGCGAAGATGTAAGACTGTCCCGGTTGTCCAGTTCATCATTTGGAGGAGCAGTTCAGTGAGCATCGAGAAGCCCGAGATCGACTTCCCGGGTGGCGAGCCGCCGGCCGACCTGGAGATCAAGGACATCTGGGAGGGCGACGGCGTGGTCGCCAAGGCCGGCGACATGGTCAAGGTCCACTACGTGGGCGTGGCCTTCTCCACCGGCGAGGAGTTCGACGCCTCCT
Source organism: Streptomyces sp. NPDC051664 (assembly GCF_044453545.1). Taxonomy (NCBI): domain Bacteria; kingdom Bacillati; phylum Actinomycetota; class Actinomycetes; order Kitasatosporales; family Streptomycetaceae; genus Streptomyces; species Streptomyces sp. NPDC051664. The sequence goes on along the minus strand of NZ_JBITCU010000010.1, from coordinate 241,702 downwards.
GGAACCGCGGCACCCCGCTGCAGTTCCAGCTGGGTGTCGGTCAGGTCATCTCCGGCTGGGACCAGGGCGTGCAGGGCATGAAGGTCGGCGGCCGTCGCCAGCTGACCATCCCCGCGCACCTCGCCTACGGTGACCGCGGAGCCGGCGGCCGTATCGCCCCGGGCGAGACGCTGATCTTCGTCTGCGACCTGGTCGCCGTCTGATATCCGTCCCCGGACGCATCTCGAGGGCCCGTGCTGGACTGCACGGGCCCTCGTTCCGTCCGGTGTGGGCCCTCGCTTTTGTCCGGACACCCGGGAGCGGTACGGTCGATCGTCGTAGAGCAAGTAGAAAAGGGGCGTCGATGGCCATTGCCAAGGCCGAGCGGCTGATGAACCTGGCGCTGTGCCTGCTGGGGACCCGGCGCCCGCTCAGCAAGCGCGAGCTGCGCGGGTCCATCGAGGCGTACCTGGAAGCGGGCTCCGACGACGCCTTCAACCGGATGTTCGAGCGTGACAAGGACGATCTGCGCGAGCTCGGTCTGGTCATCGAGACCGTGGAGAACCTGGACGGCGACACCGGCTACCTGGCCCGCCGGGACAGCAACCGGCTGCCGCCGATCACGCTGGACGCCGAGGAGGCCGCGGCGCTCGGTCTGGCCGCGAAGGTCTGGCAGCAGGCCCGGCTCGCCGGCGCGGCCAGTGGCGCGCTGCAGAAGCTGCGGGCCGCGGGGATGCCCGAGGCCGAGGACGCGTACGAGGTGCACAGTGCGCTCGAACCCCGCATTCCGGTGCATGAGACCGCGTTCGAGCCGTTGATGCTGGCGTGCCGCGACCGCCGTCCGGTCACCTTCGACTACCGCAAGGCCAACGCCGCCAGGCCCGAGCAGCGCCAGGTCGAGCCCTGGACGCTGGAGTGCTGGCGCGGGCACTGGTATCTGGCGGGCTGGGACCGGGACCGTGGCGCCGAGCGGGTGTTCCGGCTGTCCAGGATCAGCGGCCGGGTCCGCTCCCGGGCCGGGGCCTTCACCGCCGAGGTGCCCGATGTGGTGACCGTCCGGGAGACCGTGGAGAGCTGGGCGGGGGAGACGGCGACCCGGACCGCGCTGATCAGGCTGCGGTCGGGTTCCGGTTACCCGTTGCGGTCGCGCGCGATATCCGTGCGGGAACTCGGAGACGGCTGGGACGAGTTGGAGATCCCGTACGGACACGGTCTGGACGCCTGGCTCGTCGAGTTCGGCCCGGACGTCGTCGTGCGGGAACCCGCGGATCTGCGGGCCGATGTGGTGGACCGGCTGCGCGCCGTGGCCAAGGACTGAGAGGACCGTATTCATGGCGACGAACGCGATCGACCAGACGCGCCGGATGCTGTCCCTGGTGACGTATCTGCGGGAGCGCCCCGGCGCCCATGTGCAGGACGTCGCCCGTGCTTTCGGGATCACCGAGGACGAGCTGATCTCGGACCTCGATGTGCTCCCCATGTGCGGGACGAGCTTCCGCGGTGGCGATCTGCTGGACATCGACACCGACGGCGACCGGATCTGGTGGCACAACCCGGACGACGTGGCCGAGCCGCTGCGGCTCGCGGCCGACGAGGCGACGGCTCTGCTGGTCGCCGCGCGCGCCGTGGCCACGCTGCCGGGGCTGCGGGAGAGCGACCGGCAGGCGCTGCTGCGGGCCACCGCCAAGCTGGAGACGGCGGCCGGTGAGACGGCGGCGGCGAGCTCCCGGCTCTCGGTCACCTTCGAGTCGGAGGGCGGCGTCTTCGCCGATGTCGACCGGGCGATCTCCGAGCGGCGCAGGCTGTGGCTGCGGTACTACTCGCCCGCGCGCGACGAGCTCACCGAGCGTGAGGTGGACCCGATCCGGCTGTTCGCCGTGGGGCACACGTACATGGAGGCCTGGTGCCGGCTCTCCGAGGACCGGCGTACGTTCCGGCTCGACCGGGTCGCCGAGATCCGGCTGCTGGACGAGCCGTCCGCGCCCCCGGAGCTGGAGCTGCGGGATCTCTCCGAGGGGCTGGTGCAGCCGGCGGCCGAGGATCCCGAGGTCGTGATCGAGGTGGGGCCCGGTGGCCGCTGGGTCGCCGAGTACTACCCGCACGACAGCGCGGAGGAACTGGCCGACGGCGGACTGCGGATCACGTTGCGCACCCCCGATCCGGCCTCGCTGCGCAGGCTCGCGCTGCGGCTCGGCGGGGATGGGCACATTGTCGCCCCGCAGGAGCTGGCGCAGAGCGCGCGGCAGGCGGCGCGGGCGGCGCTGGCCGCCTATGACGCCGCGGCCTGAGCGGATATCCGAGGAGATATGAGCAATTTGTCTGTGGTGTCAGGTATCTCGACTGTGGTGGTACCCGAGTCCGTACGGTTCAAGGCCGCCTGCCCGGACTGTCGCGGGCGCTTCGAGCTCGCGGCGGGCGCCCTGCGGCTCGCCATCGGCGCCAGCCGCCGTACGACGTTCTACTCCTTCACCTGCCCCGAGTGCGGAGCAGCCGTCCGCAAGCCGGCCGGTGAGCGGATCATTGAGCTCCTGACCGGCGGCGGCGTACGGACGCTCCGCCTCCACGCCGGGCTGTAGCACTCCGGACACCGGCCCACCTAGACATATCGAGGCTCTGCGCATGTTCTGGCCCATGCTCGCCATCGCCCTGGGGTTCCTCGGCATCGCCGTCCTCGGGGTGCTGGCCGTCAAGGTCTTCGTCGAGGCCCAGCGCCTGGGGCGCCAGGTGACCCGCACCACTCAACGCATCAACCGGGCGGCTGAGGATCTCGAACGGGCCGCCACCGACCTCGCAGCCACCGGTGAATCCCTCCGGTAGACCAGGTCTTTCGGGTCGGGCCGGTCGATCGGGGAGGGCGCGGCCTCCAGTTTCTCAGGTTCGGAGGGTACGCTGCACTGGCGGCCCTGAGAGCGAGGCGTGGGCCGTAATCGCAAGGATGCATGGGTATTGCCCTGCGTTTACTCCTGCGGGATACGATCGCTGACAGTACGAAGATCGGACGTCTGTCCGACGTTCGATCAGCCCCACCCCTGCTGCCTCGGTGAGAAGGTACACGCATATGTTCGGAAGGCTCGGCGCTCCCGAGATCATCCTGATCCTCGTCGTCATTGTTCTGCTGTTCGGCGCGAAGAAGCTTCCTGACATGGCTCGCTCGCTCGGCAAGTCGGCCCGCATCCTCAAGAGCGAGGCCAAGGCCATGAAGTCGGAGGGCAACCCGTCGGCCACCCCTGCCGACCCGCCGCACGACCCCGCTCAGGACCAGGCTGCCCCGCGCACGATCAAGGCCGCGCCCGGCGATGTGACGAGTTCGCGGCCGGTCGCCGAGCCGACCGACTCGACCAACCGCTGACAACTGGGCCGACGCAGGCGCCGTGATCGGTGACGGCCTGCTGCACGAGATGAGGACGTGGGTTGCTCAAGTCTGCCCGCAAACAGGAGACGGACCCCGAGGGCCGCATGCCCTTGGTGGAGCACCTGCGTGAGCTGCGCAACCGGCTGGCGAAGGCTCTCCTGGCGATCGTCGTCGTCACGATCGTCGCCGCGTTCTTCTACAAGGGGATCATCGAGTTCTTCACCGACCCGGTGCTGAAGGCGGTCGGTTGCGATTCGAGCTTCGCCGAACTCGCCCAGAAGGAGGACGGCACCTGTGCGCGCATCGTCCTGAACGGTCTGCTGACGCCGTTCACCCTTGCGCTCAAGGTCTCCCTGATGGCAGGCGTCGTCCTTTCGTCGCCGATCTGGCTCTACCAGCTCTGGGCGTTCATCGCCCCGGGACTGCACAGGCACGAGAAGAAGTACTCGCTGGGCTTCGTCGGCGCGGGCTTCCCGCTCTTCCTCGCCGGTGGGTTCTTCGCGTACAAGACGCTGCCCACGATGGCGAAGGTCCTGCTGGACTTCTCGCCGGCCGGTCTGGACAACCAGCTGCCGCTCGACGACCTGCTGGACCTGATCACGCGCATGGTGGTGGTCTTCGGGCTCTCCTTCGAGCTGCCCCTGCTGCTCGTCATGCTCAACCTCGGCGGCGTCATCACGGGCAAGCGGATGCTCGGCTGGTGGCGCGGCATGATCATGGGCATCACGGTCTTCGCCGCACTGGCGACGCCCAGTACGGACCCCCTGACGATGCTGGCGCTCGCCGGGCCGATCTGGGTCCTGTACTTCTGCGCGACGGCGCTCTCGCTCCTCAACGACCGCCGCAAGGCACAGCGCGCGGCGGAGGGTCCCGCCGATGACGAGGCGTCGGAGCTGGACCTCACTCCCGAGGACGTCGGTGAGATCGAACCGGTCTCGTCCGTCAGGTCGCTGCCGGCGCAGTCGGGGCCGGACCGTGACCGGGTGAACGGTTACGACGACATCACCTGACCTTGTAAGGTCCCCCGGGTGACCAGCGAGATCACCCTTTTCGTCAATCCCACCGCAGGACGCGGCCGGGGCGCGCACGCCGCGCAGCCGGCCGCTTCCGCATTGCGGGACGCCGGATTCTCCGTACGTACGGTCCTGGGCGAGGACGCCGACGACGCGCTGCGGCGGGCCCGTGAGGCGGTCGACGGCGGGACCGGTGCCCTGATAGCGGTGGGCGGGGACGGCATGATGTCCCTCGCCCTCCAGGCCGTGGCCGGGACCATGACGCCGCTCGGTGTGATCGCCGTCGGTACCGGCAACGACTTCGCCCGCGCCCTCGGTCTGCCGATACGGGATCCGGCTGCTGCGGGCCGGCTGGCTGCCGAGGCGCTCAAGGGCGGGGCGATCAGGGACATCGACCTCGGCCGGGTCGGCGACCGGTGGTTCGGGTCCGTGCTCGCCTCCGGCTTCGACTCCCGGGTCAACGACCGGGGCAACCGGATGCGCTGGGTCGGCGGACGGTTCAAGTACGACCTCGCGATCCTCGCCGAACTCGCCGCGTTCCGGACGATCCCGTACCGCATCAGGCTCGACGGCGGGCCGGTCCAGGAGATCGAGGCGACGCTCATCGCGGTCGGCAACGGCTCCACCTACGGCGGTGGCATGCGGATCTGTGCGGACGCCGTCATGGACGACGGGCTCTTCGACTTGACCGTCGTCGGCGACTGCAGCCGTACGACGCTGCTCAAGGTGTTTCCCCGGGTCTACCGGGGCACCCACCTCGACCACCCCGCGGTCACCGTGCACCGGGTCTCGTCGATCGAGCTGGCCGCCGCCTCCGTCACCGCCTACGCGGACGGCGAACCGCTCGGTCCGCTGCCGCTCACCGCCACGTGCGTGCCGGCTGCGGTCAGGGTTCTTGCACAGTGAAATAAAGATCGCGCTGACTGTCAGAGGTGACGGGTACGCTCGTAAGCAAGATGACAGAGGACCTCTCACCAGCTGAGCGATACCAGGCATTCCGGATCCGCGCCGCCGAGCAGGCCACGGCACTCGCGCCCTTCCGCGAGATGTACGAGTTCGATCTGGACCCGTTCCAGATAGAGGCATGCAAGGCCCTGGAAGCGGGAAAGGGGGTGCTGGTCGCCGCCCCGACCGGGTCGGGCAAGACGATCGTCGGCGAGTTCGCCGTGCATCTCGCGCTCCGCCAGGGGCGCAAGTGCTTCTACACCACGCCCATCAAGGCCCTGTCGAACCAGAAGTACGCCGATCTGGTCAAGCGCTACGGCGCGGACAAGGTCGGCCTGCTGACCGGCGACAACAGCGTGAACGCCGATGCCCCGGTGGTCGTCATGACCACCGAAGTGCTGCGGAACATGCTGTACGCGGGCTCGCAGGCGCTCCGTGGCCTCGGCCATGTCGTGATGGACGAGGTGCACTACCTCTCCGACCGCTTCCGCGGCGCGGTGTGGGAGGAAGTGATCATTCATCTGCCGGATTCGGTGACGCTGGTGTCGCTGTCGGCGACCGTGTCCAACGCCGAGGAGTTCGGCGACTGGCTGGACACCGTCCGAGGCGACACCGAGGTGATCGTCGCCGAGAGCCGGCCCGTGCCGCTCTGGCAGCACGTGCTGGCCGGCCGCCGGATGTACGACCTCTTCGAGGAGGAGACCGACCACGGCGGCCGTGGCGCCGGCCGCCGCGAGGTCAACCCCGACCTCGTCCGGCTCGCCCGCATGGAGAACCAGCGCGGGTACAACCCGCGCGAGCGCCGCCGCGGAAAGATGGTGCGCGAGGCGGACCGCGAGCGCGAGCGGCGCCAGCGCAGCCGGATCTGGACCCCGTCCAGGCCCGAGGTCATCGACCGGCTGGACGCGGAAGGGCTGCTGCCCGCGATCACGTTCATCTTCAGCCGGGCCGGCTGCGAGGCCGCCGTGCAGCAGTGTCTGCAGGCCGGACTCCGGCTCAACGACGAGGACAGGCGCCGGCTGGTGCGGGAGATCGTCGAGGAGCGGACCGCGTCCATCCCCGGCGAGGACCTCCATGTCCTCGGCTACTACGAATGGCTCGAAGGGCTGGAGCGGGGCATCGCCGCGCACCACGCGGGCATGCTGCCGACCTTCAAGGAGGTCGTCGAGGAGCTGTTCGTGCGCGGGCTGGTCAAGGCGGTCTTCGCGACGGAGACCCTCGCCCTCGGCATCAACATGCCCGCGCGCTCGGTGGTGTTGGAGAAACTCGTCAAGTGGAACGGCGAGCAGCACGCGGACATCACCCCCGGCGAGTACACCCAGCTGACCGGTCGTGCCGGGCGGCGCGGGATCGATGTCGAGGGCCATGCGGTGGTGCTGTGGCAGCGCGGCATGGATCCGGGGGCGCTGGCCGGACTCGCGGGTACGCGCACCTATCCGCTGCGGTCCAGTTTCCGGCCCTCGTACAACATGGCCGTCAACCTGGTGCAGCAGTTCGGGCGGCACCGGTCGCGCGAGCTGCTGGAGACCTCGTTCGCACAGTTCCAGGCCGACCGGTCGGTCGTCGGGATCTCCCGGCAGGTGCAGAAGAACGAGGAGGGCCTGGCGGGTTACCGCGAGGGTATGACCTGCCACCTCGGTGACTTCGAGGAGTACGCACGGCTGCGCCGCGACCTCAAGGAGCGGGAGACGGAGCTCGCCAAGCACGGTGCGTCGCAGCGTCGGGCGGCGGCTGCGGCGTCCCTGGAGAAGCTGAAGCCGGGCGACGTCATCCACGTTCCGACCGGGAAGTTCGCCGGCCTGGCGCTCGTGCTGGACCCTGGGCTGCCGGCCGGGCGGGTCAACGGGTACCGGGGGCTCGAATACTACGACGGGCCGCGGCCGTTGGTGCTGACTTCCGAGCGGCAGGTCAAGCGGCTCGCCGCGATCGACTTCCCCGTGCCGGTCGAGGCCGTGGAACGGATGCGGGTGCCGAAGTCGTTCAACCCGCGGTCGCCGCAGTCGAGGCGCGATCTGGCGTCGGCGCTGCGGACGAAGGCGGGGCACATCGTGCCGGAGCGGCACCGCAGAGGTCGGGCCGAGGCCGCCGACGACCAGCAGATCGCCCGCTACCGGGCCGAGTTGCGGGCCCACCCCTGCCATGGGTGCGCCGAGCGCGAGGACCATGCGCGGTGGGCGGAGCGGTACCACCGCCTGCAGCGGGACACGAAGCAGCTGGAGCGGCGGATCGAGGGGCGGACGAACACGATTGCCCGCACCTTCGACCGGATCGTCGCGCTCCTCACCGAGCTGGACTATCTGCGGGGCAACGAGGTCACCGAGCACGGGCGGCGGCTGGCCCGGTTGTACGGCGAGCTCGACCTGCTGGCGAGCGAGTGCCTGCGGGCCGGGGTGTGGGAAGGGCTGAACCCGGCGGAGCTCGCCGCATGTGTGTCGGCGCTGGTGTACGAGGCGCGGCAGGCGGACGACGCGGTGGCACCGAAGCTGCCGTCCGGGCCGGCGAAGACGGCGATGGCCGAGATGGTCCATATCTGGGGGCGGCTCGATGCCCTGGAGGAGAACTTCAAGATCAACCAGGCGGAGGGGGTCGGGCAGCGGGAGCCCGATCTCGGGTTCGCCTGGGCGGTCTACATGTGGGCGTCGGGGCGGACGCTGGACGAGGTGTTGCGCGAGGCGGAGATGCCGGCAGGGGACTTCGTGCGGTGGTGCAAGCAGGTGATCGACGTGCTGGGGCAGATCGCTGCTGCGGCGCCGGGGGGCGGGGAAAGCTCCGTGGCTCGCAATGCGCGTAAGGGGATGGATGCGGTGTTGCGGGGGGTTGTGGCTTACAGCTCCGTGGGGTGACGGGGCCGCTGCCCCGGGCCCCGGTCCTCAGCGCCGGAGGGCTGCACCACTTGCCCGGACGGGGTGGGGCCGGGTGGATCGGCCGCCCGTCCGGGGGTGAGGACCGGGGTCAGTGGACGGTGCTGCGCCGGCCGTGTTCCCGGTCAGCGGTCGAGGTAGGCGCGCCAGCCGCCGTGCACCGTGATGTCCGTTGCGCTGCGCAGCGCGTAGGGCTCGCACAGGAAGCCGGGGGCGGTGGTGCCGTCCGAGAGTTCCACCCGGCCCAGTGTCATGGGGGACGGGAGCTCCGCCGTGAGGCGGCCCAGACCCTCAGGGGGCAGTTCCCACACCTCCACCTCGATCGCGGCGCCGTCTTCGCCCACCCGTTCCAGGCCGGGCTTGGGCGGGTCGGTGCGCAGGGCGTGCAGGCGGTACGCAGGGGCCGTGGTCGTCGTACGGAGCAAGTGGGCGCCCAGGGACAGGAGTTGAGGGTTCAGGGGCTGGCCCGTCAGATGGGCGCCCGCGACGACCAGCCTGGTGGGCGGGGTCAGCAGCGCGGTGATGCGGGCCAGGCGTTCATCCGTGTGGGCCGGGCCGATCAGCATCACGCCGAAGGGGTGTCCGGCCACGTCGCCGGCCGGGGCGGCCACCGCGCACAGGCCGAACAGGTTGGTGGAGTTGGTGAACCGGCCCAGCCGTGCGTTGACGCCCAGCGGGTCCGCGGCCACCTCCGCCAGCGTGGGGTGACCCGGTGCGGTGGGCAGGAGAAGGGCGTCGGCGTCGGAGAGGGCTGTCATGGCGGCATCGCGCAGTACCGCCAGCCGGTCCCGGTCGGCGAACAGACGGTGTGCCGGGATGTCCCGGGCTGCCGTGATGATGTGGGCGACGGTGGGGTCGAGATCGGCGGCGGGGGCGGTGTCGATGAATGCGCCGACCGCCGTGTAGCGCTCGGCTACGAATGCTCCCTCGTACAACATGGCGGCGGCTTCGAGGAAGGGGGTCAGGTCCACCGGTTGCAGGTGCGCGCCCGCCGCGCGGAGGCGGCCGGCCGCTTCCGCGTACGCCTCCGCCCAGCCGGGGTCCAGCTCGCCCAGCTGTTCGGTCGCCGGGACCGCGATCCGCCAGGGGCCCGGTGCCCGGGCGGGCGCGGACTGCGGCGCGGTCGTGGTCATCAGGGCGAGCGCCTGCTCGGCCTCGGGGAGCGTACGGGCGAAGACGGTGACACAGTCCAGGCTTGCGCAGGCCGGGACCACACCGTCGGTCGGGACCAGGCCGCGGGTCGGCTTCAGGCCTACGATCCCGTTGAACGCGGCCGGGATCCGGCCGGAGCCCGCGGTATCGGTGCCGAGCGACAGGTCGGCGATGCCGAGCGCGACGGCGACCGCGGAACCGGAGCTGGAGCCTCCGCTGATCAGGGACGGGTCATGGGCGTGGCGGACCGCTCCGTAGGGGGAGCGGGTGCCGACCAGACCCGTGGCGAACTGGTCGAGGTTGGTCGTGCCGATCACCAGGGCTCCGGCCGCACGGAGGCGGGCCACGGCCGGGGCGTCGGCCGTCGGTTTGTACGCGTACGACGGGCAGCCCGCGGTGGTGGGGAGGCCGGCGACATCGATGTTGCCCTTGACGGCCAGCAAGCGGCCGGCGAGGGGGAGATGTTCCCCCGCGGACACGCGGGCGTCGAGGGTTCCGGCCTCGGCCTCCACCTCGGACAGCGGGCGCAGGTCGATCCAGATCTCCGGGCGGTCGACGGCCTCGATCCGGGCGTGGGCGGCGCGGACCCGGGCCAGTACGGGTGTGGGCGTGGTCATGTGTGCTCCTCAGTTCGTGGGGGGCGGGGCCAGGACCAGCAGTGCCGTGCCCGGTTCCACCTGGGCGCCCGGCCGGGTGAGGATCTCCACGACGATGCCGTCCGCCGGGGCGTGGACGCGGGACTCCATCTTCATCGCCTCCAGTGCGAGAAGAGGCTGACCCGCCGTCACCGTGTCGCCCGCGGCGACGTTCAGCTGCCAGACCGACGCCGCGAACTCGGCCTCCACCAGCCGGCCGCCCGATGGCACAGTCACTTCGGCGGCCGGTGGAGCCGGTTCCGTGGAGGCCTCCGCCCGCGCGAACTCGCCGGCCGCCTCCCAGGCGTCCCGCTCCGCCGAGAAGGCGGCGCCCTGCCGGGTGCGGAAACCGGCGATCGAGTCGGCGTTGTCGGCCAGGAACTTCTCGTACCGCGCCAGGGAGAACTCGCCCTCCTCGATCCGCGGTACGAACCGGCCGGACGCAATGTCCGCGCGGAGCTCCAGGAGTTCGTCCGCCTCCACCGGGTACCACTTGATCCGGTCGAAGAACCTCAGCAGCCACGGTGAGCCGGGCTCGAAGGCGCCGCGCTGCTGCCACCCCGACCACACCTGGGTGGTGCGCCCGACGAACTGGTAACCGCCCGGCCCCTCCATCCCGTAGATGCAGAGATAGGCGCCGCCGATGCCGACCGAGTTCTCCGCAGTCCAGGTGCGGGCCGGGTTGTACTTGGTGGTGACCAGGCGGTGCCGGGGGTCGAGCGGGGTGGCGACCGGTGCGCCCAGATAGACGTCGCCGAGACCCAGCACCAGATACTCGGCGTCGAAGACCGTGCGGTACACGTCGTCGACCGAGTCCAGGCCGTTGACCCGGCGGATGAACTCGATGTTCCACGGGCACCAGGGGGCGTCGTCGCGTACCCCCGCCATATAGCGGGCGATGGCCTCGCGGGTCGCCGGATCGTCCCAGGACAGCGGCAGATGCACGGTCCGCGACGGCACGGTCAGAGCGTCCGTGGGCGGGAGCGCCGCCTCGGTGGCGTGGAGGAGTGCCAGGAGCCGGTGCTGGGGGAGGAGCTCCGGGTCCGTCTGGATCTGGAGCGAGCGGATGCCGGGTGTGAGGCCGGTGATGCCGGGTACGGCCGCCGCGGTCAGCGCCTCCATCAGGGCGTGCACCCGCATCCGCAGGGCCAGGTCCAGCTGCATCGGGCCGTACTCGACCAGCACGTTGTCGTCGCCGCTGCGGCGGTACGTGACGTCGTCGCTCCGGTACAGGATGCCGCCGTCGACGATGTCCGGACGCCGCTCGCCGGTGATCGTCACCGGTGTGAAGCGGACCGTGTCGCCGGGCCGTAGCTGGCCCAGCTTCCACCGCTCGCCCGTCACCACGGTCGCCGGGCAGACGAAGCCGCCCAGCGACGGCCCGTCGGGGCCGAGCAGCACGGGCATGTCTCCCGTGTAGTCGACGGCGCCCACGGAGTACGGCGTGTCATGGATGTTCGAGGGGTGGAGTCCGGCCTCGCCGCCGTCGGTGCGAGCCCAGCGCGGTTTGGGGCCGACCAGCCGGACACCGGTGCGGGCCGAGTTGAAGTGGACCTTCCAGTCGGCGGCGTAGAAGTCGTGGATGTCCTCCTCGGTGAAGAACTCCGGTGCGGCGTGCGGGCCTTCGGCCGCGCCGATGTGCCAGCTGCCGCCGATGTGCGGCCGGTCGGCGTCCGGTACGGGGGCGCTCGGGGCGCGCACCGCGCCGCCGTGCAGGACATCGCCCGTGCGCAGGGCCCGGCCGCCGTGTCCGCCGAAGCCGCCGAGGGTGAAGGTCGCCGCGCTGCCCAGGAAGCCGGGCACGTCCAGGCCGCCGCCGGCGAAGAGGACGTACGTACGCAGACCGTGACCGTCCGGTGCGCCGACCGCGAGTGTGGAGCCCGCCGGGACGGTGAAGGGTTCCCACAGGGCGATCGGTTCGCCGTCGACCGTCACGGGGGCGGGCGCGCCCGTGACACAGACCGTGGTCGGGTGGGTGAACCGCAGGGCCGGGCCCTGGAGGGTGCATTCGAGGCCGGGTGCGCCCGCGTCATTGCCGAGCGCGGTGTTGCCGAGGCGGAACGACAGGTCGTCCATCGGGCCCGACGGCGGGACGCCGACCTGCCAGTAGCCCGTGCGGCCGGGCCAGTCCTGCACCGTGGTGAGGGTGCCGCCGGAGACCACCTCGATGCGCGGGGTCGGGTCACTGACGGTGGCGAGCGTGGCCGTGGAGTGCGCCGCGGTGCGGACCCGGTCGTCGGCCAGAGCGGCCCGTACCAGTCCGAGGTTGGTCTCGATGCCGTCGATCCGGGTGGCGGCGAGTGCCGTGTCCAGCCGTGCGAGGGCCTCGGCGCGGTCGGTGCCGTACGCGACGACCTTCGCCAGCATCGGGTCGTACGACGTCGTCACCTCCGTCCCCGTCTCGACCCAGGTGTCGACACGGACTCCCTCGGGGAACGCGACCCGGGTCAGCAGGCCCGCGCCGGGACGGTGGTCGCGGGTCGGGTCCTCGGCGTAGACCCGGGCCTCGACGGCATGGCCGCGCGGCGCATCCGGTTCGCGTACGACATCCGTGTCGCCCTGGGCGAGGCGCAGCATCCACTCGACGAGGTCGACGCCGTAGATCTCCTCGGTGACCGGGTGTTCGACCTGGAGGCGGGTGTTGACCTCCAGGAAGTACGCCTCCGCGCGCGCCGCGTCGTAGACGAACTCCACGGTGCCCGCCGAGCGGTAGCCGACCGCCCCGCACAGATCCTGGGCGGACGCGGTCAGTTGTTTACGGACGTGCGGCGGCAGCCCCGGGGCGGGCGCCTCCTCCAGGACCTTCTGGTTGCGGCGCTGGAGGGAGCAGTCGCGGTCGCCGAAGGTCACCACCCGGCCCCGGCCGTCACCGAAGACCTGCACCTCGACATGGCGGGCGTCCTCCACGAGGCGTTCGAGGAAGACACCGGCGGAGGAGAACGACGCTGCGGCGACCCGCTGCACCCGCTCCCAGGCGTCGGCGAGTTCGTCGACGGATCGACATGCCGACATGCCGATACCGCCGCCACCGCCGGTCGCCTTGAGCATCACGGGATAGCCGATGCGGTCTGCTGCCGCCACCGCCGACGGCAGATCGGGGAGCAGCCCGGTGCCGGGGGCGAGCGGTACGCCCGCGGCCTCGGCGGCCGCGCGAGCGGTGTGCTTCGCTCCGAACAGCTCCAGCTGCTCGGCGGTCGGGCCGACGAAGACGATCCCCGCGTCCTCGCAGCGCCTGGCGAACCCGGCGTCCTCGGAGAGGAAGCCGTAGCCGGGGTGGATGGCACCGGCCCCCGTGTCCTTGGCGGCCTTCAGGACCAGGTCGGCGTCGAGATACGACTCCTTGGCGGGCGCGGGCCCCAGCCGTACCGCCGTGTCGGCCAGGCGGACATGGGGCGCTGAGCGGTCGGGGTCGGAGAAGACCGCGACCGTACGGAGGCCGAGGCGGCGGGCGGTGCGGATGATCCGTACCGCGATCTCGCCCCGGTTGGCCACCAGCAGTGTGTCGAAATTCGTCATGCGGTGACCTGGCCGATGGTGGCTTCGACGGCCGTCGGGTCGAAGCCGTTGCAGGGGTTGTTGATCTGGGGGCAGTTGGAGACCAGGACCAGGACGTCCCGTTCGGCGCGCAGGGTGACCCGCAGACCGGGGGCGGAGATACCGTCGACGATGCCGAGCGTGCCGTCCTTCTCCACGGGGACGTTCATGTACCAGTTGATGTTGGAGACCAGATCGCGCTTGCCGAGCCCGTGCCGAGCGCCCTCCGCGAGGAAGTTGTCCACGCAGGCGTGCTGCGACCAGGTGTGGTGCCCGTAGCGCAGGGTGTTGGACTCCTTGGAGCAGGCGCCGCCGACCGTGTCGTGGCGGCCGCAGGTGTCCTCGGTGACCGTCATCAGCGGGGTGTGCTCGTTGGACAGCAGCACGCTGCCGGTGGTGAGGAAGATGCTGCCCTGTGCATGGACGGTGTCCGGGGCGCTGTAGCGGACGGCGGTGTCCTGGGCGTCGTACACCAGGAAGTCCACGGCCTGGTTGCCGTGCAGGTCGGTCAGCGTGAGCTGTTCGCCGGTGCGGACGACGGCGGACCAGGCGGCCCGCGCGGGGATCACGTCCGAGCTGCGGACGGTGCTGGTGACAGTGGTGGCGACGGTCATGCGAGCCCCCTGGCGGTGAGGAAGTCGAGCGTGTTGAGGAAGGCCCGGCGGCCCTCCGGTGTGGCGTCCCAGAGCTGGTCCCCGGGCGCAGTCGGGCGGGCGCGCCAGGCCAGCACCTCCAGCGGGGTGCACACGTAGTCGGGGCGCGGGTCCAGCGGATGCGGGACGTTGGCGATGAGAACGGTCAGGTCCTGCTCGACGCGGAGCGTCACCGACGCGCCGGGTCCGGCGGAGCCGGTGAAGTCCAGGGCGCCGTCCTCACGTACCTCGACACCCTGGAACAAGGAGAGCGACGGCGGCAGATCGCGCGGCCCGAGCCCGTTCTTCGCGGCAGCAAGCTTCAGCAGCTCCCGGCCGGCCGGGGACGGCGACTGCGGGGTGCCGTCCCCGTACCGCTCGGTGTTGCGTACGAGGGTCGACGTGCCGCACAGGGCGTCGTGCCGGCCCGAGCGGTCGGCGACCACCGAGGCGAGGACCCGCCCCTGGTCGGAGAGGAGCAGCCGGTCGGCGCCCAGGTAGGCGTTCCACTGGACCTTGACGGTGTCCGCGGTGTTGAGCCGCTCCCAGGGGCGCCCGTCCACGTACAGCAGCAGATGGGCGCAGGCGTCGCCCGCGAGATCGGTGAGCCGGAGCTCGGTGCCGCGGGCGAGTACCCGGTGGGTGTAGTTGCCCCCCGCCACGGTCTCGGCCCAGACCGGCGTGCCGGGGACGGCCGCGGGCCAGTCGCTCGCGGGCACCACCGGCATGGTTTCGGTACGGGTGCCGTGCTGGGCGCGGGCGTGGTCCCGGGCTCCGTGTGTCGTCGCTGTCGCCATGGCTGGACCCTCCGGCTCGACGTGCCTGTGTCGATCGCGCACTGCTGTCGCGCACCTCTGTGGTGCATTTCCGTCGTGCATTTCTGTCGCGTGACAGAAATTAGGACGCGGGCGAGTCGGGGTCATTGCCCGTCCGTTGCGCGGGAGTTACCGAGTGCTCACCAAGATCGGGGCGGGCACGGATGTGCGACGATCGGCCCATGTCCACCACCGGGAGACGGGTCGGCCGGCCGCGCGCCCAGCAGCGCGCGGACAGCGGACTGTCCGCGCGCGAAGAACTGCTGACTGCCGCCGCCGAGCTGTTCACCACCCGCGGGTACGCCGCGACCACCACCCGGGCCGTCGCGGAACGGGCCGGCATGCGGCAGGCGACGATGTACCACTACGTCGCGGGCAAGGAGGACCTCCTGGCGGAGCTCCTGGAATCCACGGTCACTCCGTCGTTGGCGCTGGCCGGGAAGCTGCTCGCCGACGAGGCGACGGCCGCCGAGGACCGGCTGTGGGAGCTCTGTCGCTCCGACGTGGCGCTGCTGTGCGGTGGGCCGTACAACCTGGGTGCGCTGTACGTACTGCCCGAGGTGCGGGCCGAGCGGTTCGCCGGCTTCCACCGGGTGCGGGACGAGCTGAAGGAGGCGTACGGGACGCTGCTGGCGGCGACCCGTGCGGGGACGGCGCTGGACGAGGGGGAGCTGGCCCTCCGTACCGATCTGGTCTTCGGACTCATCGAGGGCGTGATCCTGGTCCGCCGCTCGGGGCCGGAACGGCCGGTGGCCGCGTTCGCGGCGGCGACTGCGGATGCGGCGTTGAGAATTGTGGGGACGCGGCCCGACTGACGGCCTGCCTGCCCCACCAGGGGTGGTGTGCCTTCGGGACCGGACCGCGCCTCGGTCGGCCGGTATGTGCTGTGCGGACGGGGCATACCTGGGCCGGCCCGCTCGGTGCGGACCGGCCGACGGCTTTCCCTCCGTTCGGCCCGGCGGCGATCCGCCGGGCAGGGTGTCAGGTCCGGCTGCTCTTCATCGAGGCACCGACGCATACCAGCCCGAGCAGCAGCGCCAGACCGCCGATGATGACGTTGTTGAGGATGACGCCCATGTCGGGGCTGCTGCCGACGATCCACGGCGACAGGATCATCCAGATGCCCATGGCGCAGATGGCCCAGCTCAGGCCGTACATCCGGGCCGGCATCACGGTGAACCCGAGTCCCAGCACCGCGATCGCGATCCCCATGATCAGGTTGTGCTGCACGAGTGTGGGCTGGCTCGCGGTGAAGTGGAGCACCCAGGGCGAGATGGCGCAGAAGAGGCCGACCAGGAACACCGGTCCGTCCACGAGTGCCACATCGCGACCACCGAGCATGCGGGCATAGCGTTCCCGCATTTCGGAAACATCCGGGTGACTGGTTATGTCAGCGCGGGTGTGCGAGACGTTGGACATGAGAGTCGTCTCCTTCGATCCTGCAGGCCCGACCGCGGAGGGTGAGGGTGAAGTGCGGTAGGCGCCTCCTTACACCATTCTGCGCTTATCTGAGCCTTATATGCACGTTTCGTCCCCTAGGAACTGTGCGAATCCAGGCGGTGGGCCAGCGACGTCAGGTGTTCCGTTCGCAGGACCCGGCCCCCGAACCCCGGCAGCGGGACATGCAGCGGCTCCGTCCAGCGCGACGGGATCGCCCCCCTCCCGTGCACCGCCCCGGCCAGGCCGCCGGTGACGGCCGCGACCGTGTCGGTGTCCCCGCCCACGTCGATGGCGGCCACCAGTGCGGCCTCGAAGGTACGTGTCGTGCGCAGCGCCCAGACCGCGGTGCCCAGGCACGGCCACACCGCGCCGTTGAACTCCGTCGCCAGGGCGGGGTGCCAGTCGGGGGCGAGGACCGTCGCCCAGCGTTCGCGCTGGTCGTCATGGACGGCGGCCAGGGCGCCGGGGACGGCGGTGAGCGGGTCGTCGCCGTTCAGCGCCACCCGGATCAGGTCATGGAGGACGGCGGTGCCCTCCCAGGCGGCCCGGTCGCCGTGCGTCAGGGCCGCGATCCGGCGGGCGGCGTCCATCGTCGCCGTCCGCGCCGCCGGTTCCGGGCCGTCGGCCCGCGCGAAGTACACGGCGGAGGTCGCCGCCCGCATCAGCGAACCGTTGCCCGCCGCACGCCCCTCGACCTGGAAGTGGAGTGCGGCGGCCACGTCCCACGGATCGCCGCTCGTCAGGACGTACTCGGTCTGCAGACCGATGTCCTTCGGCTCGCCCGCCGCCCACCGCCGGAACCTGCCGAACATGTCGGCGAGGTCGAGCCCGCCCCGCTCCAGCAGGGACTCACCGACCAGGACTGCCATCTGGGTGTCGTCCGTCGCCTCGCCCGGATCCCAGCCGCCGCCCCCGCACATCGCTCCGCCGCCCTGGGGGAACCGGGTCGTGTACACACCCGCAGGACCGAACTCGAACGGCGCCCCGAGCGCGTCCCCGACCGCCGATCCGACGACGGCGCCCACCACCCGGTCCTGCCTGCTCCCCTGGTCCATGGAGTCAGCCCAGGGAGACCGACCTGCTCCGGTACACCCGATATGCCGCGCCCAGCAGGACCGTCGCGGCAAGGAACAGGACCGTGAACCACTGGAAGTACCAGTGCCCGCCCGCCGGGTCGTACACCGCGGCCCGCGGCCAGGCCAGATTGACGGTCATCACCAGCCCGTACAGCAGCGCGAGCGCGTTGACGGCGAGGCCCCAGCGGCCCAGCGAGAACAGCGGTCGGCCCGTCTCGTCCACGGCGTCCGTCCGCGCGGCGAACGTACCGCGCAGCCGGCGGACCAGCAGCGGACCCGTCACCATCGAGTACGCGAGGTACAACATCACTATGCAGGTGGTGCCGATCGCCAGGAACGCGTCGGGTGACGCGAAGTTGAGCAGCAGAAGGGCGGCCGAGAGCACGCCCACGACGACGGCCGGGGCGGTCGGCATACCGGTACGCGTGTTGACCTTCGACAGCAGGGCGGAGCACGGCAGCTGGCCGTCGCGGGCCATCGAGAACAGCATCCGGCAGGCCGCCGTCTGCACCGCGAGGGTCGCCACCGCGATGGCGATCACCACGTCGACCAGGAGCACCCGGCCGACTCCGTCGCCGAGACTGCTGGTCAGCACGTAACTCATGCCGTCGACCGCGAGATGACCGTCGGTCAGGCTGGGCGCCGCCAGAAGCCCGCCCAGCACCAGCAGTCCGCCGAGCAGACCGGCCACGCCCAGGGCGGAAAGGATGGTGCGCGGTGCGGTACGGCGCGGGTCGCGGGTCTCCTCGCTCATCTCGCCCGCACTGTCGAAGCCGATCATGACGTACGCGGCCGTGAACGAACCCACCAGCAGCGCGCCGAACACCCCCGTCCCGGCGCCACCGGTGTGGAAGGTGACGGACGGGGTGCGTTCCGAGTGGGTGAGGAGCAGCACCACGATCAGCGCGGCGCCGATGATCTCGGCGGTGACACCGACCCGGTTGATGACCGACATCACGCGGTTGTCGACGATGTTCACCAGCGTGGTGAGGACCAGCAGGATGGTGCCGAGCAGCGCCGCGTTCGTGGCACCTGTCGGGGACAGCGGCGCGGGGTCGCCGCCGATCAGCTGGAACCCCGACCAGATGGGCGGCATCACCATCTGCAAAGCCAGCGCGGCCGCGGCGACCACCACGATCTGGCCGATGACCATGATCCAGCCCGCGAACCAGCCGAAGGTCAGGTTGGACAGCCGCGACGACCACTGATAGATCGCGCCGGATATCGGGTAGCGGGCGGCGAGTTCGGCGAAGCAGGCGGCGACCAGCAGCTGGCCGATCAGCACCGCGGGCCACGCCCAGAAGAAGACCGGGCCGCCGAAGGAGTAGCCGACGGCGAAGAACTGGAAGACCGTCGTCAGCACCGAGATGAACGAGAAGCCCGCGGCGAACGAGGCGTAGCGGCCGAGGCTGCGGTGGAGCTCCTGGCGGTAGCCGAACTCCTGCAGGGAAGAGCCGGATTCGGCGGGGACGGGTGGATCGGGGAGTACGTCGGTGGGGGCGGTGACGGACATGGCAGCACCTGCTCTCGGGGAGGGGAAGTGAGGGAGTTCAGGAACGAGGGGCGTGGCGTGCTTCCTGGCCGAACGAGGAGAGCGGCAGGGCGCCCGCGGGCAGGGTTGTCTCGCCGTCGGCCAGCCGCCGCCCGAGGTAGCCGAAGGTCTGGACGGTCTGGGCGTAGAGGTGTTCGCCGGCGACGACACCGGGGCGCGCGGGCCTGCCGGGACCGGTGAAGGCGGGCAGCGGGGCGACGGTGGTGTCGTAGTCGACTGTGCAGAACAGCGGAAAGGAGTAGCGCTCCTCGGTGACCTTGCGGACCCGGTGGGAGGTGGCGGCGAACTCGCCGTTGGTCCAGAGCTCCAGCAGATCACCGGTGTTGACGACGAAGCAGTCGTCGAGCGGCGGTGCGTCGATCCACTCGCCGGCGCCGTTCATCACCTCCAGGCCGGGGGCGGTGGGGCGCAGCAGGGTGAAGCATTCGTAGTCGGTGTGGGCGCCGATGCCGGGGTGGTCCTCCGCCGTCGGGTCGTACGGGTAGTGGATGAGCCGGAGCTGGCTGGTGGGCCGGGTGAGATACGGGGCGAAGGCGTTCCGGGGCAGACCGAGTGCCTCGGCGAAACCGCCGAACAGGGTGTGGCCCAGGGCGAGGACGGCGTCGTACCAGGCGGTGACCGGCTCACGGAACCCAGGCAGTGCCGGCCACTGGTTGGGGCCGAGCAGCGGGCCGGTGGCGTCGGGGAGTTCGAGGGAGAGGTCGAAGGCCTCCTTACGGTCGGCGGTGGCGCCGGCGAAGACTTCCTCGCCCTCGGGGACGTAACCGCGATGGTTGGACGACTTCCCGATCCAGCAGGCCATCTTCTCCTCGACGGGCTGGGCGAAGAACGTCTTCGCGGCATCGAGCAGCCGGTCGAAGAGCGCGGGGTCGATTCCGTGACCCGAGAGGTAGAGAAAGCCGGTCTCGCGGGCGGCGCGTCCCAATTCGGCCACGGCGTAGGCACGTTCTTCGGGGCGGCCGGTCCGCAGGGCCGTGATGTCCACGACCGGGAGCTCGGTGAAGGAGGTCGGGGCCATCAGCGGATGCCTTCCGGTGCGGGCGCGGATGCGGTCACGGATGCGGCGAGGGCAGTGGTTCCGGTGGAGTGGAGCGCGGCGAGGAGTCCCTCGGCGGCGGTGATCTCGAAGACCCGGGTGTACGGGGTGCCGTCGGGCCGCGCGTCGTTCACCGCGAGTCCCGCGCAGCCGTCGAGCGCCGGGGCCGGTACGGCGCCCACCCGGTGGGGCAGCGTCGAGCGCTCGATGGTCCACCGGCCGTGGTCGATCCGCCCGAGGGAGAGCTCGAAGTCGAGGAGGGCACGGGCCCGGCCGATGTCGGCGGCGCCGCGTACCAGTTCGGCCGGCGAGGCGTCGGCAGGCAGCGGTTCGGCGCGGTCGCGCACCTGGGCGAACCGGTCGCCGGCCCGGACCAGCAGCCCGGTGCAGCCGGTCTCCGGATCGAACAGCTCGACGGCGGCGGACGGTCCGGCGCTGCGCACCGGGCGCCAGTGTTCGAGGTACGCGACGTGCACGCCCGTCTCGACGAGCACGGCGCCCTCGCGGCGCAGTCGCCCGGCGTCGGGGAGTCCGACAGGCCCGAAGTCGAGGGTGCGGGCCCAGTGGAACACGTCGGAGCGCTGCCGCAACCGCCCCGCGAAGGCCTCCTGGCGGGTGAGTGCGAGAAGCTCCTCGAAGCGGAGGCCGGACAGGGAGGTGACGCCGGGGTGGCGGGGGTGGTTCGCGGGCTGCCGCAGATCCGCGTACCGGGCAGGGCCCTGTACCCAGGTCACGGCAGTGGTGGTGTCCCGGCGCCCGTCCGCGTCGACGAGCAGCGAACGGTGCCAGACACCGGTCAGTTCGGGGACGGAGGGCGGGAGGGCGTGCGGCTTCGCGGACATGGCGGCCCCTTGCGGCGCAGCGGCCGGAGCCGCATTCCTGTCGGATGACAGAAATTAGGGAGAGCCTGTTTCCGCTGAATGACACGGCCGTGTCCATGCGGCGCCGAAGTGCTCACTGCGCTCGCGCACGGCAGAGACCGGCCGGGGCGGTGACGCAGCCCCGGCCGGTCGGTGGCGACCCTGTGGCGCTACTGCGGGGGCATCAGCACAGTGTCGACGATGTACACCGTGGCGTTGGCGGTCGGGACATTGCCGCAGACGACCTTCGAGGTGTCGTTCACCGTGTACGCCAGGTCCGAGCCGGAGGTCGTCAGCTCGCTCTTGGCCAGCGTGGCGAAGGAGCCCTTGGCCAACTGCTGCGGCGCCAGCTTCCGCCCCACCACGTGATACGTCAGGACCTTGGTGAGCTGCTCCTTGTCCGCCAGCAGCTTGTCCAGGTCGGCCTGCGGGATCTTGGCGAACGCGTCATCGGTCGGGGCGAACACGGTGATGTTCTGCGCGTTGTTCAGGGTGTCGACCAGACCGGCTTTCTTCACCGCGGTGACCAGGGTGGAGAGCGCCGGGTTGTGCGAGGCTGCCGTGGCGACCGGGTCCTTCGCCATACCCGCGAAGCTGCCCGCACCGTCCTTCGGCACGGAGGAACAGGCCGGTCCGAACGGCTCGTTCATATTCATCGACTCGCTCGCCGCGGCCGACGGCGATGTCTTGGCCGCGCTTGCGGTGGAGCCGGACGAGGAGTCCTTGGAGTCGCTCGAGCAGGCTGTCAGGGCCAGCGGCAGAAGCGCGGCGGCGGAGACGGCAACGGCGGCACGGCGAAGGTGCAGAGGGGGCATGTGATTCTCCTGGAGAGAGATGCGCGAGGCGCGCGAGACGGGTGGGAACGAAGAAGTGAATGCGGCTGCGTGTGGGGGGTGTTCGGGTCAGGACACGTCGACCACCACCGAGTGCCGGCCGGTCGCACCGTCCGGGACGGTGCCGACGCGTTCGCCGGTCTGGGTGGCCCCGGTGCCGTCGGTCGCACGGACCTCCAGCGTGTGACGGCCGGAGGTGGCCGGCCACTCCCACACCCACTGGCGCCAGGTGTCCCGGTTGTCCTGTGCCGCGAGCCGGGCCGGATGCCACGCGCCGTCGTCGACCCGTACCTCCACCCGGGAGATCCCCCGGTGCTGGGCCCAGGCCACCCCGGCGACGGGCACGACGCCGGGCTTCGGCGAGGCGAACGGACGCGGTGTGTCGATCCGGGACTCCGTCTTGACCGGCGCCTGCCGGGACCAGCTGCGCCTGACCCAGTAGGCGTCGTACGAGGCGAATGCCGTCAGCTCGATGTCCTTGATCCACTTGCAGGCCGAGACGTACCCGTACAGTCCCGGCACCACCATGCGGACCGGGAAGCCGTGCGCGAACGGCAGTGGTTCGCCGTTCATGCCGAGGGCGAGGATGGCGTCGCGCCCGTCCATGACTGTCTCGACCGGCGTGCCGATCGTCATGCCGTCGACGGAACGCGCCACGATCTGGTCGGCGGGACCGCCCCGCGAAGGCGGTCTCACCCCGGCCTCACGCAGCAGATCGGCCAGCCGCACGCCGATCCACCGGGCATTGCCCACGTACGGGCCGCCGACCTCGTTGGAGACGCAGGCCAGGGTGATGTCGCGCTCGATGATCTCCCGCCCCAGCAGGTCCTGGAAACTGACCGTGAGCGGGCGGGCGACTCCTTTGCCATGGATCCGCAGCCGCCACGAATCGGCGTCGATGCGCGGCACGACCAGGGCGGTGTCCACCCGGTAGAAGCTCTTGTTCGGGGTGATGAACGAGCTCAGCCCGCGAATCCGCAGATCCGCCCCGGGCGGCACGGCGGGCGCCGGCGACTCGGGTACCGGGAGGACCAGATCACGCCGTGAGGCGGCGGCACCGGCCTGGACGGAGGACGTCAGCCGCCGTCCCAGGAACCCCGCACCGGCCGAGGCAGCCGCCGCAGCGGTCGCGGCGATCACGAAACCGCGCCGGTCGAAGGCGCCGTCCCGCTGCCCGTCCGTCACTCCAGCCGCGGGAGAGGGACGGAGCACCGGGCCGAGCCGTCCGACCAGGAGATACAGCACTCCTGCGGCCACCACGGCACCCACCACCGAGGGCAGGGCATCGGCGGGGCTGCCTTCCGGCCGTCCCACCGCCGCCACCGCCCCGACCACGCCGAAGACCAGAACGGCCGCCGAGCCGAGCCGCCGGTGCCGCGATGCCAGGATCCCGACCGCCACGGCGAATACCGCCAGCAGCGCCAGGATGCCCAGTTGGAGCACCAGTTTGTCGGCGGTGCCGAAGTGCCGTACGGCGAAGTCCTTCACGGCCGGGGGAGTGCGGTCGATGACCGCCCCGCCCACCGCCGCGACCGGACCCGCCTCCGGACGTACGACAGCCGAGGCCAGTTCGGCCACGGCCAGGGCGCAGAACCCGGCGATCAGACCGCTGAGCCCCGCGAAACCGGCGCGTGTCCAGCGGGACCGCCGGGACCCGGCGGCCCCGTGCTCCTGCACATCGTTCTGTTCTTCGCTCACATCTGAGGTTCGTCACCGGACGGCCTGCGGATTGCTCCGTCACCCGATCGGATGAGAAGCGGTCATCGGCCAATCCCTCAGGGCGTCGGCTACGTATCACTCCCGACGGGCCCTGCGAGAGGGCCCGTTCGGCGCACACCGGGCTCCGTCCGGCACGGGTCGGCACCCGAAGGACCCGGATCGGCGGCTACTGCCCCGGCCGCCGTGGAAGCGCCGAGCAGTCGGCCGTCAGCCGAGGCCGCGCGCCCGTTCGAACCGGGCGCGGGCCTCGGCCAGGTCCACCACCGGATCCGGGTAGCCGAGCCGCGCCCGGTCCGGTCCGGTGAGCTTCCACGGCTCGTGGACCGCAGCGTCCTCCAGGCCTGCCAGCTCCGGCACCCAGCGCCGTACGTACGTGCCCCGCGGATCGAACCGCTTGCCCTGGACCACCGGATTGAGCACCCGGTTGGGGCGGGTGTCCGTACCGGTGCCCGCCACCCACTGCCAGTTGAGCTGATTGTTCGCCAGATCCCCGTCGACGAGGAGATCCAGGAAGTGACGGGCGCCGACGCGCCAGTCCACGTACAGCGTCTTCGTGAGAAAGCTCGCGACCAGCATGCGGCCCCGATTGTGCATCCAGCCCTCGTGCGCCAGCTGTCGCATCGCCGCGTCGACCAGCGGATAGCCGGTGAGGCCGGCACGCCACGCCTCGATCTCGTCGGGATCGGACCGCCACCTGTCGCCCCGCGGACGGTAGTCGGCCCATGCCGCGTCCGGCCGGGCGGCGAGGACCTGGTGGTGGAAGTCCCGCCAGGCCAGCTGCCGTACGAACGCGTCGGCGCCCGGTCCGCCCTTCTCCCGTGCCCGGTTCACCAGTTCTGCCGCGGAGAGGCAGCCGAAGTGCAGATACGGCGACAGCCGGGACGTCGCGTCCCCGCCGAGGTCGTCGTGGCCGGTCCCGTAGTCGGCCATCGGGCCGTGCAGCCAGGAGACCAGCAGCCTGCGCCCTGCCGTCTCGCCGCCCACGGCGAGACCCGGTGAGACGCCCGTGACATCCGCTCGCGTCGGCAGCGGTGCGGAGGTCACGGTGTCCGGGACCCGTACCGTCCGGGGACCGGTCAGTGTGCCCCGTACCCCGGCCGCCTCCCAGCGGCGGAAGTACGGGGTGAACACCGCGAAATGGTCGCGCCCCGCCGGGACGACCCGTCCCGGGGGGAGCGCGGTGACCACTGCGTCATGGACGTGCAGGGTGCTGCCGGCAGCCCCGAGAGCCGTACGCAGACGGTCCTCGCGCTCACGCGCGTACCCGCTCACCCCGGCCGCGATGTGCACACTCCGGGCACCCGTCTCCGCGACCACGGCGCATACCGCGGGGACGACGTCGCCGCGGCGGACGACGAGCCGGCCGCCGCGGCGGCGCAGCTCCGCGTCGAGACCGACGAGGCAGTCGGCGAGGAACGCCCGCCGGTTCGGCGCGTCGAAACCGGCCCGGCGGATGCCGTCGTCCTCGACGAAGAGGGGGACGACGGCATCCGTCCCGCGCACCGCCGCGGACAGGACGGGGTTGTCGTGCAGCCGCAGGTCGGAGGTGAACAGCGCCACCGTGACGGTCATGGCAGGGAGTCCCTCATGCGGTCGGGAAGGTCAGCAGCGCCAGCGGCTCGGACGTCGGCTGCGTGGAGCCGCCGGCCGGCTCGACGGTGATCCCTATGCCCGACGCCCCGTCGACCGGACCGTCCAGCAGCACGGTGTTGCTGGTCGCCGCCCGGTTCATCAGCCCCGCGGACCGCATGGTCCCGCTGTCGTCGAACCACAACTGGTACACCTTGCCGCTGGGAGGCGGCGCCATCCCCGAGGCCACGAACACGGCCCGGTTCTCGCTCTGCGAGACCACGACCGTCCCCTTCGCCCCGCCCTTCAGTACGCCGGATCCCGTCTTCGCGTCCGGCGCCGCGAGGACCTGCGCCACCTGCGCACTCTGCTGCTGCGCCCGCTGCGTCTCCTGCTGTGCGTTCCGGGCGACCTGGTTCTGCCACACCGCGATCCCGCCGAACCCGGCAGCGGCGGCCAGCGCCGCGGCGAGTGCGAACTTAGGCCAGCGGCCGGCCCGTTGGGCGGAGGAAGCCGGGCGGGAGCGCCGGCCGTGGGACGGGGATTCCTGCCGCACGGTCGTGATCTCCCGCAGCACCCGGTCGCGCAGCTCGCGCGGAGGGGCCGTGGACACCGCGAGCCCGAGCCGGGTGGCGGTCTCGGACAGCTCCCGCACCTCCACGGTGCAGGCTTCGCAGTCGCCGAGATGGCGTTCGAACTCCCCGCGCTCCGCGTCCGGCAGCGCGTGCAGGGCGTACGCCCCGGTCAGCGTGTGCAGTTCGGCCCCGCTCATGCGATCCACCTTGCTCATGCGCTCACCCCGAGGCAGTCGCGCAGCCGGATCAGCCCGTCGCGCAGCCGTGTCTTGATCGTCCCGAGCGGTACGGAGAGGAGTTCCGCCACTTCGCGGTAGGTCAGACCGCGGTAGTAGGCCAGGTTGACGGACTGCCGTTGCAGCTCGGTCAGGGTCCGCAGGCAGCGGTGTACCTGCTCCCGCTCCAGCCGGCTCTCGACCTGCTCGGTGACCTCGTCGAACTCCGGCGTACGGTCCAGCAGTGCCGCCCGGTGCTCCCGGGCCGTCGTCGCCTCGACGGAGCGCACCCGGTCCACCGCCCGGTGATGGGCGAGGGTCAGCACCCAGTTCATGGCGCTGCCGCGGGAAGCCTGGAAGCGCGGGGCGGTCCGCCACACCTCGACCAGCACCTCCTGCGCCACCTCCTCCGACTGTGCAGGGTCGCGCAGCACACTCCGTACGAGACCGAGGACCGGGCCGCAGACCGTGTCGTACACCCTGGCGAACGCATCCTGGTCGCCCCGGGCCACCAGCTCCAGGAGCTCCTGGAGATCGGGCCCCGCCGATGGTGCTCCGCTGATGTGCACGGCTACTTTCACGCGGGCTTCCTCCCAGGATGCGCATCGGTTCCGTGAGGTGATCCGGAGCCGAGGGCAGCGCGGATTGGTCAGTACGCGAAATCTTTCCACGCCGCCCCGAATTCGCGATACATCGTGGTTGACGTGTCGGGGCACTCGCGATATGTTCGTCCACGAGTATTCGATGGCGGCGTGAAGGGCGGTGGAGGCAGTGGCCAAACGGCGCAAGCTCACGAATCCACTGGCGCTGACGGTGATGGTGGTGCTCGCGGAGCGGTCCATGCATCCGTACGAGATCGCCCAGACGCTTCGCCGACGCGGCAAGGAACACAGCGTCAAGATCAATTTCGGCTCGCTGTACACCGTCGTCCAGAACCTGGAGAAGCACGGTTACGTCGAGGTGGCGGGTGTGCAGCGCCAGGGCAACCGCCCCGAGCGCACGCTCTACGGCCTCACCGAGGCGGGGCGCATCGAAATGGTCGACTGGCTGTCCGATCTGCTGGCCGCGCCGGCCGCCGAGTACCCGGTCTTCGAGACCGCGCTCTCGCTGCTGCCGGTGCTGCCGCCGGAAGACGTGGCGGAGCTGCTGGAGACCCGGGAGGCGGCACTGGAACTCCAGTCCGCGGCGCTCCGGGGCGTCCTCGGCCAGCTGACGGGGAAGCTGCCCCGGGTGTTCGTCGTGGAGACCGAGTACCAGCTCCACATGATCGACGCACAGCTGGAGTGGATCAAGAAATTCCGCACGGAGCTCGCCGACGCCACGATCAGCGGTATCGAGGAGTGGAAGTCTTTCCACGAGACCGGTGAAGTGCCGCAGGACTGGCAGGACCTGGACGAACAGGAGATCGTCCTCGACCCGGAGCGGAAGACGTAGCGCGACGAGGGCCGCGGAAGCACAGGAGTACTACCGGAGAAGAAGTACCGGAGACGAAGAAAGACCCTGGCAGGGGGCTGTTGGAGCAGCACCCGCCAGGGTCTCGAACCCCGGACCGGCCACGCCGTGAGGGCGAGCCAGGCGATCGAGGTGCGGCACACCCAGGATAGCCCGGCTCCTTTCACGCGGATCGGCTCGGCATGCCCGAACACCCCGCTGACCACAGGAGAGCTCTGTCATGAGCACCCGGGCGCCCGCAGTAGAGGCGCGACAACTGATCAAGACCTATCCCGGCGATGTCACCGCTCTGAACGGCATGGATCTCACCGTCGGCGCCGGCACGGTCTTCGGACTCCTCGGCCCCAACGGCGCCGGAAAGTCCACCACCGTGAAGATCCTCACCACCCTCGCCCGCCCGGACTCCGGAGCCGCGACGGTCGCCGGACACGACGTCCTGCGCCACCCCGACCGGGTCCGCCGCGCGATAGGCGTCGTCGCTCAGAAGTCCGGCGCCGACCCCGTCGCCACCGGCCGGGAGAACCTGGTGCTGCAGGGCAGGCTCTACGGGATGCGGGGCGCCGCGATCCAGCGCCGTGCCGATGAACTCCTGGACCGCTTCGATCTCGCCGACGCCGCCAAGCGCCAGGTCAAGGGGTACTCCGGCGGCATGCAGCGTCGCCTCGACGTGGCGCTCGGTCTGGTCCACCGACCCGAGGTGCTCTTCCTCGACGAGCCCACCACCGGACTCGACCCCGAGGCCCGGACCGCCATGTGGGACGAGATCTCCCGGCTGGCCGGCGACGAGGGCCTCACGATCGTGCTCACCACGCACTACCTGGAGGAGGCCGACCGGCTCGCCGAACGCATCGCGATCGTCGACCGCGGCCGGATCGTCGTCGAGGGCACCCCGGACGAGCTCAAGGGTGAACTCCGGGGCGACGCCGTCCACATGGAGCTGCGCGCCGACGGCGACCGCACGGCGATCACCGCCGCCCTCACCGGAGTACCCGGGGTGTACGAGGTGCAGGCCGACGGGCGCCGGGTGAGCGTCCGCGTCGAGGACGGCGCCGCCGCCGTCCCCGTACTGCTCACCGCCCTGGACCAGGCCGGTGCGTCGGTCGCCGCCGCCACCGTCGCCCGCCCCTCGCTCGACGACGTCTATCTGCGCTACGCCGGACGCCGCTTCTCCGAGGCCGAGGCCGCAGATGACGGGCAGGCCCCCGCTCCCATCGCCGCAGGAGGCCCCCGATGAGCAGCCAGACCCTCGCCCAGACCTGGTACATGACCCAGCGGCAGCTGATGGCGATCATCAGGCAGCCGGTCTTCCTGGCGATCTCCTTGATCCAGCCGGTGATCTGGCTGTTCCTGTTCGGCAACCTCTTCAAGAAGGTCGTCGAGCTCGGCGGCTTCGGGACCACGTCCTATCTGGACTACCTGATCCCGGGCATCGTGGTGATGAGTGCCCTCGGATCGAGCATGTGGGCCGGGATGGGAACCCTGGAGGAGATCGAGCGGGGCACGCTGAACCGTTTCCTGACCACCCCGGTCAGCCGGAACGCGCTGATGAACGCCAACGTCGTGCAGAACGGCATCAGCACCGCCGTCCAGTCGGTGATCATCGTGCTGCTCGGCTGGGCCGCCGGTGCCACCTACCCGGGCGGGGCGGGCGGACTGCTGATCCTCCTCGTCGCGTCGATCCTGCTCGGTACGGTCTTCGGCGCGCTCTCCAACGCCTTGGGGATGCTGGTCCGCCAGCGTGAGTCGATCATCGGCATCAACACGTTTCTGCTGCTGCCGCTGACCTTCCTCTCGTCCTCGTTCATGGCGCCGAGTCAGATGCCGTCCTGGATGCGACAGATCGCGGACTTCAACCCGGTCAACTGGGCGATGGTGGCGGGCCGTTCGGCGCTGACCGCCGAGCCCGACTGGGGTCTGGTGCTCAGCCGCGGGGGAGCGCTGCTGGTCCTCGCGGTGGCGGCGGTCTGGCTGTCGACCCGCACCTTCCGCTCGTACCAGAAGTCCGTCTGACGGTCAGGGTGCGGCGGGGCTCACGACAGCGCCGTGTCAGGGAGCCGGTCCGGGTGCGTCTGCCCGGGCCGGCTCCGCGGCCTGCGGACCGCGCGCACAACCAGGAGGACGAGCAGGCCGAACGGCGACGGCAGAATCGTCAGCACCGTCCGGGAGCCCGTGACGCGCATACGCCCCGGTCGCCGTCCGTCCTGGACGGTGACCGGGGCGTACGTACCCACAAGGGGCGCCCGGGTGCGGTGACCTACGCCGCGTTCTCCTGCTCGCGCTCCACCTGCTCGTTCCACTCCCGCTTCACCGAGCGCCAGGCGTCGTCGTTCTGGCCGAGGCGCCAGTAGCCGGAGATCGACAGCTGCGACAGCGGGATCTTCCGGTCGAGACGCAGGTACCGACGGATCTCCTTCACGAACCCCGCCTCGCCGTGCACGAACGCCTGGACCTCGCCCGCGGGGAAGTCCAGCGACTTCACCGCGGCGGTCACGGCCTCGCCGACCGGGCGCCCGCCGCGGTGCAGCCAGGTGAGCTCCACCCCGTCGGCCGTCTCGATCTTCTGCTCCTCGGAGGCGTCCGCCACCTCGATGTACGCGTGCGCCACCGCGCCCGTGGGCATCTGCTCCAGCGCCGCAGCGATCGCCGGCAGAGCGCTCTCGTCACCGGCCAGGAGGTGCCAGTCCGCAGACGCGTCCGGCCCGTACCCGCCGCCGGGGCCCAGGAATGTCACCTGATCGCCCGGAGCCGTCCGCAGCGCCCACGGGCCGGCCAGGCCCTCGTCGCCGTGCACCACGAAGTCGATCGCCAGCTCCCGGGTGACCGGGTCCCAGGAGCGGACCGTGTAGGTGCGGGTGGTGGGCCACAGCTCGCGCGGGTACTCCTCGCGGATGCGGGCCATGTCGAACGGATGCGCATAGTCCGCGCCCTCGGGTGCGAAGCACAGCTTGACGTAGTGGTCGGTGAACCCGGACAGCGCGAAACCGGCCAGGCCGTCACCACCGAGTACCACGCGCACCATGTGCGGGGTGATCCGCTCGGTGCGCAGGACCTGGGCCCCCTGCGCCGTGGGTGCCTGCCGCGCCGGTCGTTCTGCCACGAGGTTCTCCCTGCTCCGAATACTTAGGCTTGCCTAAGTTAGCACCTCATGCCCGAAGGGTGGAGAGCAGGCGCTGCAGGGCGCCGCCCAGGCCCCACTGGGCGGCCAATGCCTCTAGGGCGGCGGGGTCGCGCGGCTCGGAGGGCAGCGCGGGATCGAACTCGGGCAGCGGTACGTCACCGGCGACCCGGACCACCGTCGGCGCGACGGCCACGTAGTCCCGCGCCTCGTCGAGCCGCTTGCGCTGCGAAGGTGTCAGCCTGGACGCCGGATCGTCCACCGCGGCCATGATCCCGGCCAGGTCACCGAAGGTTTCCAGCAGTTTCGCCGCCGTCTTCTCGCCGATGCCGGGGACCCCCGGCAGCCCGTCGCTCGGGTCGCCGCGCAGCAGCGCCAGATCGACATAGCCGGAGCCGTCCACCCCGTACTTCTCGCGCAGCCACGCCTCGTCCGTGAGCTGGAGCGACCCGACACCCTTCAGCGGGTAGAGCACCCGCACCCCGCGGGCGTCATCGACGAGCTGGTAGAGGTCCCGGTCGCCGGTGACGATGTCCACCGGGCCCGTGGCGAGGCCGGTGAGCGTACCGATCACGTCGTCCGCCTCGTACCCCGCGACACCGACCCGGGCGATGCCGAGCGCGTCGAGCACGTCCTCGATGATCGGGACCTGCGGGGCCAGCGTGTCGGGGGTCTCCTCCTCGTCGGGGAGTCCCTCGGCGGTCTCCACGGCGACGCGGTGTGCCTTGTACGACGGGATCAGCTCCACCCGCCAGTGCGGCCGCCAGTCCGCGTCCATGCAGGCCACCAGTTCGTCCGGCCGGTGGTCCTGGACGAGCCGCCCGATGAAGTCGAGCAGTCCGCGCACGGCGTTGACCGGCGTGCCGTCCGGCGCGCGCACCGAATCGGGGACCCCGAAGTAGGCGCGGTAGTAGAGGGAAGCGGTGTCGAGGAGCATCAGGCGTCGCGTCACACCCCGATCATGCCGCACCCCACTGACACCGGCCCGGAAGTGAACTGGATCACCTTCTTGTTTGGCCCGGATAAGCGTGGGCAGGCGCGCCACCGGAGCGGACCACGTCGCAATTGCAACGTCAGCGCGTGCCAAGCGGGCAGAATCCGCGCCGCTCCACGGTCTGCCGGAGGGGGTGGCAGATCGTTTCGGTTCAACGCGTGAGGTGTATGTGTCAAGGCTGCAAGCCGAACACTTGTACAAGGTGTTCGGCAGACGACCCGATCAAGCCGTGCAGAAGCTCGAGAGCGGCACGGACCGCGACGAGCTGCGCGCCGACGGAACGACCGCAGCGGTGATCGACGCCTCGTTCACCGTCGAACCGGGACAGATCTTCGTCGTGATGGGTCTGTCCGGATCCGGAAAGTCCACGTTGTTGCGGATGCTCAACGGGCTGCTGGATCCCACAGCCGGACGCGTGCTGTTCGACGGCCAGGACCTGACCGCCCTGAGCCCGCGCGAACTGCGCACCGTCCGCTCCTCCAAGATCAGCATGGTCTTCCAGCACTTCGCTCTGTTCCCGCACCGGAGCGTCCTGGAGAACGCCGGGTACGGTCTCGAGGTGCAGGGTGTGCCGCGCGCCGAGCGTGAGAAACGCGCTGCCGAGGCGCTGGAGCTGACCGGACTCGCCGGCTGGGAGAAGTCCTGGCCCGACGAGTTGTCCGGCGGCATGCAGCAGCGCGTCGGCCTGGCCCGTGCCCTCGCCACCGACGCCGATCTGCTGCTGATGGACGAGTCCTTCAGCGCGCTCGACCCGCTGATCCGCCGCGACATGCAGGACCAGCTGCTCGAACTCCAGAAGAGGCTGAAGAAGACCATCGTCTTCATCACCCACGACCTCAACGAGGCCATGCGCCTCGGTGACCGGATCGCTGTGATGCGCGACGGAAAGATCGTCCAGCTCGGGACGGCCGAGGACATCCTCGTCACCCCGGCCAACGACTACGTCGCCTCCTTCACCCAGGACGTCGACCGCTCCCGGGTGCTGACCGCGGGCGCCATCATGGCCGAACCGCACACCGTCCTGGGCACCGAGGCGGACGACGGCACGGAGCTCCGTACGCCCGCCGACATCCTCCGGTCGGCGCCGGCCACGGTCTCCGAGTCCACACCGATCATCGAGCTGTTCACGCCCTGCTCGCGCAGCGGAGTCGCGGTTGCCGTGACCGACGCCGACGGCCGGCTCGTGGGGGTCGTGCCCCGGTCCCGGCTGCTCGCCGTCCTCGGCGAGCCGATGAGCCCCACCGAGGTCCCGCAGGACACCGCCACCACCACTGCGAAGAAGGTGGCCGCCGATGTTTAGGATCCCGCTCGGTGAATGGGTGGACACTGCGGTCGACTGGCTGCAGACCCACCTGGCCTGGCTGTTCGACGCGATCAGCTCGATCGTCAGCGGCATGTTCGACGGCATAGCCGCCGTACTCTCCGCCCCCGCCCCGCTGCTCTTCGCGGGCATCCTCGCCGTCATCGCCTGGTGGCTGCGCGGTCTGCTCCCGGGTGTGCTCGCCTTCGTGGGCTTCGCGCTCATCGACTCGGTCGAGCTGTGGGACGAAGCGATGGACACCCTCACCCTGGTGCTCGTCGCCACCATCGTCACGCTGCTGCTGGCCGTGCCGCTCGGTATCTGGGCGGCCCGCTCGAAGGCCGTGTCCGCGGTGACCCGGCCGGTCCTCGACTTCATGCAGACCATGCCCGCCATGGTCTATCTGATCCCCGGCGTCATCTTCTTCGGCGTCGGCGTGGTGCCCGGGATCATCGCCACGATCATCTTCGCGCTGCCCCCGGGCGTCCGGATGACCGAGCTCGGCATCCGTCAGGTCGACGGCGAACTCGTGGAGGCGGCCGAGGCCTTCGGCACCACCTCGCGCAACACCCTGCTGCGGGTCCAGCTGCCGCTCGCCCTGCCCACGATCATGGCGGGCATCAACCAGGTCATCATGCTGGGCCTCTCCATGGTGGTCATCGCCGGCATGGTCGGCGGCGGCGGCCTCGGCGGTTCCGTCTACCGCGCCATCGGCAACGTCGACGTCGGCCTCGGCTTCGAGGCGGGCGTCTCCATCGTCATCCTGGCGATGTACCTGGACCGGATGACCGGCGCGCTCGGCCGCGAGGTCTCCCCGCTGGCCCGTCGCGCGCTCGCCAGGGCCCAGTCGGTGGCCGGCGGACTGAAGATCTGGAACCACCGGCCGCAGCCCGCCGTCGCGGTCGTCGGCGTCGTCGTCCTGGCCCTCGTCGCAGGCGGCATGGGCATGTTCGGTACGTCGAAGTCGGAGACCGGTTCCGTCACCGACGCCGCGAACATCGGCAAGGGCAAGAAGATCAGCATGGGATACATCCCGTGGGACGAGGGCATCGCCTCCACCTTCCTGTGGAAGGAGCTGCTGGAGCAGCGCGGCTTCGAGGTCGACGTCAAGCAGTACGAGGCCGGCGCGCTCTACACCGGTATGGCAGGCGGTCAGATCGACTTCGAGACCGACTCCTGGCTCCCGGTCACCCATGCCACGTACTGGAAGAAGTACCAGGACCGCCTGGAGGACATGGGCTCCTGGTACGGCCCCACCTCCTTGGAGCTGGCCGTCCCCTCGTACGTGAAGGGCGTCGACTCGCTCGACGACCTCAAGGGCAAGGCGTCCGACTTCAAGGGACGGGTCGTCGGCATCGAGCCGAGCGCCGGTGAGACGGGCCTGCTCAAGGACAAGATCCTGCCGGGCTACGGCCTCGACAAGGAGTACAAGGTCGTCGACGGCTCGACGCCGTCGATGCTCGCCGAGCTGAAGCGCGCGTACGCCAAGAAGGAACCGATCGTCGTCCCGCTGTGGTCGCCGCACTGGGCCTACAACCAGTACGACCTCACCAAGCTCAAGGACCCCAAGAACCTCTGGGGCAAGGGCGACGGCATCCACACCCTGACCCGCAAGGGCTTCGCCGACGACAACCCCGAAGTCGGCAAGTGGCTCAAGAACTTCAAGATGAGCGAGGACCAGCTCACGAGTCTTGAGGCGAAGATCCAGACGACCGGCAAGGGCAAGGAACAGGACGCCGTCCGCGCCTGGCTGAAGGACAACCCGGACGTCGCCGACAAGTGGACGCCCGTGGCCGGGGCGGCGAAGGGCGCGGGCGGCAAGGATGAGCGCGACCGTACCGTCGAGATGGCCTGGTTCCCCTGGGAGGAGGACATCGCCGCCACGTATCTGTGGAAGGCCGTCCTGGAGGACCGTGGCTACAAGATCAACCTGAAGCAGTTCGAGGTCGGTCCGATGTATGCCGCGATGTCCCGCGGCCAGCTCGACGTGCAGTTCGACGGCTGGCTGCCGTACACCCAGAAGAACTACTGGAACAAGTACGGCTCCCGGCTCACCGACCTCGGATCGTGGTACGGGCCGACCTCGCTGGAGATCGCCGTCCCCTCGTACGTCAAGGGCATCGAGTCGTACAAGGACCTCAAGGGCCGCGGTGACGAGTTCAAGAACCGCATCATCGGCATCGAGCCCGGCACCGCCACCATGGCCAATCTGAAGAACAACGTGCTGCCCGCCTACGGCCTGGACAAGGAGTACAAGGTCGTCGACAGCTCGACGCCCTCGATGCTCGCCGAGCTGAAGCGCGCGTACGCCAAGAAGGAGCCGATCGCGGTTCTGCTCTGGACGCCGCACTGGGCGTACAACCAGTACGACCTCACCAAGCTGAAGGACCCCAAGAAGGCCTTCGGCAACGGCGACACCATCCGTACGATCGCGAGCAAGGACTTCCCGAAGAACTACCCGCAGCTCACCAAGTGGTTCAAGGACTTCAAGCTCAGCGAGCAGCAGCTGGCCGGCCTGGAGAACGAGATCCAGAAGCGCGGGACGGGGCATGAAGAAGAAGCCGTGAAGGCCTGGATGGACAAGAATCCGGGCATCGCGGACAAGATGGCTCCCCAGTAGGGGGCTGACACAGCCGGAAGGGGTGGGTCCCGCCGATGGGCGGGACCCACCCCTTCCGGCTGTGTGACGTTCCTTTACCGGCCGTCCTTGCGTAACCGTGTGCGTAAGGTGCTGGCAGCCGGAAGGATGACGAGTCGGGAGGGAGCCGGACATGGACGACAAGGAAGCACTCCGCGTGGGCGCCGCGGTCCGCCGACGGCGCAGATCCCTGGGGCTCACACTGGCCGCGGTCGCCACTCGCAGCGGCCTGTCCGTGCCGTTCCTCAGTCAGATCGAGAACGAGCGGGCCAGGCCCAGCGCCCGGTCGCTGGACCGGGTGGCCGACGCCCTGGAGACCACCACGGCACGGCTGCGCGCCGCCGCCGACTCGGCGCGCGCCGTCGAGGTGGTCCGGGCGGCCGAGGGCGACGGGGCACGCAGAGTGGTGCGTGGGCGCCATCAGCTCAGCGCGCTGGAGTTCACCGGCGAAATGGATCTCGGGCGGGAGTTCCAGCACCGCAACGACGAGGTGATGTACGTCGTGGAAGGCGCCGCCGAGGTGGAGGCGGAGGGGCAGGCGTACCGGCTGGAGCGCGGCGACACGCTGTTCCTGTCGGGCGGGGTACGGCACCGCTGGCGGGCCACGATGCCGGAGACCCGGCTGCTGGTCGTCGCGGTCGCGGAACATGTCGACGCCACGAACGACCCGAGGCGCTGAGACCCGGTGTCCGAATCGGTGTCTGTCCCGGTGCCTGGCCCGGCCCCGGCGCTCCGCGTCGTCTCGCTCGTCCCCTCGCTCACCGAAGCCGTCGCCGCCACCGCCCCCGGCCTCCTCGTCGGCGTCACCGACTGGTGCACCCATCCGGCCGGTCTGACCGCCGCACGCATCGGCGGAACCAAGAACCCCGATGTGGCCGCGGTCGTCGCGCTCCGCCCCGATCTCGTCGTCGCCAACGAGGAGGAGAACCGCGCACCCGACCTTGCCGCGCTCCGTGCCGCGGGCGTCGAGGTCCTCACCACGGAGATCCGCAGCCTCGACCAGGCCTTCGCCGAACTGCACCGCGTCCTGGTGACCGGATGCGGGCTGGCCAGACCACGCTGGCTCGACGAGGCCGAGGCCGCCTGGGCGGCGCTCCCGCCGCCGGACGAGCCGCGCCGTGCGATCGTGCCGATCTGGCGCAGGCCCTGGATGGTGCTCGGCCGCGACACGTTCGCGGGCGATCTGCTGGCCCGGCTCGGAGTGCGGAACGTGTACGCCGATCACCCCGAGCGCTATCCCCGCATCCCGCTCGACGAACTGAACGCGGCGGGCGCCGACCTGGTCGTCCTGCCCGACGAGCCGTACCGCTTCGCCGTAGGCGATGGACCCGAGGCCTTCCCCGTACTGCCCGCCGCACTCGTCGACGGGCGGTATCTCACGTGGTACGGGCCGTCACTGGCCGGGGCGCCTGCGGCGCTGCGAGCAGCGCTCCGCTGAACAGCCCGCGCAGCGTCCGCAGCCCGGCCACCGCCCACGCCGACACCAGCAGCACGTACAGCGCGACGGCCAGCCAGGTGAACGCCGTCAGCCCGGTGTGCCGGGCCAGCCCCGCGGCGCCGGTGACACACGTGCCGACCGGGAAGGTGAAACCCCACCAGGTCATGCTGAACGTCATGCCGCCCCGTACCGCCCGCACCACCATCGACACGGCCAGCGCCAGCCACAGCAGCGCGAACCCCATCACGGGTACCCCGTACAGCACGGCGAACGCCCCGAGCGCGGAGGCGTACGGTGCCCCGATCGCACCCGGCGCCACATCGGCGAGCTGACCGACCGCGGTCGTCGACTGGCCCAGCGGGCCGAGGACCAGGAACAACGTGGGGGTCAGGGCGAGCGGCAGCGGACCCTGGTGGACCAGCCGCGCGAAGATCAGCGGCAGCATCGTCAGCGTCGCCAGCAGGCTCAGCCCGAACATCGCGTAGCAGGCGAGCAGCATCGCCTCCTGCCACTGACCGGCGGGCAGCTCCGGTACCAGCAGCGGGCCGAGTGCCGCGGAGACCATCGGAGCCACCACCGGCAGCAGCCAGACCGGCGACGCCGTCCCGGGCGCCGGACGGTGGCGTACGACCATCAGATACGGAATGGCGACCGCGACGGCCAGGCCGATCGCCGTGCCCGCACTGTAGAGCACCACGTCCACGGCGAGGGCCGCCCGATGCCCGACGACATCCCGGCCGACCACCATCGTGGAGCCGCCGACGGCCAGCAGCGCCATCGAGAGGCAGCCGTAGAACGGGGCTACGGCCGGGTCGAGGAGATGGGCGCGGGCCTGGTCGCGGTGGGCGCACCAGTGCCCGGCGCGGGCGGCGAGAACCGCGGCGAGAAGCAGCGCCGCGAGTGCCCACACCACCGTGCAGGCAGCGCGCAGCCCGGGCACGTGCACGGGAAGCGCCGCGCCCGCGGCGGCCACGATGGCGGTGCCCATGACCGTCGCGTACCAGTTGGGGCCGAAGTACCGCAGACGAGGAAGTCGCACAGCGGCGGAGTGCGGGGCGCCCGTCCGGGCGCGGGTCTGCAGAAAGGTGGCCATGCCACGATCTTCGTTCCGGGGGCCGTCCCCCACCAGGGAGCTTGTCTCTATGAGGTCATAAGCTGGCTTTATGCCCAGCGACGCACCCGCACCCGTCCTTCTGTCCCACCGGGTCCCCGACCTCGGAGCGCTGGAGCTGCTGCTGGCCGTCGCCCGGCACGGCAGCCTGGGACGGGCGGCACGGGACGTCGGCATCACCCAGCCCGCCGCCAGCAGCCGCATCCGGTCGATGGAGCGGCAGCTCGGCGTGGCCCTCCTCGACCGCTCGCCGCGCGGCTCCAGGCTCACCGACGCGGGCGCGCTCGTCACCGACTGGGCGCGCCGAATCGTCGAGGCCGCCGAGGTATTCGATGTGGGCGCGCAGGCGCTGCGCGACCGGCGCGACTCCCGGCTGCGGGTCGCCGCCTCCATGACCATCGCCGAATATCTGCTGCCCGGCTGGCTGATCGCGCTGCGCGCCGCACGGCCGGACACCGCGGTCTCCCTGCTCGCGGGTAACTCGGCGGCGGTCGCGGGGCGCCTGCTCGCAGGGGAGGCCGACCTCGGATTCGTGGAGGGACTGTTCATACCGGAGGGCCTCGACGGCACGGTGATCGCACACGACCGTCTCGTCGTCGTGGTCGCCCCGTCCCATGCGTGGGCCGGCCGCCGCACCCCGCTGACCCCACAGGAACTGGCTGCGACCCCGTTGATCCTGCGCGAGCGCGGTTCCGGCACCCGGCAGGTCCTGGACGCGGCACTCGCCGTGCACGGCGGTCTTGCGCAGCCACTGCTCGAACTGTCGTCCACGACGGCGGTCAAGGGGGCGGCGGAGAGCGGCGCGGGGCCGTGCGTGCTGAGCGAACTGGCGCTGGGGGAGGAACTGTCCTCGCGGCGGCTGGTAAAGATTCCGGTGGCGGGGGTGCGGCTGAGGCGACAGCTGCGGGCGGTCTGGCCCTCGGGACACCGGCCGGCGGGCCCGGCCCGCGACCTGCTGTCGCTGACGGGCCGATCGAGCCCGTCCGGCCATTGAGCAGAGGCGGAGGGACGCCTTCACCCCGCGGAAATCGGTTGGCCGGCCTGCGCCCGGGGGCCAAGGATGCACAGATGAAAGTGACCGCCCCGCCGGCCGCCGGCGTCCGTCACCACTGGGCCGACCTCCCGGACTCCGTGCGCAGCGCCGCGCTCGCCGGCTATTTCCTCGCGCACTCGCTGATGCCGGACCCGCCGGGACTGCC
Organism: Streptomyces sp. NPDC051664; assembly: GCF_044453545.1. Classification (NCBI taxonomy): domain Bacteria; kingdom Bacillati; phylum Actinomycetota; class Actinomycetes; order Kitasatosporales; family Streptomycetaceae; genus Streptomyces; species Streptomyces sp. NPDC051664. Next base: position 202,662 of record NZ_JBITCU010000010.1, on the reverse strand, counting down.
GACCGTACGGGCGTTCCAGGGTGCGCAGGCGGCGGCGGCGCTGGAATGGCTGCGCGGCAGGCTCGGACGGCGCACGCGGTAGCTGCCGGCCGTCGAACGATCAGCCGCGTGACGCCTCCGTCACCAGCGCCTGCATGACCCGCAGGTCGTCACCCATCTCCGGATGCCACTGCACCCCGAGCGCCCACCGCGCCCCCGGCAGTTCGACCGCCTCCACCGTGCCGTCCGCCGCGTGGGCGGACGCCACCAGGTCCGGTGCGAGGCGGTCCACGGCCTGGTGGTGGTAGGTCGGTACGGCGGACTCCTCGGGCACGATCGATGCGTAGCGCGTCCCCGGTACCGGTGTCACCGGGTGCTCGCCGAGGACCCCGGCCTTCCCGTGCGGGCCGGCATGCCCGTCCAGGTGCTGGATGAGGGTGCCGCCGAACGCCACATTCATGAGCTGCATACCACGGCAGATGCCGAGCACCGGTGTGCCGGACCCCAGAGCGGCATCGAGCAGGGCCAGCTCCCAGGCATCGCGCTCCCGGTTCGGCGGTCCGGTCCTCGGTCCGGGCTCCGCCCCGTACCGCGCGGGCTCGACATCGGCGCCGCCCGCGATGACGAGACCGTCCAGCCGGGCCACGGCGGCCGCCGCCCGGGCCGGGGCGTCCGGCGACAGGAGAGCGGCGAGGCCCCCGGAGCGCTGGACCAGCCGCGGGTAGGCGGACGGGAGCAGGGCGGCGGGCAGTTCCCAGACACCCCAGCGGGCGACGGGCTCCAGATAGGTGGTGACGCCGATGAGCGGTACGGACATGGCGGGACCCTCCGGTCGGCCGCCTGCGGGCGGACCCGATTCAATGGTGCTGAGGAATACCTTTGCGTTTCGGTGGGTCGCCGCGCAAGCGGTCAGGCCAGGAATCCGCGCAGCAGCGCCGCCGTGCCCGCGCAGTGTTCGCGCATCACGGCGCGCGCCGCCTCCGCGTCCCCGTCGAGCACCGCCTCGACGAGCGCGGTGTGCTGATGCTGCGAGTGCTCCAGGTTCCGCACGAGCAGCGGTATGCAGTCCAGCAGGTCGTTCACGGTGGCCCGGACGGCCGCGTACTGCGCGGTCAGGGAAGCGGAGCCGGACAGCTCGGCCAGTGTCAGATGCAGAAGGGTGTCGCGCCTGCGGTAGTCGGGCAGAGGTGCATCGTGTGTCGCCGCCAGAGCCGTACGCAGCCGTTCCGCGCCCTCGTCCGTCAGCCCGTGCGCGGCGCACAGTTCGGCCGCGCCGGTCTCCAGCACCTCACGGAAGCGCAGGACGTCCTCGACGTCGACGGCCGCCACCCGGCGGCGCAGCTCGTCCTCGCCGGGGCTGTCGGTGCGGGGGAGCACGAAGGTACCGCCGTACCTCCCTCGTCTGCTCTCCACCAGCCGCTGGTCCTGCAGCACCTTCAGCACCTCGCGCAGCGTGACCCGGCTGATCCCGAGCAGCTCGGCCAGGTCGCGCTCGGCGGGCAGCCGCTCGCCGCCGGGCACCAGCCCGAGCCTCACCACCTGGAGGATCTGTTCGAGCGCCTCCTCGAAGCCGTTGCCCGCGCGCACGGGTCGCAGCACGGGTCGCAGTTGCCGCGCGGACCCGTGCCGGCCGGACTCGCTTTCCTGCGCCACGTCCCGACCTCTCTTCCCAACAATGGTTCTTGCCCATACCTTATGACTTCCGGCTGACCGAAGGAGGATCTTCCCGTGGCAGACCGCACACCCCCGCTGGAGGTCGAGGAACTACGGATCCTCGTCGAGAGCGGTGAGATCGACACCGTCGTCCTGGCCTTCCCCGACATGCAGGGACGGTTGCAGGGCAAGCGGTTCGCCGCCCGCTTCTTCCTCGACGAGGTCCTGGAACACGGCACGGAGGGCTGCAACTATCTGCTCGCCGTCGACACCGACATGAACACCGTCGACGGCTATGCCATGTCCTCCTGGGAGCGCGGGTACGGCGACTTCGCCATGCACCCCGACCTCACCACCCTGCGGCGCGTCCCATGGAACGACGGCACGGCCATGGTCATCGCCGACCTCGCCTGGGAGAACGGCTCACCCGTCGTCGCCGCGCCCCGCCAGATCCTCCGCCGCCAGCTGGAGCGTCTCGCCGAGCACGGTTTCACCGCGCATGTCGGCACCGAGCTCGAATTCATCGTCTTCAAGGACACCTACGAACAGGCGTGGGACCGCAACTACCGCGATCTGACCCCGGCCAACCAGTACAACATCGACTACTCGGTCCTCGGCACCGGCCGCATCGAACCCTTGCTCCGTCGCATCCGTAACGAGATGGCGGCCGCGGGCCTGACCGTCGAGTCCGCGAAGGGCGAGTGCAACCCCGGACAGCACGAGATCGTCTTCCGCTACGACGAGGCCCTGGTCACCTGCGACCAGCACGCCGTCTACAAGACCGGCGCCAAGGAGATCGCCGCCCAGGAGGGCGTCGCGCTCACCTTCATGGCCAAGTTCAACGAGCGCGAGGGCAACTCCTGCCACATCCACCTCTCCCTCCAAGATGCGGACGGGCGCAACGTCATGGCGGGCGAAGCGGGTGGCATGTCCCCGGTGATGCGCCACTTCCTCGCCGGACAGCTCGCCGCACTGCGCGATTTCTCCCTGCTCTACGCGCCGAACATCAACTCGTACAAACGCTTCCAGCCCGGCTCGTTCGCCCCGACCGCGGTCGCCTGGGGCCACGACAACCGCACCTGTTCGCTCCGCGTCGTCGGCCACGGCCGCTCGACCCGGTTCGAGAACCGGCTGCCCGGCGGTGACGTCAACCCGCACCTCGCCGTCGCCGGTCTGATCGCCGCCGGCCTCCACGGCATCGAGCAGAAGCTCGAACTCCCCGAACCCTGCGAGGGCAACGCCTACACCGCCGCGTACGACCACGTCCCCACCACACTGCGCGAAGCGGCCGGCCTCTGGGAGAAGAGCGACCTGGCGAAGGCGGCCTTCGGCGACGACGTCGTCGCGCACTACCGCAACATGGCGCGCGTCGAACTCGAGGCGTTCGACGCAGCGGTGACCGACTGGGAGCTCCGCCGCTCCTTCGAACGTCTGTGAGGCACTCCGTGACCACCGAGCACCAGGTACTCAACCCGGCGACCGAGGAAGTCGTCGCGATCGTCCCGGCCACCACCGCGGCCGAGGTCGACACCGCCGTGCGCCGAGCAGCGGCCGCCCAGCGGATCTGGGCGGCGATGGCCCCCGCGGACCGCGCGCGCCTGCTGCGCCGCTTCGCCGCGGCCGTCGACGGACACCGCGAGGAGCTGGCCCGGCTGGAGGTCCGTGAGGCCGGCCACACCCTCGCCAACGCCCGGTGGGAAGCGGGCAACGTCCGCGATCTGCTCGAATTCGCCGCCGGGGGAGTCGAGCGGCTCAACGGGCGGCAGATCCCGGTCCCCGGCGGCATCGACCTCACCCTGCTCGAACCCCTCGGCGTCGTCGGCGTGATCGCGCCGTGGAACTTCCCCATGCCGATCGCCGCCTGGGGCGTCGCCCCCGCCCTCGCCGCAGGCAACGCCGTCCTCCTCAAACCCGCCGAGACCACCCCGCTCACCGCCCTGCGGCTCGCCCGGCTCGCCCTGGACGAGGGCCTTCCCGAGCATCTCTTCCAGGTGCTGCCCGGAGCGGGTGCCGAGACGGGTAACGCCCTCGTCGAGCACCCCGGCGTGGCCAAGATCGTCTTCACCGGCTCCACCCGGGTCGGCAAGCAGATCATGGCCAGGTGCGCCGAGCGTGTGAAGCGGCTGACCCTCGAACTCGGCGGCAAGAGCCCAAACATCGTCTTCGCCGACGCCGACATCGAGGCCGCCGCGGTCGCCGCACCCATGGCGTTCCTCGACAACGCGGGCCAGGACTGCTGCGCCCGCACCCGCATTCTCGTCCAGCGCTCCGCCTACGACCGTTTCCTCGAACTCCTCGCCCCGGCCGTCGCCTCGGTCGTCGTCGGCGACCCCTCCGACGAGAAGACCCGGATGGGGCCTCTGATCTCCCGGGCCCAGCTGGAACGCGTACGGTCGTACGTCCCCGAGGGCGCGACCGCGATCCGGGGCGGCGCACCCGAGGGCCCAGGGTTCTGGTTCCCGCCGACCGTGCTGACCGACGCCCGCCCCGACTCGCCCGTGGCCACCGAAGAGGTCTTCGGACCGGTCGCCGTCGTCCTGCCCTTCGAGGACGAAGCCGACGCCGTCCGGCTCGCGAACGCGACCGAGTACGGCCTCGCCGGCTCCATCTGGACCCGAGACGTCGGCCGCGCGCTGCGCGTCTCCCAGGCGGTCCAGGCCGGGAACCTGTCCGTCAACTCGCACTCCAGCGTCCGCTACTGGACCCCGTTCGGCGGCTACAAGCAGTCCGGTCTCGGCCGGGAACTGGGCCCCGACGCCCTCACCGCCTTCACCGAAACCAAGAACGTCTTCATCAGTACGGAGGCCTGAACCAGCATGACCACCGACACCGAGAACATCTGCCGCCGCCTGGTCGGCCGCACCGCCGTCATCACCGGCGCCGGCAGCGGCATCGGCCTCGCCACCGCCCGCCGCCTGGCATCCGAGGGCGCCCACATCGTCTGCGCGGACATCGACGAGACCGCGGGCAAGGCCGCGGCCGACGAGGCCGGCGGCATCTTCGTACGCACCGATGTCACCGACCCCGAACAGGTCGAGGCGCTCTTCAAGGCGGCATACGACACCTACGGCTCCGTCGACATCGCCTTCAACAACGCGGGCATCTCGCCGCCCGACGACGACTCCATCCTCACCACCGGACTGGAGGCCTGGAAGCGCGTCCAGGACGTCAACCTCACCTCCGTCTACCTCTGTTGCAAGGCCGCCCTCCCTTACATGCGGCGCCAGGGCCGCGGCTCGATCATCAACACCGCGTCGTTCGTGGCCATCATGGGCGCGGCCACCAGCCAGATCTCGTACACCGCGTCCAAGGGCGGCGTGCTCGCCATGTCCCGCGAACTCGGTGTCCAGTTCGCGCGTGAAGGCATCCGGGTCAACGCGCTCTGCCCCGGGCCGGTCAACACCCCACTGCTCCAGGAGCTGTTCGCCAAGGACCCGGAGCGCGCGGCCCGCCGGCTGGTGCACATCCCGGTCGGCCGGTTCGCGGAGGCCACCGAGATCGCGGCGGCGGTCGCGTTCCTCGCGAGCGACGACTCCTCGTTCGTGAACGCCACGGACTTCCTTGTCGACGGTGGAATCTCCGGCGCGTACGTCACGCCCGTCTGACGGGCCCCTCGATACGCGCGTGCTCATGGCTCCACGACCCCACGTCGAACCGCCCGCCCCGGACTCCCGTCGACGGCGGAACCCTAGAGTGGAGGCATGAGCAACGCGACACCGCCCGGCTGGTACCCGGACTCCGCGGCCCCGGGCACCGACCGGTGGTGGGACGGCGCGGCATGGACCGCTCACACCCGGCCGAACACGCCCGCACCGCAGCAGCCGGTCCCACCCCCGTACGCGGGCGGAGGCAGCGGAGGCGGGGGCGGCATCCGGATCGCGGCGATCACGACGGCGGCCCTGGTCGTCGTCGGTGCGGCCGTCACCGGGGCCGTCCAGCTGGGCAGGGAGGACGGCGGAGCGGCATCCAAGTCGTCCGGGCCGACCCGCTCCGCCCCGCTCCCCACCGCCACCACCACGGCCGGTGGGGACGGTCCGGCGACGGACCCGACGCTGCTCGTCGACCAGCTCAACGGCATCACCCTGCCGATCCCCGACGGCTGGGAGAGGCCGGAGAGCACCGTCGAGAAGGCGCTCACCATGCGCACTGCCGACTCCTACGCCTGCCCCGGCGACTCCTCCGCCTTCTGCTACCACGGCACGGTGACCACCCGTACGGCGAGCGAGACGGACCTCACTTCCGCCGAGGCCCTGGCCAAGCAGGACATCAGCACCGCGGCCGACAAGGCGTACGAGGAGAACATCGTCGGCGACCGGATCCACGGAGGCATCACCTCCCATGAGCAGCTGAGATCCGCATCGGTCAGCGTGGCGGGCCGCACGGGCTACGAGGTGCGCTGGCGGGTCCACACCGCCAAGGGACCCGGCGGCTATGTGCAGTCGCTCGTCTTCCCGTCGACGGTCGGCAGCGAATCGCCGGTCATCGTGCGCTACGCCTTCGACGCGGGTCCCGACGGACCGCCGCTCTCCCTCATGGACACCCTCACCCGGGCCATCCGGCCGATCGACGACAGCGAGACCAGCGGCGGCGTCGGCAGCTCCGTGGCTCCCTGACATCACGTCAGGGGGACAGGGAGCCAGGAGGTCAGAGGAACGTCTGCCCCTCGCCGCGGTACGTCGGCACGGTCGCCGTCACCCGGTCGCCCTCGATCAGCTGCAGCTCGTCGAAGCGCTCGCACAGCTCACCGGCCTTCGCGTGCCGGAACCACACCTTGTCACCGATCAGCAGATCGTCGGCCGGGGCGCCGAGCAGCGGTGTCTGCACCTCGCCGGGCCCCTCCTGCGGGTCGTAGCGCAGCCCTTCCGGCAGATACGGAACGGGCAGCCGGTCCGCCCCCGCGGCCCCCGACGCCGGGTAGCCGCCGCCGAGCACCGTCACCACCCCCACGCCGGGCCGCCGCACCACGGGCTGCGCGAACAGCGCCGCCGGGCGTGCCACGAACGACGTGTAGTTGTCGAACAGCCGGGGCGCGTAGAGCCCCGACCCGGCCGCGATCTCGGTCACCGCCGGCTCCGCCGCCGTGTGCTGCACACTGCCGGTGCCGCCGCCGTTCACGAACTCCAGATCCGGCGCCACCGCCCGCACGGCCCGGACCACCTCAGCCCGCCGGGCCGCCAGCTCCCTGCGGGCCGTCGCCTGCATCAGCCGGATCGCCCGGGAACGCAGCGGCCGGCCCGCGACCGAGTCCCCGACGCCGGCGATATGCCCCTCGTACGCCATCAGGCCGACCAGCCGGAAACCGGGCCTGCGCGCCACCGAGCGGGCGAGCTCCGCGAGCTGGGCGGGGGAGCGCAGCGGCGAACGCAGCGCCCCGATCCTGACCCGGCCGCCGAGCAGCCGCAGCGACGTGTCCAGTTCCAGACAGACCCGGATCTCCTCCTGGCCACCGGCCCGCGCCGCGTCGATCAGCTCCAGCTGCGCATGGTCGTCCACCATCACCGTGACCGCGGCGGCCAGCTTCGGGTCCCCGGCCAGCTCGGCGAAGGCGGACCGGTCGGCCGACGGATAGGCCAGCAGTACGTCGTCGAAACCGGCCCGGGCCAGCCAGAGCGACTCGGCGAGCGTGAACGACATCACCCCGGCGAACCCCGGCCGTGCGAGCACCCGCTCCAGCAGCGTCCGGCAGCGCACCGACTTGCTCGCGACCCGGATCGGCTTCCCCGCCGCCCGGCGGACCAGGTCGTCGGCGTTGGCATCGAAGGCATCCAGATCGACCACGGCGATCGGGGCGTCGAGATGTGCGGTGGCCCGCTCGTAACGGGTCCGGTCAGCGGCACGCGCAGTCATGGCCGCAGCTTGCCAGACACCTTTACCACTGGGTAGGGGGACGATCGGGGCAGATCTCCCAGGGGCGCGACGCCCGACTCCCGCCGGGCCTCTCACAGCCCGTAGAGTAACGGGACGCGGTGACCAACAGGCCTGCCTGTGAAGGTGATCCGCGAGCGGTACGGAACGTGGACCAGGGGGGCGGATGAGTACCGAGGCGCAGCGCGCTCCCGTGCCGCCCCGACCGACGGCGCCACCACGCCCGGCCGCGCCACCGGACACCCACGGGAAACCGGTGCGTACGACCGGGGCGACGCCCCCGCCCCCGACCCAGGACCCGCAGCCGACGGCTCCGGATGTGCCGGCGTTCGGCTCGCCCACGTCCGCGCCCGAGCGCACCGCACCCGCCGTTCCCGCTCAGGACGCGCCGACGCGCGGACCGTATGCCCCTGCCGCAGCCCCGACTTCCCCGCACCCGCCGGAACCGGAGCCGACGCCGATGGAGACGACCACTCGGCTCCGCGTCGTGCCCGCGGCCGTCCCGGCCCCCACCGCTGCGCCCCGCCCCGGAACGACGTCGCCCCCGCCGACCCGGCGGAGGCCCGTGGGGGCCGTGGATCTCACCCCGCGTCCCGGTGCGGCCCCGCCGCATCCCGGCGGCTACTTCCCGCCCGCGCAGACGCACTTCCACGCCCTGCCGTACCCCAGGCCGGAGACGCCCGCCGAGACCACCACCCGGCTGCGTCCCGTCCGTACCCGCCGCCCCGCACGGACCGCCGCCGCGGCGGCCTGTGTCGTGCTCGGGCTCGGACTGATCGGCGGAGCGGTCACCGGCAGCTGGCTCATCAGTGACTCCTCGGCCGACGCCGGTACGCGCAATCCCTACGCCACCGGGCGCACCGTCTGGCACAACGTCCCCGTGGACACCCTGTTCCCCCGCACCCTCGAAGGGGACGGCGCGGGGCCCGGCGGTGCGGACCGGGTCTGGACCCGGGTCGCCGTCGCCCCGGACAGCGGCTGCACGACCGCCCTGGACCCGCTGCTGCTCAAGACGATCCGCCCGGTCGGCTGCGAGCGGCTGCTGCGCGCCACCTACGTGGACGCCACCTCCAGCAGCGTCACCACGGTCGGCATGATCTTCACCGAGGGCTCCACCGACGCCATGAGAGCGCTGAGCACCAGATTCTCCGATCAGCACCTCGACGCGCGCACCGACCTGATGCCCCGTACGTACGCGGTCAAGGGCACGGTCGCCGCCGGCTTCGGCGACCGGCAGCGCGGCAGCTGGACCGTCCATGTGCTGACCGAGGTGCCGGTCGTCGTGTTCGCCGTCTCCGGGTTCGCGGACGGACGTACGGTCAGCGATCCGCAGCCGGTCGCGAAGGCGATCGCCGCGGACGCGACCACGGCCGCCGCGCAGGCCGGCCTCGGCCATGAGGCCAAGGGCATCGCCGACCGGATCGAGCGCGGGCTGCGCCGGACCGTCACCGACCTCTCGGAGCAGCCGCGATGAACAGCCGCCGCCACCGCCGCGCCCTCGGCGCGCTCTGCGCCGCCACCGCGTTCACGCTGCTCCCGGCCGTCCCCGCCCGCGCGGACACCATCCGGCCGCAGCAGTGGGGGCTGCAGGCGCTCCACACCGACCGGGCGTGGCAGACCACCAAGGGCAAGGGCATCACCGTCGCCGTCGTCGACACCGGGGTCGATGACAGCCTCCCCGACCTGGCGGGCCAGGTACTGCCCGGCAAGGACCTGATCGGCTTCGGCGCCGGGCGCGGCGACCGTTCCTGGGCCCGGCACGGCACCGCGATGGCCGGAATCATCGCGGGCCGCGGCCACGGCGTCGGCCGCGCCGACGGAGTGCTCGGCATCGCCCCCGAGGCGAAGATCCTCCCGGTCCGGGTGATCCTCGAAGCCTCCGACCCGTCCCGCGACAAGGCCCGCGAGTCCCGCGGTACGGCCCTGGCCGACGGCATCCGCTGGGCCGCCGACCACGGCGCCGACGTCATCAACCTCTCCCTGGGCGACGACAGCGCGTCCGCACACCCCGAGGGCGGCGAGGACGCCGCCATCCAGTACGCGCTGAAGAAGGGCGCCGTCGTCGTCGCGTCGGCGGGCAACGGGGGCGAGAAGGGTGACCACATCTCGTACCCCGCCGCCTACCCCGGCGTGATCGCGGTCGCCGCCGTCGACCGCTACGGCACCCACGCGGCCTTCTCCACCCGCCACTGGTACGCCACCGTCAGCGCTCCCGGCGTCGACATAGTGGTCCCGGCCCCCGACCGTCACTACTACATCGAGTGGGGCACATCGGCGGCCTCCGCGTTCGTCTCCGGCGCGGTCGCGCTGGTACGGGCCGCCCATCCGGGACTCACGCCCGCCCAGGTGAAGGCGCTCCTGACGGACACCGCCCGCAGCTCCCCGGCGGGCGGCCGCGACGACTCCCGGGGCTACGGCATCGTCGACCCGGCCGCCGCGATCAAGGCGGGCGGCAAGCTCCGCAAGGCCGGTCTGCGGGCAGAGGCGGAGCCGGCCGGCTCCGCCGACTCCTCGAAGGCCGGCTACCGCAAGCGGTACTTCGGCCCCGGTCCCACCGCGCAGCACCGTGACGGCGGCCCCGCAGGCTGGCTCGCCCCGGCCGCGGGCGGCCTGGGAGCCGTACTGCTGGCGCTGGCCGTGCTGCTGTGGCGCGACAGGAGAACCTTCGCACGCCGCTGAAGCCGTGGCGGCCACCCCGCGATCCGATCGTCCGGCCGCGAGGCCCGTGCGTCATCGGCGCGCCGCGTCGAGCACCTCGACCGCGGCCTTCGCGACCGACTCCACCTGCTCGATCCCCGTCGCCATCGTCTGCTGCCCGGCGGAGAGCACCGCCACCAGGTACGTGTGCCCGTCGCTCTTCACCTGTCCGATGCTGTTGATGTCCCAGAGGCCGGTGGCGCTCCGCGGCATCCACCCGTTCTTCAGCGCCCAGTCGCTGCCCGCCGCGGACACCCCCCAATGCTGATCGGCCGCCACGTTCCGCATCAGCCGCTGCAGATAGGCACGGGAGTCCTCGGTCAGCTTCGAGTGCGTACCGAACACCGTCTTCAGCAGCACCAGCTGATCCGCCGCCGTGGTCCGGGTCAGCCCCCACGCAGCCGCGGCGGTCGTGCTGACCAGGCCGAACCGGGTGTTGGCCGCGTCGAGCCCGGCCGCCCCGCCGATCGTCCGCAGCAGCGCGGTCGCGGCGGCGTTGTCGCTGTTCTCGATCATGGTGACGGAACGGCTGCGTTCGAACTCGGTGAGCTCCCGCCCCTGGTCCTGGGCCCGGAGCAGCAGCGCCGCGAGGATGCCGACCTTGACGATGCTCGCGGTGGCGTACGTCCCCTTCCCGTACACCGCACCGGCCCCGACCGCGGCGTCCAGCACCGCGACCGACACGCTGGAGTCGTCGGCCAGCGGCGCCACCGCCGCGGCCAGCTCCGCGTCCAGATCCACCTCGGGCTCCTCGCTCGTCACCACCGGAGCCGGCGGGCCCGGAGCCGGTGAGTCCGCGGCCGACGACACGGAGGCGACCGGGCCGGGGCCCGGAGCCGACCACCGGCCCGCCAGATACATGCCGCCCGCAACAGAACCGGCCAGCAGGAACACGGTGGTCACGGACGCGGACAGCACGGACGTACGCATCTTCGTACTTGTCTTCGGTATCGGCAGGGTCATGGAACCGGACGCTAGGAAGGGCACCTGGCAACGGGCTGTGGTCCACCTGAGGGCTTCGTGAGAAACCGCACCGACTACGCTCACCCTGTGGCGCAGAAGAACATTCCGGACTCCGGTTACTCCGACGACGATGGCACGGCCGACCCCGCACTGACCGCGGCACTCGCCGCCTGGGTCGAGGACCGTACGGCCATCGGCCCAGTCCTCGAAGCGCTCAAGGGCGCCCGCCTCCTGGTCCCCGTCGTCGCCGTCCTCGGGGAAGTGGAGGAGGACGAAACCGGGCTGCGTCGGGAGAAGACCAGCGACATGGCCGTGCCGACGCTCCAGGCCGGGGACCGTCGCGCCCTGCCCGCCTTCACCTCGACCGCCTCACTGGCGCTCTGGGACCCGCAGGCCCGCCCCGTCGCCGTACCCCTGCACCAGGCGCTGCAGGCCGCCGCGCACGAGAAGGCGGACACGGTGGTGCTCGATCTCGCAGGTCCCGTCGCGTTCGAGCTGACCGGCTCCGCGCTGCTCGCGCTCGCCGAGGGCCGTACCAGCGCCGACCCGCTGGACGACCCGGCGGTCACCTCCGCGGTACGCGAGGCGGTCGCCGCCGAGCCCGCGGTGATCCGCGCCCACCTCGTCCCGGGCCGGGCCGGCGGCACCCTCGCCCTGGTCCTGGTGCCTGACGCGGCCCCCGCCGACGCGGCCCGCCGGGTTGCGGAGTCCCTGGCCGCCGACGCGGTGCTGCGCGCCCGGCTGGTGCGGGGCCTGGACCTGGCGCTGCTTCCGGCCGACGCGATCACTCCCGGTGAGCCTCTCTTCGCACGCTGATCGACCGACCGGCCCGCGAACGACCGTGAGCCCCCTGCCCGGACGGGCTGGGGGCTCACGGTCGTCGAAGGAAGGAAGGAAAGAAAGGGGCGGGGCGGGCTCAGCCGAAGACGGGGCCGGTGTACTTCTCGCCGGGGCCCTGGCCCGGCTCGTCCGGGACGAGCGACGCCTCGCGGAACGCCAGCTGCAGCGACTTCAGGCCGTCCCGCAGCGGCGCCGCGTGGAACGAGCTGATCTCGGTGGTGCTCGCGTCCAGCAGGCCGGCCAGCGCGTGGACCAGCTTGCGGGCCTCGTCGAGGTCCTTGTGCTTGTCGCCGTCCTCGGTCAGGCCGAGCTTCACGGCGGCGGCGCTCATCAGATTGACGGCGACCGTCACGATCACCTCGACCGCGGGGACCTCCGCGATGTCGCGGGCCATGTCGTCGAAGCCGGGGGTTTCACTGCTGGGGGTCGCGTCACTCATGAGCCATACGATAGGCCCACGCCTGCAGGCCCCCGTCCGCGGGAGCTGCGCGAGCGGTGCACGGGTCGCACCACCCCCGGGGAGCTGCTAACCTTGTGTAACGACCGGCTGGACATCTATGTGTCCGGCCCACAAGTGGAGGCTCCGATCTCCCACCTGACCATCCTCCGGGACGGCAGGTCACCGGTCAGGTGGCGACCATCGTTCCGTACGGACGATGGAGCCGCCCGATGATGCGCCCCGCGGTTGACCGCGGCGGTGTTCCGGTTTTCCAGGAGCCCCGCCTGTGTCCCGTCCGGGGCATTTTTGATGTGCTGGTGCGGTTGGTCTCAGGAAAACAGACGTTACGTGGCTGTCCGCCAGGCGGCCGCGTGGTGCTACCGAGGAGGATCCATCAGCGCCGAGCCCCGCATCAACGACCGGATTCGCGTTCCCGAGGTGCGACTTGTCGGTCCCAGCGGCGAGCAGGTCGGGATTGTTCCGCTTGCCAAGGCCCTGGAACTCGCACAGGAGTACGACCTCGACCTGGTCGAGGTGGCGGCGACCGCCCGTCCGCCCGTGTGCAAGCTCATGGACTACGGGAAGTTCAAGTACGAGTCGGCCATGAAGGCCCGTGAGGCGCGGAAGAACCAGGCGCACACGGTCATCAAGGAGATGAAGCTCCGGCCGAAGATCGACCCGCACGACTATGACACCAAGAAGGGTCACGTCGTTCGGTTCCTCAAGCAGGGCGACAAGGTCAAGATCACGATCATGTTCCGTGGTCGTGAGCAGTCCCGCCCTGAGCTCGGCTTCCGACTGCTTCAGCGTCTCGCTTCGGACGTCGAGGAACTCGGCTTCATCGAGTCGAACCCGAAGCAGGACGGCCGGAACATGATCATGGTTCTGGGCCCGCACAAGAAGAAGACCGAAGCCATGGCCGAGGCCCGTGAGGCCCAGGCCGCCCGCAAGGCGGAGCGTCAGGGCTACGCCCCCGACGCCGAGGCTGCGGAAGAGGCTGCCGAGGCTCCGGCCGAGGCGCAGCCCGAGGCTTCGACCGATACACCTTCCGAGGCGTGACCTCAGGGGGCGCCATCCAGGCGGCCCCGGGTCCCCCCGGAATTCCCACCAAGATCTGACGCCCCTGCTGTCCGGTGCCCGCACCGCGAGGGGCGCCACTGACGAGGAGAGAACGGCGCGATGCCGAAGAACAAGACGCACAGCGGTGCCAGCAAGCGCTTCAAGATCACCGGCTCCGGCAAGGTGCTCCGCGAGAAGGCCGGCAAGCGCCACCTGCTCGAGCACAAGTCGTCCAAGAAGACCCGCTCGCTGACCGGCACGGTCGTCGTGGCTCCGGCCGACGCCAAGAAGATCAAGAAGCTTCTCGGCAAGTGAGGCCAGGCCCCCGGTGAGTCCGGGGGCGCGACCTCTGTCACACCGGGACCAATTCGTTTCCGGGCTGGGTGAGTCGATACCGTGAACACCAGCCCCGCTACAAGGAGTTAACAAGTGGCACGCGTCAAGCGGGCAGTCAACGCCCACAAGAAGCGCCGGGCAATCCTCGAGGCCGCCAGCGGTTACCGCGGTCAGCGCTCGCGCCTGTACCGCAAGGCCAAGGAGCAGGTCACCCACTCCCTGGTCTACAACTACAACGACCGCAAGAAGCGCAAGGGCGACTTCCGTCAGCTGTGGATCCAGCGCATCAACGCCGCTGCCCGCCAGAACGGCATGACGTACAACCGCCTCATCCAGGGTCTGAAGGCCGCCAACATCGAGGTGGACCGCAAGATCCTGGCCGAGCTCGCGGTCAACGACGCCAACGCGTTCGCCGCCCTCGTCGAGGTTGCCCAGAAGGCCCTCCCGAGCGATGTCAACGCCCCGAAGGCCGCCTGATCCAGGGCACACTTCTTGGCTTTGAGCCGGACCCGCAGGCGCTCGTCGTCTGCGGGTCCGGTGCGTTGCACGACGTGTTCCGTACCTCCGCCCGATCCGTACCTCCGCACGTAGAGAGGCCCGCCGCCGACCATGGGCACCCCCGAACTGATCTCCCCGCGATCGCCGCGTGTCGCCGCCGCCCGGCGCCTTGCCCGGCGCAACTTCCGCGGCAAGGAGCGACGGTTCATCGCCGAGGGGCCGCAGGCCGTGCGCGAGGCCGCCGAGCACCGCGGCAGCGACGGTGAGCCGACGCTGCTGGAGCTCTTCGCCACCGTCGAGGCGGCCGAGCGGTACGCCGACATCGTCGACGCCGCCCACGCGGCCGGCGCCCGGGTGCACCTCGCCGACGGCGACACGCTCGCCGAGATGTCGCAGACCGTCACGCCGCAGGGACTGATCGGTGTCTGCCGCTTCCTCGACTCGCCGTTCGAGTCCATCCTCGCCGCGAAGCCCACCCTGGTCGCCGTCCTCGCCCATGTGCGCGACCCCGGGAACGCCGGCACGGTGCTGCGCTGTGCCGACGCCGCGGGCGCCGACGCCGTCGTGCTCACGGACGCATCCGTGGACCTGTACAACCCCAAGTCCGTGCGTGCGTCCGTCGGTTCGCTTTTCCATCTGCCGGTCGCCGTCGGTGTACCGGTCGAGCAGGCGGTGCAGGGGCTGCGGGGCGCGGGCGTACGGATCCTCGCCGCCGACGGCGCGGGCGACGACGACCTCGACGACGAGCTCGACGCGGGCACCATGGGCGGGCCGACCGCCTGGGTCTTCGGCAACGAGGCCTGGGGCCTGCCGGAGGAGACCCGGGCGCTCGCCGACGCAGTCGTACGGGTGCCGATCCACGGCAAGGCGGAGAGCCTCAACCTCGCCACCGCCGCGGCCGTCTGTCTGTACGCCTCGGCGCGCGCCCAGCGCCCCCGCCGCACCACCGGCTGACCGTTCCGCGCCCCGGCCCGTACCCGGCCGCCCGGCGCATCGCAGCGGTGCGCTGCCACAGGGTGTCGCTCCGTCACCGACGACTAGTAGGGTGACGGACTCGGGGCCCACTGCACCGGTTCGAGAGGTGGGGTACGGGAATATGGCAGTCGGCATGAGCAGGCCGCGCGAGTCGCACATCGACCGCGCGGACAGCATCGCGACCGTCACCAGGGTCGCGGACGCGGACGGAGCCATCGACCCCGACGACCTCCCCGACGGTCTCGTCATCGCCGACGAGACGGGCCGGGTCATCTGCTTCAACTCCGCCGCCGCCCGGATCACCGCCGTCCCCCGGGCCGCCGCTCTCGGCCGTCCGCTGGAACACGCACTGCCGCTGGAGGACCTGAAGGGCCGCCGCTGGTGGGCGCTGACCGACCCGTACGGCGGCCTCGCCACCCGGGTCGGACAGCCCGAGCGGAATCTGCTGCTTCCCGGCGGCCGTGAGGTGCTGGTCTCCGCGCGGTACGTACGTGAGCGCCCCACCGGGCCCGTACGCCGGCTGGTGATCAGCCTGCGCGGCACCGAGGCTCGCCGCCGCACCGAGCGCAGCCACGCCGAACTGATCGCGACCGTCGCCCATGAGCTGCGCTCCCCGCTGACCTCGGTCAAGGGCTTCACGGCGACCCTGCTCGCCAAATGGGAGCGGTTCACCGACGACCAGAAGCGGCTGATGCTGGAGACCGTCGACGCCGATGCCAACCGCGTCACCCGGCTCATCGCCGAACTGCTCGACATCTCCCGGATCGACTCGGGGCGCCTGGAGCTACGCCGCCAGCCGGTCGACCTCTCCGCCGCCGTCGAACGACACATCCAGGCCCTCACCGCGACCGGTCTGGCCCCTGACCGGTTCCTCGTCCGCACCCGGCAGCCGCTGCCCGCCGTCTGGGCCGACCCGGACAAGGTCGACCAGGTACTGGGGAACCTGCTGGAAAACGCGGTGCGCCACGGCGAGGGAACCGTCACCATCGAGGTCGCACCCGCACCCGCGACCAGAGACGAGAAGGGAACGGCCGTCACCGTGAGCGACGAAGGCCCCGGTATCCCCGAGGAGTCGATGGGCCGTGTCTTCACCCGCTTCTGGCGCGGGAGCAAGCGTGGCGGGACGGGCCTGGGCCTCTACATCGTCAAGGGCATCGTGGAGGCGCACGGCGGCACGATCACGGTCGGCCGAGGGCCCGGCGGCGGCGCCGAGTTCCGATTTATTCTGCCCGTGGGGGCGCCGGCCTACCTGAAATAGACGAGCTCGCGCAGCAATCAGGCAGGGTGGCGGTGGGCGACGGGAGGGCCTGAGCAGCCCGCGGGCTTCCTCGACCCCTCGCGGCCTTTAGACTCGACCATTGGCACCTTTGTGTCCTCCAGTTGTCGAGCGGGGCCACGGGGGTCCGGGGGTATCCCCCGGTAAGAGCAGTATCAGCCAATCGGAAGCACGGGAAGAGATGTCGGCACCGAACAAGTCGTACGACCCAGTCGAGGTCGAGGCACTGAAACCGGAAGCGATCGAGCGCATGCGGGACGAGGCGTTCGCCGCCTTCGCCGCCGCGGGCGACCTCGACGCGCTCGCCCAGGCGAAGACCGCGCACACCGGCGGTACCTCGCCCCTGTCGCTCGCCAACCGGGAGATCGGCGCCCTGCCGCCGCAGGCCAAGGCCGAGGCGGGTAAGCGCGTGGGCCAGGCCCGCGGCGCCGTGAGCAAGGCCCTCGCCGCCCGTCAGGCGGAGCTGGAGGCCGAGCGGGACGCCCGTGTGCTGGTCGAGGAGGCGGTGGACGTCACGCTGCCGTACGACCGAACTCCGGCCGGCGCCCGCCACCCGCTGACGACCATCATGGAGCGCGTCGCCGACGTCTTCGTGGCCATGGGCTACGAGGTCGCCGAGGGCCCCGAGGCCGAGGCGGAGTGGTTCAACTTCGACGCCCTGAACTTCGTGCCCGACCACCCGGCCCGGCAGATGCAGGACACCTTCTTCGTCCAGGGCACCACGCCCGACGGGAAGCCGACCACGGGCGACGAGTCCGGCGTCGTGCTGCGCACGCACACCTCGCCGGTCCAGGCCCGCACCCTGCTCGACCGCGAGCCGCCCGTCTACGTCGTCTGCCCGGGCCGGGTCTACCGGACCGACGAGCTCGACGCGACACACACCCCGGTCTTCCACCAGATCGAGCTGCTCGCCGTCGACGAGGGCCTCACCATGGCCGACCTCAAGGGCACCCTCGACCACATGGTCCAGGCGCTCTTCGGCCCGGACATGAAGACCCGGCTGCGGCCGAACTTCTTCCCGTTCACCGAGCCGTCCGCCGAGATGGACATGGTCTGCTACGTCTGCCGCGGCGAGTCCGTCGGCAACCCGGACCGCCCCTGCCGCACCTGCGGCAGCGAGGGCTGGATCGAGCTCGGCGGCTGCGGCATGGTCAACCCCAAGGTGCTCATCGCCTGCGGTGTCGACCCCCAGAAGTACAGCGGATTCGCCTTCGGGTTCGGCATCGAGCGGATGCTGATGTTCCGCCACAACGTCGAAGACATGCGAGACATGGTCGAGGGTGACGTCCGGTTCACCCGGCCGTTCGGGATGGAGATCTGATGCGCGTCCCGCTTTCCTGGCTGCGGGAGTACGTCGACCTGCCGGCGACGGAGACCGGCCGTGACGTACAGGCCAAGCTCGTCGCCGTCGGTCTCGAGGTCGAGACCGTCGAGCAGATCGGCGCCGGCCTCAAGGGCCCCCTGGTCGTCGGACAGGTACTGACCATCGAGGAGCTGGAGGGCTTCAAGAAGCCCATCCGCTTCTGCACCGTCGACGTCGGCTCCGCCAACGGCACCGGTGAGCCGCAGGAGATCGTCTGCGGAGCCCGTAACTTCGCTGTCGGCGACAAGGTCGTCGTGGTCCTCCCGGGCGCCGTGCTGCCCGGCGACTTCGCGATCGCCGCACGCAAGACGTACGGCAGGACCTCGCACGGCATGATCTGTTCCACCGACGAGCTCGGCATGGGCGACGACGGTACGCACGGCATCATCGTGCTGCCGCCGGAGCACGAGGTCGGCACCGACGCGATCGAGCTGCTCGAACTCGTCGACGAGGTTCTCGACATCGCCGTCACGCCCGACCGCGGCTACTGCCTCTCCATGCGTGGCGTGGCCCGCGAGACCGCCATCGCGTACGGGCTGCCGCTGCGCGACCCGGCGCTCCTCGACGTTCCCGCGCCGAACGCGTTCGGGTACCCGGTGAAGATCGCCGACCCGATCGGCTGCGACAGGTTCACCGCGCGTACCGTCGTCGGCCTGGAGCCCGAGGCGCGTTCCCCGATCTGGCTGCAGCGCAGGCTGCAGAAGGCCGGGATGCGCCCGATCTCGCTCGCCGTCGACATCACCAACTACGTGATGCTGGAGCTCGGCCAGCCGCTGCACGCCTACGACCGCACCCGCGTCGACGGGCCGATCGGGGTGCGCCGCGCCCAGCAGGGCGAGAAGCTCACCACGCTCGACGGGACGGTCCGCGTTCTCGACGCCGAGGACCTGGTCATCACCGACGACCGCGGCCCGATCGGCCTCGCGGGTGTCATGGGCGGCGCCAACACGGAGATCGCCGACGTCAAGAACGGTGAGAACACCACCGAGGTCGTCATCGAGGCCGCGCACTTCGACGCGATCTCGATCGCCCGGACCGCGCGCCGCCACAAGCTGTCCTCCGAGGCGTCCAAGCGCTTCGAGCGCGGCGTCGACCCGCAGGCCGCGGCCGCTGCCGCGCAGCGCACCGTCGACCTGCTGGTGCTGCTCGCCGGCGGCACCGCCGAGGCCGGTGTCACCGAGGTCACCGCCCCGTCCGCGCCCCGCACCATCGCGATGCCCGCGGACCACCCCGACCGGGTGGCCGGCGTCGCGTACGGCCGTGAGACCGTCGTACGCCGCCTCCAGCAGGTCGGCTGCGACGTCTACGGGCAGGACGAGCTCCTCGTCACCGTGCCGTCCTGGCGGCCCGACCTGGGCGAGCCGAACGACCTCGCCGAAGAGGTCATCCGGCTCGAGGGCTACGAGAACCTTCCGTCCACCCTGCCGACGCCGCCGTCCGGCCGCGGGCTCACCGACCGCCAGCGGCTGCACCGCAGGTTCGGCCGGGCGCTGGCCGGAGCCGGTTATGTCGAGGCGCTGAACTACCCGTTCATCGGCGACGCCGTGCTCGACCAGCTCGGACTCGACGCCGACGACGCCCGCCGTCGTACGGTCAAGCTCGTCAACCCGCTCTCCGACGAGGAGCCGGCGCTGCGCACCACGCTGCTGCCGGGCCTGCTCGGCGCACTGCGGCGCAACGACGGCCGCGGCAGCCACGACCTCGCGCTCTTCGAGACCGGTCTGGTCTTCAGGCCGACCGGCGACGAGACGCAGACCGAACGGCTGACCGTCGACCGCCGTCCCACCGACGACGAGATCGCCGGCCTGAATGCCGCACTGCCGCGTCAGCCGCGCCGCGCCGCGGTCGTCCTCGCGGGCGCCCGCGAGCAGGCCGGCTGGTGGGGCAAGGGCCGCCCTGCCGACTGGGCGGACTCCATCGAGGCCGCCCGCACGATCGCCCGTGAGGCGGGCGTCGAGCTGACCGTCCGCAGCGACCAGCACGCGCCGTGGCACCCCGGCCGCTGCGCCGCGCTGTTCGTGACGGTGGGCGCCGAGGAGACCCTCGTCGGACACGCCGGTGAGCTGCACCCGCGTGTCATCAAGGAGCTCCACCTGCCGGAGCGGACCTGCGCCATGGAGATCGAGCTCGACCTCCTGGAGCAGGCCGTCGACGGTGCGCTCCAGGCGCCGCGGATCTCCACCTTCCCGGTGGCGACCCAGGACGTCGCGCTGATCGTCGCGCAGGACGTGCCCGCCACCACGGTGGAGGAGGCGCTGCGTGACGGCGCCGGTCAACTCCTCGAATCGCTGCGGCTGTTCGACGTCTTCACCGGCGAGCAGATCGGCGAGGGCAAGAAGTCGCTGGCGTACGCGCTGCGGTTCCGGGCCCCGGACCGCACGCTGACCGTCGACGAGGCCACGGCTGCCCGCGACGCGGCGGTCGGCCTGGCTGCCGAGCGGACCGGTGCGGTGCTGCGCGGAGCGTAGTGGGCCCACGGCGACCGTCCGGCGGGTGCGCGTGCCCTCCGGGCGCGATCTCCCCGTGGCCTTGACGGCATGGGAGGGATCCTCGACGGGCTCGAAGGCAAGAGGTGAGGAGGGGGCGTATCCGGTGGACGGATACGCCCCCTCCTCCTGTGCTCGCCGAACGGCGGGGGACCGCACGCGGGCTCCGTCCCGGCCCGGGGGAACCCGGTTCCGGTACGGCCCCGCAGCCACCCTCCGATCAGTGGGCAGTGGGTCGTGCGATCCAGCGCCGCCCGCGCTGCCACGGAGTGTCGGGCAGGTCGGCAGGGCGAACGGCGCGGGTGCGGGTCGTCGACTGTACGAGGGGGAGCAGACGACCCGGCCGCCTCTTGCGAGGCGACTGATTCAACCGATCGGCGCCCAGGCGCAACAGAGTGCGCAGCGGGACGGTTCGGGCATTCCGTTCACACCCCGTGTGAAACGTGCTCCACTGGGGCGACACGCCTCAAGGCGTGTCCGGCGGAGGAGGGGCAATGGAGCCCAACATTCTGCTCGAGGCCCTGATCGACGAGGCGGGCGTCTCCCGGGCGGGCCTCGCCGCGCACGTCAATCGGGCCGGGCGTGCCCGAGGGCTGTCCCTGCGGTACGAACACACCGCCGTGGCACGCTGGTTGAAGGGCCAGCGCCCGCGCGGTCAGGTGCCCGACCTGATCTGTGAGGTGCTCGGCGACCGGCTCCACCGGCCGGTTTCGCTCGACGACATCGGCATGGCATGCCCCGGCGGCGGTGCACCCGTGCCGGCCTCCACGCTCACGGGGTTCGTCGAGCGGGCCACCGCGCTGTGGCGCTCCGACGAACAGCAGCGCCCGCACGTCCTCGCCTCGGCGGCCGTCACCGGTACGACGGCGGTGATGCCGGTCTGGGAGTGGGAGAACCCGCCGGAGGACGCCGATGTCTCCCGTGCCGGTACGACCCGTGTCTCCCCGGCCGACATAGCGACGCTGCGTGCGGCCCGGACCCACTACGAACTGATGTACCGCAGGGCAGGCGGCATCGCGACCCGTTCCCGCATCGTCGGTTTCCTCAACGCCGAGACCGCCCCGCTGCTGCGCGGCGGCTACAGCGATGCGCTGGGCCGCCAGTTGCACCGGGCGACCGGCGGGCTGGTGGCCGTCGCGGGCATCTGCGCCTACGACTCCGACGCGCACGGTCTTGCCCAGCGCTACTTCCACCAGGCGCTGCGGCTGGCCAAGGCGAGCGGAGACCGGGGGCTCGGCGGGTATGTGATCGCCCTGCTCGTCAACCAGTCGCTGTTCCTGGCGGAGTACCGGCAGTCCGTCGCGTTCGCGGAGGCGGCGCTGCGGGCCGCGGGCCGGGACATCACACCCGCGCTCGCCGCTGATCTGTACGCGATGCAGGCCAAGGCGTACGCCCATCTCGGCGACGGCCACGGTGCCCTGGAGTGCATCCGGCGCGCCGAGTCGGAGGCCGGACGGATCCGTCCCGGGCATGAGCCCGACGAGACGGGGTACGTCGAGCCAGGCCTGGTCAATGTGCAGGTGGCCGAGGCGCTGCTCCGCCTCGGCGATCTGCGGGGGGCGCGGGAGCACGCCGGCGCGGCGGTACGGACGCCGGCCCACGACCGGGGCCGCGTGCACCGGCTGGCCATACTGACGCATATCGAGCTACGGCAGGGGGAGGCGGACCGAGCGGCCGGCACGGCGGCCGAAATGGCGGAACGGGTCCGAGGGATGGAGTCGCAGCGGTTGCGGGACCGGCTGCGGGCGGTGCGCGACGATCTGATCGCGAGCGGCTGCGCCGACGCGGAGCGGGCCGCCGAACTCATCGAAGGAGCGCTGCGCGTACCGCTCTGAACATTCCCCTCCGGCGCTGCTCCTGCTGCGATGTTGCCACCAACATGTCGGAAGGTGGCAGAACTGTGCAGTGGACGAATCTGAACGAGCAAACCGTGTATGAAAACCGCTGGTTCCGGGTCAATCTGGCGGACGTCGCACTCCCCGACGGCCGACATCTCGACCACTACCTCGTGCGGCTGCGTCCGGTCGCCGCGGCAACCGTCGTCAACGAGGCCAACGAGGTACTCCTGCTGTGGCGGCACCGGTTCATCACCGACAGCTGGGGGTGGGAACTGGCCGCGGGCGTCGTCGAGGACGGCGAGGACATCGCCGCCGCGGCCGCCCGGGAGATGGAGGAGGAGACCGGCTGGCGCCCCGGCCCGCTGCGGCCGCTGCTGACCGTGGAGCCGTCGAACGGCCTCACCGACGCCCGACACCACCTCTACTGGGCCCAGGAGGCCAGCTGGACCGGGCCTCCGCAGGACGACTTCGAGTCGTCGCGGCGCGAGTGGATTCCGCTCAAGCTGGTGCCCGACATGATCGCCCGGGGCGAGGTCCCGGCCGCCAACATGGTGGCCGGGCTGATGATGCTCCATCACTTACGGCTGGGGTGAGCCCGGGCCGCCGCCCGGACGGGACCCGGGCTCCGTGACAGTCAGGCACGCGGGGCCGGCCGGGGCATCCCCGGCCGGCCCCGTGCGGCTCCGATCAGCGGTCAGGAGTACGGGTAGAAGCCCGAGCCCGTCTTGCGGCCGAGCCGGCCCGCGTCCACCATCCGCTGGAGCAGCGGGGGAGCGGCGTACAGCGGCTCCTTGAACTCGGCGTACATCGAGTCGGCGACCGAGGCCACGGTGTCCAGACCGATCAGGTCGGAGAGCTTCAGCGGGCCCATCGGGTGGGCGCAGCCGAGCTCCATGCCGTTGTCGATGTCCTCGCGACTGGCGATCCCCGACTCGAACATCCGGATCGCGGAGAGCAGATACGGGATCAGCAGCGCGTTGACGACGAAGCCGGAGCGGTCCTGGGCGCGGATCGGGTGCTTGTCGAGCACGTCCTGCACCAGGGCCTCGGCGCGCGTGACCGTCTCGTCGGACGTGGTCAGCGCGGGGATCAGCTCGACGAGCTTCTGCACCGGGGCCGGGTTGAAGAAGTGGATGCCGATGACCTGGTCCGGGCGGGAGGTGGCGACGGCCAGCTTCACCAGCGGGATGGACGAGGTGTTGGAAGCCAAGATCGCGTCCCGACGGGTCACCACCTGGTCGAGCACCTGGAAGATCTCGGTCTTGACCTGCTCGTTCTCCACGACGGCCTCGATGACGAGATCGCGGTCCGCGAACTCGCCGAGGTCGGTGGTGAAGCTGAGGCGACCGAGTGTCTCGTCGCGTTCCGCCTCCGTGATCTTGCCGCGTTCGGCGGCCTTGGAGAGGGAGTTGTGGAGCCGGGTGCGACCGATCTCCAGCGCCTCGCCGGTGGTCTCGGCCACCTTGACCTCGAGGCCGCTGCGGGCGCACACCTCCGCGATGCCTGCGCCCATCTGGCCACAGCCCACCACTCCGACGCGTGCAATGTCGGCCATAGAGTCCGTCACCTCGTGCCTTTCGCTGATCTCCGTTCGGCGGACACCCGTCTGATTCCGGGCCCTGCCTCGACCCCCAGACGTTACTCCGCGGCCTATGGACCATGACGGGCCGGGGCGGGCATGCTCAGCGTTACGCCCGACACCAGGGCGATGGATGAGGACACAGAGACGGCAGGTGGCAACGGAATGCGGCAAATCGCCCGAAGGGGCTTTGTGGCGGGTGCGGCCGGAGTGGTCGCGGGGGTAGTTGCAGGAACCGCGGGGGCGGGTGAGGCCGTCGCCGTACCGCAGACCGTTCCGAAGGCCCGGACAGGTGCGTCGTCCGAGCAGCAGGCCCGCTCCCACTCCGTCGCCCGGCGTGAGCTGCGCGGCATGTGGGTCGCCACCGTCGCCAACATCGACTGGCCGTCCGCGCCCGGACTGACGGCGGCGGAGCAGCAGGCCGAGCTGATCGCCTACCTCGACGAGGCGGTCGACCGGCGGCTGAACGCCGTGATCCTCCAGGTCCGCCCGACCGCCGACGCGT
Source organism: Streptomyces sp. NPDC051664 (assembly GCF_044453545.1). Lineage (NCBI taxonomy): Bacteria > Bacillati > Actinomycetota > Actinomycetes > Kitasatosporales > Streptomycetaceae > Streptomyces > Streptomyces sp. NPDC051664. Next base: position 178,311 of record NZ_JBITCU010000010.1, on the reverse strand, counting down.
TCTGGCCGTCGCCCTACGAGCCGTGGGCCCAGTACCTCACCGGGGTCCAGGGCCAGGACCCCGGCTGGGACCCGCTGGGCACGGCCGTCCGCGAGGCGCACCGGCGCGGCCTCGAACTGCACGCCTGGTTCAACCCGTACCGGGTGGCCAACCACACCGACCCGTCCAGGCTGATCCCCACCCATCCCGCACGGCTGCACCCCGACTGGGTCCTGCCCTACGGTGGGAAGCTCTACTACAACCCCGGACTGCCCGAGGTCCGCCGTTTCGTCCAGGACGCCATGCTCGACGCGGTCCGCCGCTACGACATCGACGCCGTCCACTGGGACGACTACTTCTACCCGTACCCGGTCGCCGGACAGGTCTTCGACGACGACGCCACGTACGCGAAGTACGGCGCGGACTTCCCGGACAAGGCCGCCTGGCGCCGCGACAACACCGACAAGCTGGTGCGTGAGACCGCCGAGCGGATCAAGAAGATCAAGAAGAACGTCCAGTTCGGGATCAGCCCCTTCGGAGTCTGGCGCAACGCCGCGACCGACCCGCTCGGCTCGGACACCAAGGCAGGTGTGCAGACCTACGACGATCTGCACGCGGACACCCGCGGCTGGGTCAAGAAGGGCTGGATCGACTACATCTGCCCGCAGATCTACTGGAACATCGGCTTCGCCGCCGCCGACTACGCCAAGCTGCTGCCCTGGTGGGACGAGGTCGTACGGGGGACGGGCGTCGATCTCTTCGTCGGCGAGGCGCTCTACAAGGCCGGCGACCCGGCCCAGCCGGCCGCCTGGCAGGACCCGGCCGAACTCTCCCGCCACCTGGACTTCGCCGCCGCCTACGACCAGGTACGCGGCCATGTCTACTTCTCGGGGAAGGACGTCGTTACCGACCGGATCGGCACGATGGCGCAAGTGGTCGCCGACCACTACCGACACAGGGTGCGCCCTCCTCGCTGACCCGAGGGGGCCGGAGGGGAGCGCACCCGGCTGTGGTGGTGCGGTCGGGGATGGTCCGCCCGGGGGCCCCTAGAGGGTCTCCGGGCCCCGGCGCCGGACCACGGTGTGCTGGACGACGGTGTCAGGACCTGGCGAAACCAGGTGTTCGTGTCCGTCGTCGGCGCGGACGCGGTACGGGGGAGCGCCCCCGGCACCGAGCACTTCGACGATCTCTGCGACCTTGTCGGGCTGGCCCACGGTCCTGCCGTGCGTCAGCAGCCGGTCGCCCGGGTGTGCCTCCATCGGGAGTGACCTCCTCACGGGTGGCGTTCCTTGTCGACAAGTCTATGGCCGGACGCCCTTGCCCACCGGACGGACCACCGCCTGGCCCCCGACCGCTGGGTGGCCGCGATGCAGACGAGCACGGCCACCGCCGCCACCGGCGCGGCCGACGAGACCTCCTCGCCGAGCAGCAGGAACGACCACCCAAGGGTGAGCAGCGGCTGCGCGAGCTGAAGCTGACTGGCCCGCGGAACACCGATCTCCGCCATGCCGCGGTACCAGACGTACAGGCCGACGAAGGTCGAACCCACCGCGACCCACACCAGGCCGATGATCCCGTGCGCGGTCAGCCGCACCGGCTCGAAGGGGAGCGCGACCGCCGCGCCCGCCACCATCAGCGGCGTCGCGAGGACCAGCGCCCAGCCGATCACCTGCCACCCAGGCATGACCCCCGCCAGCCTGCCGCCCTCCGCGTACCCCGCCGCGCACACCAGCAGCGCGCCGAACAGATACAGATCGCCCGCGGACAGCGCGCCGCCGCTCTGCTGCACGGTGAAGGCAATGACCACGGCCGCCCCGGCCAGCGCCGCGATCCAGAACGTACGTGGCGGGCGCGTCCCGGTCCGCAGCGACGAGAGCACCGCCGTGGTCAGCGGCAGCAGCCCCACCACGACCGCCGCGTGCGACGACGTGGAGGTCTGCAGGGCCAGCGTCGTCAGCAGCGGGAAGCCGATCACCACACCGCCCGCGACGACCGCGAGCCCGCCCCAGTGGCTGCGGTCCGGTACCGGGACCCGTCCTGCGACCAGCATCCCGCCCGCGATCAGCGCAGCGAGCAGGCTGCGCAGGATCACCAGCGACCAGGGGCCGAAGCTCTCCAGCCCCCAGACGGTGGACGGAAACGTCAGCGAGAAGGCGACCACGCCGAGTCCGGCGAGAAGAGTGCCGCTCCTGCCCGCCGGCGGCGCAACCGCTATCGATATGGATCGGGTAGCGCTATCCTTTGCTGTCATGCAAGAGCGTAGCAGTGTCGCCGAATTGGCCAGTTCCCTCCGGGCTGAACTGAACCGCTACTCACCAGGTGGGAAGCTGCCGTCGAGTCGGGCCCTCGTGGAGCGCTTCCGGGTCAGCCCCGTGACCGTCTCCCGGGCCATCGCGCAGCTCGCCGCCGAGGGGCTCGTCGTCACCCGCCCCGGCTCCGGCGCCTTCCGGGCGCAGCCCCGTACCGACGCGTCCACGCCCGGCGACACCTCCTGGCAGGAGATCTCCCTCAGTGGCGACGGCGGCCCCGAGGTCGTGCCGCGAACCGTCGACGCGTCCGGTGTCCTGATCACACTCGTCGCACCGCCGCCCGGCGTCATCGAACTGAACGGCGGCTACCTCCACCCCTCGCTCCAGCCCGAACGGGCACTCGCCGCCGCCCTCGCCCGGGCCGGCCGCCGCCCCGGAGCCTGGGGCCGCCCGCCCACCGACGGCCTCACCGAACTGCGCGCCTGGTTCGCCCGCGAGATCGGTCCCTCGCTCACCGCCGCCGACGTGCTGATCACCGCGGGCGGCCAGAGCGCCCTGGCCACCGCCCTGCGCGCCCTCGCCCCGCCCGGCGCCCCCGTCCTCGTCGAATCGCCCACCTACCCGGGCATGCTGGCGGCCGCCCGCGCCACCGGACTGCGGCCGGTCCCGGTGCCGGTCGACGCCGACGGGGTGCGACCCGAACTGCTCGCCGCAGCCTTCCGGGCCACCGGCGCGCGCGTCTTCGTATGCCAGCCGCTCTTCCAGAACCCGACCGGTGCGGTCCTCGCCCCGGACCGGGGCGGCGAAGTCGTCCGGATCGCCCGCGAGGCGGGGGCCTTCGTCGTCGAGGACGACTTCGCCCGCCAGCTCGTCCACGACGACGCGGGCCCGTTGCCGGCGCCGCTGGCCGCCGACGACCCCGACGGCGTCGTCGTGTACGTCTGCTCCCTCACCAAGGTCACCGCACCCAGCCTGCGGGTGGGTGCGCTGGCCGCCCGCGGACCGGTACGGGAACGGCTGCGTGCCCTCCAGGTCGTCGACAACTTCTTCGTCCCCCGCCCGCTCCAGGAAGCCACCCTGGAACTGGTCGGCTCCCCGGCCTGGGGCCACCATCTGCGGTCCGTATCGACGGAGCTGAAGAACCGGCGGACCGCCATGACGGCCGCGCTGAGGATGGAACTGCCCGACTTCTCGCTCCCGTACATCCCCGCGGGCGGCGGCAGCCTCTGGCTGCGGCTGCCGGACGCCGCAACGAGCGCGGACGAAGCGGCGCTCGTCTCGGCCGCACTGCGCGCGGGCGTCGCGATTGCGCCGGGTCGCCCCTACTACTGCGCCGAACCTCCGTCCGCCCAGGTGCGGTTGAGCTTCGCCGCGGTCGCCGGAGCGAGCGAGATCACCGAGGGCGTGCGGCGGCTGCGCGTCGCCTGCGACAAACTCTTCGCCGCCCCCGGCCCGCACCACCTATCCTCCGGACATGACTGACAGCCCCCAGCAGCGTTACGAGATCTCGTCCGATTCGGCCCGGCTTGACCCCGCCCGGATCCACCACTGGCTCTCCACGGACGCCTACTGGGCCCTCGGCCGTACCCGCGAGAAGCAGGACCTGGCCATCGCTGGATCGCTCAACTTCGGTGCGTACGACACCACTTCGGGGGAACAGGTCGGCTACGCCCGGGTGGTGACGGACCATGCCACCTTCGCCTGGCTCTGCGACGTGTACGTCGAGCGGTCGGCCCGCGGTCACGGTCTCGGCACCCGGCTCGCCGCCGCCGTGCGCGACCACCTCGCCCCGGCCGGCATCCGCAGGCTCACGCTCGCCACCGACGACGCCCACGGGGTCTACGAGAAGGTCGGCTTCAAGCCGCTGGGGAACCCCGAGAAGTGGATGTACCTCCGGCTCGACGCCGTCGGATCCGTCTGACAAGGCGCCCCCTTGACCTGGGCGGCGTTCCGCTCCACGATCTCCGCCATGAGTGTTCGAGTCTCGCTCGTCGCCGCGGCGCGCAGCTCCTCACGGCTCGCCGAGCGCTTCGACGACGACCGGCCGCTCGACCAGGCCGGCTGGCACGAGGTGCAGCTCGCCGCGCAGGCCCTGGTGCCCCTGGGTGCCGCCGAACTGCGCTACTGCTCGCCGACGGCACGCAGCCGCGCCACCGGGGAGGCGCTCGGCTACGCCCCGATGGCCCAACCGGCTCTGCGTGACTGCGACATGGGCCGCTGGCGCGGCTTGACCCTCTCCGATGTGGCGGCCCGCGAACCGGGCGCGGTGGACGCCTGGCTCGCCGACCCGCGCTCGGCGCCGCACGGTGGCGAACCCCTGCTCGCGTTCATCACGCGGATAGGGGGCTGGCTGGACACCCGCCCCGCCTGCGAGGGTTCGATCGTCGCAGTCGCGGAGCCCGCCGTCGTCCGGGCCGCCCTCGTCTATGCACTGGGGGCGCCGCCCTCGACGTACTGGAACGTCGACGTCCGCCCGCTCTCCACCATCACGCTCACCGGCCTGCCGGGGCGCTGGAGCCTGCGCCTCGAAGCGGGATCCCGCTGATCCGGTGAACCGTCCCGCCGTGAGAGTGTCCGACATCTTCCCGGCGGTCCGACCAGTCGGTATGTTGCCCATCGACCCTGACCACCAGGCATGCCCAGGCGAGGGAGGCCACCGTGCCGCAGATCCACGGCCACTGCGACGACCGATTCTCAGGTGTGCGCGCCGCATTCGAAGCGAATTTCCGGGAGCGCGACGAACTCGGCGCGGCCGTCACCGTCCTGGTCGGCGGGCAACCCGTGGCCGACCTCTGGGGCGGCTGGGCCGACGAGGCCCGTACCCGCCCCTGGGAACGGGAGACCCTGGTCAACGTCTGGTCCACCAGCAAGGGCCCGACCGCGCTCTGTGCTCACATCCTCGCCGACCGGGGGCTGCTCGACTTCGACGCCCCCGTGGCCACGTACTGGCCGGAGTTCGCCGCGGCCGGCAAGGAAGCCGTTCTCGTGCGCCATCTGCTCTCGCACCGCTCGGGCGTGGCCGGACTGCGCGAGCCGCACAGCTTGGCCGATCTGTACGACTGGGAGGTGACCACCACCCGGCTGGCGGCGACCGAGCCCTGGTGGGAGCCCGGAACCCGATCGGGATACCACGCGCTCTCGTACGGCTTCCTGGTCGGTGAGGTCATCCGCCGGATCACCGGACTGCTGCCGGGCGAGTTCCTCCGGCAGGAGGTCACCGGACCGCTCGGTATCGACTTCACCATCGGCCTTCCCGAGAAGGAGGCGGACCGCGTCGCGGAGCTCGTCGTGTCGAGGTCCGCCGCGGGCGAGCAGGCGGCACTGTTTGCCCGGATGGCGCTGGTGGCCGTCGCTTCGCTGCTCAACCCGCCCACCGGCGCGCCCGCAGCCAATACGCCCGAGTGGCGTGCCGCGGAGATCCCCGCGGCCAACGGCCACGGCACCGCCCGCGCCGTCGCCGCGCTGTACGGGATCTTCGCCGGCCGGGGCCAGCTCGGTGACCGGCGGATCCTCTCCGAGGAGGCCGCCGAGCGAGCCCGCGAGGGTCAGGGCAGCTGCCGGGACCTGGTGCTCGGCATCGGCTTCGACCACGACACGGAGATCGCCCTCGGCCTGTGGCTGAGCGGCCCACAGGGTTCGTACGGCCCCAACCCGCGCGCTTTCGGTCACGACGGTGCGGGCGGATCCTGCGGCCTCGCCGACCCGGAGGCGGGCGTCGCCCTGGGGTACGTCATGAACCGGATGGGCCCGCGCATCGCCGACGACCCGCGCAAGATGGCGCTGATCGAGGCGGTGTACGAGGCGCTCTGACGTGTCGGCCGGGCCGGTTCCCCGGCCCGGCCGCGAGGTCCCTTCACAGGTGTCGGGCACTCGGCCCGCGGCGTCGGCCACGAGGAGGACGTGGGCGGCGGGCCCGTGCGTGTGTCTGTATGTGTGCGGGGTGCGGTTCAGGCGAGCCGGGTGGGCTCGTCCCGCAGGCCGGCCCCGGTCTGCTCCCGGATTTCCCGGTCGTCCGCGTGGCCGTGCACCGACACGGCCAGATCACTGGTGGCGCGGACCACTTCCTCCGGCTCACCGGAGAGGGCAAGGGCGCATTTCGTCTCGCTGGGGTACTCCCGGCAGTCGGTGACCTTCCGCATGAGGCACCTCCTTGCTCCCTTCCACTCTATTGCGGCCGTTCGCGCCGGGTCAGTCCTCCTGGCGTGCGCGGGCGACGGCGAGCGTGACGGCCTCGGCGATGCCGGTCTCCGCGGTCGCCTTGTCGATGCCCAGCCCGCTCAGCACGCCCGAGCCGTCCTCGTGCTCCAGCAGGGCGAGCAGGATGTGCTCCGTGCCCACGTAGTTGTGGCCCATCCGCAGGGCCTCCCGGAACGTCAGCTCGAGCACCTTGCGGGCCCCGGCGTCGTACGGGATGAGCTCCGGGAGCTCGTCGGCCGCGGGCGGCAGCGCCTCGGTCGCGGCCTCGCGGACGGAGTCCGGCGCGATGCCCTGCGCCTTGATGAATGCCGCGGCGAGCCCGTCCGGCTCGCTGAGCAGCCCGAGTGCCAGATGCTCGGGCAGGATCTCGTCGTTGCCTGCGGCGCGGGCCTCGTTCTGTGCGGCCATCACGACGTTCCGCGCCCGCGGGGTGAACCGGCCGAACCCCTCACCGGGGTCGAGGTCCGACGGTTCGCCGGGAGCCTTGGCGACGAAGCGCTTCTGGGCCGCCTGCCGGGTGACCCCCATGCTCTTGCCGATCTCCGTCCAGGAGGCTCCGGAGCGCCGGGCCTGGTCGACGAAGTGGCCGATCAGATGGTCGGCCACGTCACCGAGGTGGTCCGCGGCGATGACCGCGTCCGAGAGCTGCTCGAGAGCGTCGGAGTGGACATTCTTGATGGCCTCGATCAGCTCGTCGAGCCGGACCGGGTTCGTCATGCGTACGGGATTCGTCATGTGTCAACTGTAAGTTGACAGTCATGCAGTGTCAACCATCGGTTGACACTGCATGACTGGGTGAGGTCTGTGCGCAGACGCACCCGAGCGCGCCGGACCGGCAGGTGGCCGGCCCGACGCGCTCGGGTGCGGTTCGCGAGAGGAGGGGCGGTGTCGCGTCCGGAGGGGGCCGGGAGGCGTGATCCATCCCGGCCAGGCACCTCAGGTGCGCCCGCGAGTCCCTCGTGCGGTCAGAGGACGCCGCAGTCGGCGATGGTGACCTTCGCCCGTGTCTTGCCGCTCTGCGAGCCGTAGCTCTCGATCTTCTTGACCAGGTCCATGCTCTCCTGGCCGTCGACCTCGCCGAACACGACGTGCTTGCCGTCCAGCCACGACGTCACGATCGTGGTGATGAAGAACTGCGAGCCGTTGCTGTTCGGGCCCGCGTTCGCCATCGAGAGCAGACCGGGCTTGGTGTGCGTGAGCTTGAAGTTCTCGTCGGCGAACTTCTCGCCGTAGATGCTCTTGCCGCCGCGGCCGTCGCCGCTGGTGAAGTCGCCACCCTGAAGCATGAAGTCGGGGATGACCCGGTGGAAGGAAGAGCCCTTGTAGCCGAAGCCCTTCTCGCCGGTCGCCAGCGCGCGGAAGTTCTCCGCGGTCTTCGGGACCACGTCGTCGAACAGGTTGAACGTGATCCGCCCGGCGGGCTCGTCATTGATGGTGATGTCGAAAAAAACCTTGGTCGTCATGGTTCCATCCTGACATCCGGGCTGTCGGTCACCGCCGCAAGGGGTGGCCCGAGGGCCCGATCGCCCGGGGACGGCCAGGTGGACCGGGGGTGGGACCCCCTGCGGGCGCGGGCGCAGATCGAGATGACGCTGCATCAGAAAAGTTTGCGCGGAGCCCTTTGCCCGCGCTCCGCATCGCAGTCCAGGCTGATGTGTCGCGCACGGCCACCGCTCCCCCTCCCGCGTTCCACCGCGGACGCACCGTGCCCCTGCGGGTAGCTCTTCGGGTCGTACGCGGACGGTGCTCGTCATCGGGCACGACCCGGCGGAACTGCAGGGGGTGTGCCGTCCGCGGCCAAAGGGCCGACTGGCACGCTCGGACTCGGCGACGCGGCCCATTGGCTCGTTGTGACCTTTGCATAAAACTGCAGCGATGCGTATAGTCATGCCATCGACGAGGAGGATTTCGATGCCGGTACGTGCAGCGGTAGCAGGAGCGAGCGGATACGCCGGCGGGGAGCTGCTCCGTCTGCTGCTGGTTCATCCCGAGGTCGAAATCGGTGCCCTCACCGGCAACACCAACGCGGGACAGAAGCTCGGCGCCCTGCAGCCCCATCTGCGGCCGCTCGCCAACCGGGTGCTGCAGCCGACCACCGCCGAGGTCCTCGCCGGGCACGACGTCGTCTTTCTCGCCCTGCCGCACGGGCAGTCCGCCGCCGTCGCGCAGCAGCTCGGTGACGAGGTGCTCGTCGTCGACATGGGCGCCGACTTCCGGCTGACGGACGCCGCCGACTGGGAGAAGTTCTACGGGTCGCCGCACGCCGGGACCTGGCCCTACGGTCTGCCCGAACTGCCCGGTGCCCGAGCCGCGCTGGCGGGGTCCAAGCGGATCGCGGTGCCCGGCTGCTACCCGACGGCCGTCTCCCTCGCGCTCTTCCCGGCGTACGCGTCCCAGCTCGCCGAGCCCGAGGCGGTGATCGTCGCCGCGTCCGGTACCTCCGGGGCGGGCAAGGCGGCCAAGCCGCATCTGCTCGGTTCCGAGGTGATGGGCAACATGTCCCCGTACGGCGTCGGCGGTGTCCACCGGCACACCCCGGAAATGATCCAGAACCTCAGCGCCGCGGCCGGCGAGCCGGTGACGGTCTCCTTCACGCCGACGCTGGCGCCGATGCCCCGCGGCATCCTCGCCACGTGCAGCGCAAAGGCGAAGCCGGGTGTGAGTGCCGAGTCGGTTCGTACCGCGTACGAGAAGGCGTTCGCCGAGGAACCGTTCGTCGACCTGCTCCCCGAAGGGGAGTGGCCCGCCACAGCGTCCGTCTACGGTTCCAACGCCGTACAGATTCAGGTCGCCTACGACGAGGCGGCAGGCCGGATCATCGTCATCAGCGCCATCGACAACCTTGCCAAGGGCACCGCCGGCGGCGCCCTGCAGAGCATGAACATCGCCCTCGGACTTCCCGAGGACACTGGTCTTTCCACGATCGGAGTGGCACCGTGAGCGTCACGGCAGCACAGGGGTTCTCGGCGGCGGGTATCGCCGCGGGGATCAAGGAGAGCGGCAACCCGGATCTGGCCCTCGTGGTCAACAACGGGCCGCGCCGCGCCGCCGCGGGAGTCTTCACCTCCAACCGAGTGAAGGCCGCCCCCGTCCTCTGGTCGGAGCAGGTCCTCAAGGGCGGCGAAGTCACCGCCGTCGTTCTCAACTCCGGTGGCGCCAACGCCTGTACCGGCCCGCAGGGCTTCCAGGACACCCACGCCACCGCCGAGAAGGCCGCCGAGGTCCTCGTCGGCCACAGCGCCGGTGAGATCGCCGTCGCCTCGACCGGGCTGATCGGCACGCTGCTCCCGATGGACAAGCTGCTGCCCGGCATCGGGACCGCCGCCGCGGCGCTGAGCGAGCACGGCGGCGAGAAGGCCGCCATCGCGATCAAGACCACGGACACCGTCCACAAGACCGCCGTCGCGGGCGGCAAGGGCTGGACCGTCGGCGGGATGGCCAAGGGCGCGGGCATGCTCGCGCCGGGACTTGCCACCATGCTGGTCGTCCTGACCACCGACGCCGATGTGGACGCGGGCGGACTCGACACCGCGCTGCGCGCCGCCACCCGCACCACCTTCGACCGGGTCGACTCCGACGGCTGCATGTCGACCAACGACACCGTGCTGCTGCTGGCCTCCGGTGCGAGCGGCATCACACCGGAGCAGGGCGAGTTCGCTGAGGCCGTACGGACCGTCTGCGCCGACCTGGCCCGGCAGCTGATCGGTGACGCCGAAGGTGCCTCGAAGGACATCCGCATCGAGGTCATCAACGCCGCGACCGAGGACGACGCCGTCGAGGTGGGCCGCTCCATCGCGCGTAACAACCTCCTCAAGTGCGCCATCCACGGCGAGGACCCCAACTGGGGCCGGGTCCTCTCCGCGATCGGCACGACGAAGGCGGCCTTCGAGCCCGACCAGCTGAATGTCGCCATCAACGGCGTCTGGGTCTGCAAGAACGGCGGCGTCGGCGAGGACCGCGACCTCGTCGACATGCGCTACCGGGAGGTCGAGATCACCGCCGACCTGGCCACCGGAACCGAGTCCGCAGTCATCTGGGCCAACGACCTCACCGCGGACTACGTCCACGAGAACAGCGCGTACAGCTCATGAGTGCGGCGCGGAAACACACCGCACTCCCGAAGGCGGAGATCCTCATCGAGGCGCTGCCCTGGCTGACCAGGCACAACGGCAAGACCGTCGTCATCAAGTTCGGCGGCAACGCCATGATCGACGAGGAGCTGAAGGCGGCCTTCGCCCAGGACGTCGTCTTCCTGCGGCAGGCCGGCCTCAAGCCCGTTGTCGTGCACGGCGGTGGCCCGCAGATCAGTGCCCAGCTCGACAAGCAGGGCCTGGTCAGCGAGTTCAAGGCCGGGCTGCGCGTCACCACGCCCGAGGCGATGGACGTCGTACGGATGGTGCTGGCCGGACAGGTCCAGCGCGAGCTCGTCGGCCTGCTCAACCAGCACGGCCCGCTCGCCGTCGGCATGACCGGCGAGGACGCCCACACCATCACCGCCACCCGGCACCGCCCCACCATCGACGGTGAACTCGTCGACATCGGCCGGGTCGGGGAGATCACCGCGATCGACACCGGGGCCATCCAGGCGCTGCTCGACGACGGCCGGATCCCGGTCGTCTCCTCGATCGCGCGCTCCGCCGACGACAACCACGTCTACAACGTCAACGCCGACACCGCGGCCGCCGCACTCGCGGCCGCGCTCAACGCCGAGACGCTGATGGTCCTCACCGACGTCGAGGGCCTCTACGAGGACTGGCCCAACAGCGACGACGTGATCAGCAGGCTCACCGCGACCGAGCTGGAGAAGCTGCTCCCGGAGCTGTCCAGCGGCATGGTCCCGAAGATGCAGGGCTGCCTGCACGCCGTACGCAACGGCGTCGAGACCGCCCGTGTCATCGACGGCCGGGTCCAGCACTCGATCCTGCTGGAAATCTTCACCGACGAAGGCATCGGCACGATGGTCGTGCCCGACGCAGCCGACGCACAGGGGGAAGCATGACCAATGCCGAGCTTTCGCAGCGCTGGCAGGGCTCGCTCATGGACAACTACGGCACCCCGCAGCTCTCCCTGGTCCGCGGCGAAGGCGCCCGTGTGTGGGACGCCGACGGCACCGAGTACCTCGACTTCGTCGGCGGCATCGCGGTGAACGCGCTGGGCCACGCCCACCCCGCCGTCGTCGAGGCCGTCTCGACCCAGATCGCCTCTCTGGGCCATGTCTCCAACCTTTTCATCGCCGAACCGCCCGTCGCGCTCGCCGAACGGCTCCTCCAGCTCTTCGGCCGGACCGGCCGCGTCTGCTTCTCCAACTCGGGCGCCGAGGCCAACGAGGCCGCCTTCAAGATCGGCCGGCTCACCGGGCGGACCCATATGGTCGCCACCGACGGCGGCTTCCACGGCCGGACCATGGGCGCGCTCGCCCTCACCGGCCAGCCGAAGAAGCGGGAGCCCTTCCTTCCGCTGCCCGGTGACGTCACACATGTGCCGTACGGCGACGCCGACGCTCTCCGGGCTGCGGTGACCACCGACACCGCGCTGGTGATCATCGAGCCCATCCAGGGTGAGAACGGTGTGGTCGTCCCGCCCAAGGGCTATCTGGAGGCCGCCCGGGAGATCACCCGGGCCACCGGCACCCTGCTCGTCCTCGACGAGGTGCAGACCGGTGTCGGCCGGTGCGGCCAGTGGTTCGAGTACCAGGCCCACCAGGGCGTCGAGCCCGACATCGTCACCCTCGCCAAGGGGCTCGGCGGCGGGCTGCCGATCGGCGCCACCGTCGCCTTCGGCGCGACGGCCGACCTGCTGAAGCCCGGCCAGCACGGCACGACGTTCGGCGGCAACCCGATCGCCTGCGCCGCCGGTCTCGCGGTTCTGGACACGCTCGCCGCCGACGGCGCCCTGGACCGGGTGAAGCGGCTCGGCGAGAGGATCCGGGACGGTGTCGAAGCCCTGGGGCATCCATTGGTCTCCCACGTCCGTGGCTCCGGTCTGTTGCTGGGTATCGTGCTCACCGAGCCCCTTGCGCCGCAGGTGCAACAGGCGGCTCAGGGAGCCGGACTCCTGGTGAACGTGCCCGCCCCCGATGTCGTACGGCTCATGCCGCCGCTGATCATCGGTGACGCAGAGGTGGATGCGTTCCTGGCGGCACTGTCCGGCGCTCTCGACGCGGCACACGGGGACGGACGATCCGGAGAGAAGCGCTCCGGAGAATGAGGCGACGACGATGACCGAGGCGCAGGAATCCGAGTTCGGCGGGCCGTCCGTACCGCAGACCCGCACGGCACGCCACCGCCGGATCGTGGACATCCTGAACCGGCTGCCGGTGCGTTCGCAGAGCCAGCTGGCGAAGCTCCTGGCCGACGACGGACTGAGCGTCACCCAGGCGACGCTCTCCCGCGATCTGGATGAACTGGGCGCGGTGAAGATCCGCAACACCGGCGGCGAGCTGATCTACGCCGTGCCGAGCGAGGGCGGTTTCCGCACTCCGCAGGCACCGCTCGGCGAGTCCGCCAAGGAGGAGCGGATGCGGCGCCTCTCCTCCGAACTGCTCATTTCGGCGGAGGCCTCGGCCAACCTCGTTGTGCTGCGCACGCCCCCGGGCGCGGCCCAGTTCCTGGCCTCGGCCATCGACCAGGCGGAGCTGCACGACGTCCTCGGCACCATCGCGGGCGACGACACGCTGATGCTGATCAGCCGAGACCCGGCGGGCGGTCAGGGGCTCGCCGACCACCTGCTGCGGCTGGCGCAGAACGGTCGCTGAGCGGCCCGGAGAGACGGATCAGTAGCGGATGATCGCGGTCGTGCCCGAGTGGGTCCCGATCGCGATGTGCGGGCGACGGGCCGGGTCCGCCCAGGCCAGGATCCGGTCCATCGCGGGCGCCGGTACCGAGACACAGCCGGCGGTCGCACCGCTCCCGTTCACGTGCAGGAAAATCCCCGCACCCCGCCCGCGCACCGGCCGGTCGTAGTTGAACCCGATGACCAGTGCACGGGCGTACTGCTTCGGGTACGCGACCAGATGCTCGGACTCGCCTGCCCCGCAGTCCGCGGGCAGCGGCTCCACCCAGCGGTTGTAGGCACGCGCCGCGTTGTCCTGGCACCACCACGACCGGTCGCCGGCCCTGCGGTACGGATAGCGGGTCCCGGCCGGGACCGCTTCGACGCCGAAGGCGTACGGCAGGTCGTACAGACCGGTGGGGGTGGTGTTCGTGCCCTGGACCCGCTCGTCCCCCTCGGTCAGCCCCTTCGCCCCGAACCGGGCCGGCGCGGACCCGGCCCGTACCCACTTCCCCGATTGCAGGTTCCACCAGCTGACGGTGCCTGTGGTGGATCCCGTGCCGGGTGCCTCGGCCGTGATCAGCTGCGAGCCGCCGCCCGTGTCGGCCAACTGCTCCGGTAGCGGGGGTGTCTCGGCGGGGCGGGCCGCCGACGAACCCACAAGGGCGAGCAGAACCGACCCGGTCACCAGAGATGTGCGCATGGACCGGACGGTAGACCCGACGGCGACGGCCCACCGCCGAACGTACTCCGTACGGCCCAGCGGCTCAGTTCGCGGTGGGCATCACGGGCAGCGGGAGCGGCAGTCCCGGCAGCCCGTCGATGCTCGTCGCGATGTGATCCTTCTTGCCGAAGTACTCGCTGAGCGAGGTGTCGCGCGAAGCGCTGCGCGTGCAGCGGCCGGTCCTCCTCGTAGGACATGTCCGGCACCGCGAACCCGCAGGTGTCCCGGATCAGCTCGGCCGTCACCACGATGATCGCGCGCAGCCCGTGCGGGGCGGGGTCGACGGGAAAACGGCCGAGCAGCCCCGGGAACCGCGGATCGTCACGGAAGACCGGCTCACCGCGGCCGTGCACCCGCACGATGTTCGGCGGACCCTGGAAGGCACACCACATCAGAGTGATGCGACCGTTCTCCCGGAGATGGGCCACGGTCTCCGCATTCCTCCCGGCGAAGTCCAGATAGGCCACGGTCCGCTCGTCGAGGACCGCGAAGGAGCCGCCGACACCCTTGGGGGAGAGGTTGACCGTGCCGTCACCGCCCAGTGGGGCGGTCGCGGTGAAGAAGATGTGCTGCTCTTCGATGAAGGTCCTGAGCCGAGCGGACGCAGAGCCGGCGACCGGGCGCCCCACTCGAGTGCCGCCTCCCGGATCCGGCCGTCCGGATGGCACAGCGCGACGGCGAGTGACGGCTCGTCCGGAGGTGTCCTGGACCAATTCACCGAGGTCGGTGGGGCGTCCCAGTTCCAGCGCAGTCTCCGACGGTCGGCCCAGTCGCACGACGGGAGCAGACCAGGCGCCTCGTATGTCAGGATCCGTACCCCGAGATCGAGGGCCGTCCAGGCCTCTGCCGACGAGGTGTCCAGTGCCTGCCGGAGCGGTATGCCCCGGGTCAGCCGTTCAGCGGCCTCGTAGTCGCTGCTCATCACGTGCCCCCACCAGGTATGCGGAGGTCGATCGTGGAGGGCCGCACGGTGTCCGGGCCCGGCATTTACGGTCCGGGTTCGAACGTTCGGGTGAGCCGTTCATCAGTAGCTTTGACAAAACATACGGAGGACTGCATAGTTATACCCAACAGTGATTGCACCGTAAGGAGAAACCCGTGACCGAGCGCGTCGTACTCGCCTACTCGGGCGGCCTGGACACCTCCGTCGCCATCGGCTGGATCGCCGAGGAGACGGGCGCCGAGGTCATCGCCGTTGCCGTGGATGTCGGCCAGGGCGGCGAGGACCTGGACGTCATTCGCAAGCGCGCGCTCGCCTGTGGTGCCGTCGAGGCCGAGGTCGCGGACGCCAAGGACGAGTTCGCCGAGGAGTACTGTCTCCCGGCGATCAAGGCCAACGCCCTCTACATGGACCGCTACCCGCTGGTGTCGGCCCTCTCCCGGCCGACCATCGTCAAGCACCTCGTCGCCGCCGCCAACAAGCACAACGCAGGCATCGTCGCCCACGGCTGCACCGGCAAGGGCAACGACCAGGTCCGCTTCGAGGCCGGCATCTCCGCGCTCGGCCCCGACCTGAAGTGCATCGCCCCGGTCCGTGACTACGCGATGACCCGGGACAAGGCGATCGCCTTCTGCGAGGAGAAGAACCTCCCGATCGCGACCACCAAGAAGTCCCCGTACTCGATCGACCAGAACGTCTTCGGGCGGGCCGTCGAGACGGGCTTCCTGGAGGACATCTGGAACGCCCCGATCGAGGACATCTACGAGTACACCGAGAACCCGGCCACCCCGCGCGAGGCCGACGAGGTCGTCATCTCCTTCAAGGAGGGCGTCCCGGTCGCCATCGACGGCAAGCCCGTCTCTGTCCTCCAGGCGATCCAGCAGCTCAACGAGCGGGCCGGCGCCCAGGGCATCGGCCGGATCGACATGGTCGAGGACCGGCTCGTCGGCATCAAGTCCCGCGAGGTGTACGAGGCCCCCGGCGCGATCGCACTGATCACCGCCCACCAGGAGCTGGAGAACGTCACCGTCGAGCGCGAGCTGGCCCGCTACAAGCGGCAGGTCGAGCAGCGCTGGGGCGAGATGGTCTACGACGGCCTGTGGTTCTCCCCGCTCAAGCGCGCCCTGGACGGCTTCATCAACGAGGCCAACCAGCACGTCACCGGTGACATCCGGATGACGCTGCAGGCCGGCCGCGCCGTCGTCACCGGCCGGAAGTCCAGCGAGTCGCTGTACGACTTCAACCTCGCCACCTACGACTCGGGCGACACGTTCGACCAGTCCAAGGCGCAGGGTTTCATCGAGATCTTCGGCCTTTCGTCGAAGATCGCCGCCAAGCGTGACCTGGCCTGACGCCACCCCGTTTACGTCACCGCCTCCCCGTTCCTCCGCGGCGGGGAGGCGGTCGCACATCCACCCTCTTGTCTCTTGAGGAGCACGCAGTGAGCAATGGCAACGGCAACAGCGACGTACGCCTCTGGGGCGCCCGCTTCGCCGACGGCCCGGCCGAGGCGCTGGCGAAGCTGTCCGCCTCCGTCCACTTCGACTGGCGGCTCGCGCCGTACGACATCGCCGGCTCCCGCGCCCACGCTCGCGTCCTCAGCAAGGCGGGCCTGCTCACCGAGGACGAGCTGACCCGAATGATCGCCGGTCTCGACCAGCTCGAAGCCGATGTCGCCGACGGGTCGTTCACCGGCACCATCGCCGACGAGGACGTCCACACCGCGCTGGAGCGTGGACTGCTGGAGCGTCTCGGCCCGGACCTCGGCGGCAAGCTGCGCGCCGGCCGGTCCCGCAACGACCAGGTCGCCACGCTCTTCAGGATGTACCTGCGTGACCACGCCCGGGTCATCGGCGGTCTGATCGCCGAGCTCCAGGACGCGCTGGTCGGCCTCGCCGAGGCCCACCCGGACGTTGCCATGCCGGGCCGTACGCACCTCCAGCACGCCCAGCCCGTCCTCTTCGCCCACCATGTCCTGGCCCACGTGCAGTCCCTGTCCCGGGACGCCGAGCGGCTGCGGCAGTGGGACGAGCGGACGGCCGTGTCCCCGTACGGCTCCGGCGCGCTGGCCGGCTCCTCGCTCGGCCTCGACCCGGAGGCGGTCGCCGCGGATCTCGGCTTCGAGGGGGGTTCCGTCGCCAACTCCATCGACGGCACGGCCTCCCGCGACTTCGTCGCCGAGTTCGTGTTCATCACCGCGATGATCGGCGTCAACCTCTCCCGGATCGCGGAGGAGGTCATCATCTGGAACACGAAGGAGTTCTCCTTCGTCACCCTGCACGACGCCTTCTCCACCGGCTCCTCGATCATGCCGCAGAAGAAGAACCCGGACATCGCCGAGCTGGCCCGTGGCAAGTCCGGGCGCCTGATCGGCAATCTGACGGGCCTGATGGCCACGCTGAAGGCCCTCCCGCTCGCGTACAACCGCGACCTCCAGGAGGACAAGGAGCCGGTCTTCGACTCCTGCGACCAGCTCGAGGTCCTGCTGCCCGCCTTCACCGGCATGATGGCCACGCTCACCGTCAACCGCGAGCGGATGGAGGAGCTCGCCCCGGCCGGCTTCTCGCTCGCCACCGACATCGCCGAGTGGCTGGTCAAGCAGGGCGTCCCGTTCCGCGTAGCGCACGAGGTCGCGGGCGAGTGCGTCAAGGAGTGCGAGCAGCACGGCATCGAGCTCGACGAGCTCACCGACGAGCAGTTCGCGAAGATCTCCGAGCACCTCACCCCCGAGGTCCGCACGGTCCTCAATGTGACGGGGGCGCTCGCCGCCCGTGACGGACGCGGCGGTACGGCCCCGTCGGCCGTCGCCGTACAGCTCGCCGAGGTCAAGAACGACCTGGCGGCACAGCACGCGTGGGCCACCGCCCGTCAGTAGGTCACGGGAACGGCATCGCGGGCTACGTTGGTCGGGACGGAGTTACGGACCCGACCCACGAGGAGCCCGCGATGCCCTTCGCCCGCCTGGCCTCAGCGACGACCCCGACCGCCCATATCGGGCTCGGCCTGGCCGCGGTCGGCAGGCCCGCCTACATCAATCTCCACCGCGACCGGGACCTTCCCGGGACCCGCAGCGTCGAGGCGCTGCGCGAGCACACCCATGAGCTTCTCGACGCCGCCTATGCGCAGGGGGTCCGCTACTTCGACGTCGCCCGCTCCTACGGCCGCGCCGAGGAGTTCCTCGGCGACTGGCTGACCACCCGCCCGGATGTGCGCGACGTCGTCATCGGCAGCAAATGGGGCTACACCTACACCGCCGACTGGAGCGTCGATGCCGAGGCGAACGAGGTCAAGGACCACAGCCTCGCCACCTTCGAACGCCAGCGTGCCGAGACCGCGGCGCTGTTGGGCGACCGGCTCGACCTCTACCAGATCCACTCCGTGACAGCCGACAGTCCGGCCCTCACCGACAAGGAACTGCACGAGCGGCTCGCCGCCCTCGCCGCCGACGGGGTCACAGTCGGCCTGTCCACCAGCGGCCCCGGCCAGGCGGACGCCATCCGCGCCGCCCTCGCCGTCACGGTCGACGGCGAGCCCCTCTTCCGTACGGTCCAGGCCACCTACAACGCCCTGGAGACGTCGGCCGGACATGCGCTCGCCGAGGCGCACGACGCCGGGCTGACCGTGATCGTCAAGGAAGCGATGGCCAACGGCCGGCTCGCCGGAACGGACGCTCCGGCCGTCGTCCGGGAGATCGCTGCCGAGGCGGGCCTCGGCAGCGACGCGGTCGCGCTCGCGCTGATCCTGCACCAGCCGTGGGCCGGCGTCGTCCTCTCCGGCGCGGCGACAGTCACCCAGCTCGTCAGCAATCTCCACGCCCCCGTCCTCGACCTCGACGAGCAGCGGCGGGACCGGCTGGACGCGCTGGTGGAGGAGCCCGAGGCGTACTGGCGCCACCGCGCCGGGCTGCCCTGGAGCTGACCGGCGAAGCGCGCCCCGGTTCGTTGACCACCGGATTCCGTGTGACATCGGCGTGTCACATCGTTCTCGTTCGCTCCGTCAGTGCAGTGACGGAACACGACGGAGGAATGGGCGTGTGGACGAGAACGAGTTTCTGGCGGAACGTTTCGAGGAGAACCGGACCCGTCTGAAGGCCGTGGCCTACCGGATGCTCGGCTCGCAGACCGAGGCGGACGACGCCGTCCAAAGCCTGGATCCGGCTCAGCCGCTCCGACGACCGGCAGATCGAGAACCTGAGCGGCCGGCTGACCACGGTCGTCGGCCGGGTCTGCCTGGACATACTGCGCTCGCGCCGGTCCCGGTGCGAGGAACCCCTGGAGACGCAGCCGGCGAGTGCCGACGCCCCCGAGCCGGTCCTCGGCCCGCAGTCCGGAAGCGACCCCGAACTTCAGGCGCTGGTCGCCCCGCCCGGCCGACGTCAGGAGCTCGTGAGGATGACGAGTTGCTGGGTCGCCCGAGTCATCGCGACATAGCGGTCGACCGCTCCTTCGATGCCCTTGCCGAACCTCTCCGGGTCGATGAGGACGACCAGATCGAACTCGAGCCCCTTCGACAGCTCCGGAGTCAGCGACCGGACACGGGATGATGTCGTCCGGAACGCGGGATCGCCGATGACGCACGCGATCCCGTCGGCATGTGAGGCGATCCAGGTCTCGAGGCTCGAGCTCAGATCCGAAACGGATCCGTGTACGACGGGGACGCCGCTGCTGCGGATGGAGGCCGGCACGTTGGCGTCCGGGAGCACGGCCCGGATGACCGGCTCGGCTTCCGCCATGACTTCTTCCGGCGTCCGGTAGTTGATGTTCAGGGAGGCCAGGTTGATCCGGTCGAGCCCGATCCGCTCGAGCCGTTCCTGCCACGACTCCGTGAACCCGTGCCTGGCCTGGGCACGGTCCCCGACGATGGTGAAGCTCCGGGACGGGCACCGGACCAGCAGCATCTGCCACTCCGCGTCGGTCAGTTCCTGAGCCTCGTCCACCACGATGTGCGCGAACGGGCCGGCGAGCAGGTCCGGTTCGACGGTGGTCAGTTCGGACTCGTCGACCAGGCTGACCTGGGCGTCTTCGCCGCGCAGCATCGTCACCAGGCCTTCGCCCTCGTCACCGTCGGCGCCGGAGTTGGACACGGCCTCGATCAGGCTGTCGACGACCTGGGTCATGCGCTCGCGCTGGGCGGTGAGGATGGCCTTGTGCCGACGCTCGCGCCGCGCCGCCTCCGGGTCGCCGAGCCGCTGCCGTGCCGCGTCCAGGAGCGGCAGGTCGGACACCGTCCAGGCCTGGGCGTCCCCGCGCTGCAGCTTCTGAACGTCATCGGTGCTGAGCCAGGGGGCGCACATCCGCAGATAGGCGGGTACCGACCACAGGTCTCCGACGAGGTCAGCCGCTTCGAGCAGCGGCCACGCGCGGTCGAAGGTCGTGAGCAGTTCCCTGTTCTGCCGCAGCGACTTGCGGAGCAGGTCGGCCGAGACGTCGCCGTCGTGCTTGTCCACCAGGATCGTGAGCAGCTCCTCCCAGACCTGGTCGCGCGCCTCGTTGTGCGGAGTACCGGGTTCTGCCGCTTCGAACGCCACGGCCCAGTCGTCGGCGCTCAGCCAGATGTCGGACCAGTGGGTCGTGACCGTCATCCCCTTGGTGGGCGGCTCCTCGTAGAACCTGACGGTCGTCTCGATCGCCTTCACCAGGTTCGCGGACGACTTCAGGGTGGCCACGTCCGGGTCTGCCTCGACCGCTGCTGCGGCTCCCTCGGCGACGAGGTCCCGCAGGGTGCAGGTCTGCACGCCCTCCTCGCCGAGGCTGGGGAGGACGTCGGAGACGTAGGCCAGATAGGGGCGGTGCGGACCGACGAACAGCACACCGCCCCGACGGTGACCGAGGCGAGGGTCGGAGTAGAGGAGGTAGGCGGAGCGGTGCAGAGCGACGACGGTCTTCCCCGTACCCGGGCCGCCGTCGACGACGAGAGCGCCGCGGGATCCCGCACGGATGATGGCGTCCTGGTCGGCCTGGATGGTGCCGAGCACGTCTCGCATCCGTGCCGACCTGTTGCTGCCCAGGCTCGCGATGAAGGCGGACTGGTCGTCGAGCGCGGCGTGCCCGGCGAACCCGTCCGAGGTGAAGACCTCGTCCCAGTAGTCGCTGATCCGGCCGCGGGTCCAGCGATACCTGCGGCGGCTTGCCAGACCCATCGGGTTGGCGTGGGTGGCTCCGAAGAACGGCTCGGCCGCGGGGGAGCGCCAGTCGAGCAGCAGCCGGCGGCCCGCGCTGTCCGTAAGGCCGAGCCGTCCGACGTACACCGGCTCGGGGTTGTCCGCGCCGACCATGTGTCCGAGACACAGGTCCAGGCCGAAGCGACGCAGTGCGCGCAGGCGAGTGGTCAGCCGGTGGATCTCCGCGTCCCGGTCCATCGCCTGCCGGCCCACGCCGCCGGGCGCCCTGCGCTCGGCGGCGAGGCGATCGGACAGTTCGGTGATCGCCTGCTCAAGGCTCTCCGCGAGGGCCGCGAAGTGCTGCTCGTCACCGGCGATCAGCGTCGGGTCGGCCTTGGGGGAAAGGTGGTCGGGAAGGTCAAACACGCTGGTGGTCAGCGGGTTCACGTAATCGGCTCCGATCTGAGGTCGCTCGCGACCATGTGCGTACGGCAAGGCGTCTGGACCGGCCTGACGAATCCGGTGGACATGACGAGCAACGCTCCGCCCGGCGTGGCCCCGTGGCCGTTGTCGGTCGAGGGCGTCAGGGTCTGCAGGTTCTTGTGTTCCGGGTCCTGGCCCGGTGATCCCGCGTGGTTCACGCGGGCATCGGCGGCCTCTCTCGGCTGATCGCGTCGAGCAGCAGCTTCGCGGCCACCGTCGCCCCGTCGGTGCGGATCGCGCCGGCCACGGCCCTCGCTCGGGCGTGGGTCTCAGGTGTCAGGGCCGTCCTGAGCGCGGCGGACAGGGACTCGGTGGTCGGGGCAGGACCGTCGTGTGCCGCGCCGATGCCCAGGTCGGCCACCCGGCGGGCCCAGTACGGCTGGTCCGCCAGCTGGGGTACCACCACCTGAGGCGCGCCGGCCCGGGCGGCCGTCGTCGTCGTGCCCGCGCCGCCGTGGTGCACGACGGCGGCCACCCGGCCGAACAGTGCCTGATGGTTGACCTCGCCGACGACGAAGCAGTCGTCCTGGTCGTCGATCAGGCCCAGGTCGGCCCAGCCGCGGGAGGCGAGTACGCGACGGCCCTGCGCCCGGACGGCCTCGACGGCAACCTGCGCGATGTCCTTCGAGGCGCGCATGGGCATGCTGCCGAAGCCCACGTACACCGGTGGTTCGCCGGCCTCCAGGAACGCTTCCAGGTCGTCCGGGAGAGGGCGTTCGTCCGGCAGGATCCACGCGCCGGTCTGCACCACGTCGAGGTCCGGCGTCTCCTGCCACGGGTCCAGGGCCGGGTCCGTCGCCAGCCACGGCTGGTCGCCGATGACGTAGTCGCGGACGTTGCCCACCGGGGGCAGGCCGATCGACGCCCGGTTGACGTTGAGCGCCTCACCGAACAGCGCATTGATGTTCTGGACGTCCAGGTCCCACAGCACCCGGTTGTCGGTCACGTCCGGCGGGAACGGCCGGCCCGGATAGGCCAGCGGCGGGTGGTGCGGCGACGGCAGGGTGAGCTGCTGGAAGGTCACGGGCACGGATCGGATGCCCAGTTTCTCGGCCACCGACCGCGCGCCGGCCGCGGCCGGCATCGCGCCGGTCGCCACCAGCACATCACATCCCTCGGCCGCCGCGGTGACCGCGGCGAACTGACTGGCGATCAACTCGGCGGCGCGCCGGGGCAGATTCGCCGACGACGGCGGCGGCGACGCAGTCGTCAGCGCGCGCGCCGACTGGCCGACGGGCACCATCGGCACGCCGACTTCGGCCAGCCGCTGCGCGAAGTCCTCGTCCGGCGGCGCGCACACCCGCACCTCCGCGCCGAGTGCCCGCAACTGCACCGCGAGTCCCACCAGTGGTTCGACGTCCCCGCGCGACCCATACGTAGACAACAACACACGCACTTCGTGACTCTCCCGATTCCGTCGGTTCTGGCTTCGGCCGCCGATTCTGCGGCATGACCCGGGTCTTGCCGCAAGGCCCCCCATGCGCTATACGTTGAGAGTGGAAAGGAGTGGGTACTCCCCTTTCCCCCCTTCCTCGTCCGCTGTGGACGGACGACCTCCTCGAGAAGCGCCGCGCCTTGTACGGCACCGTCGGCCCAGGAGGATCTCTGCTGGGCCGACGGATGCAGCCGCGGAACGAGAAGTTCTTCACCTTCTTCGAGCCACTGCCGGCCGACGATCAGCCCGAGTCCGCCCACCCGTCCGGTGGATGCCTGCGGCCCGGGCCGTGAAGCAGTCGGCGCGCGGACGCGCGACGGTGCGCGAACCGGTGAATCGCGGACCCGCCCGGTCACGACGTGCCGGAGTCGGTCCTGCGGGAGCCTAGGGTCGCTCGCATGACGACCATCGACCTGGCACACCTCGGCCGACGCATCGAGCTGAGGCCCGCCGCGACCGTGATGCCTCGGCTGACCCGCATCTCGCCCTTTCCGGTGACGGGAAGCCGCCCCGGCGCCCGATAGGTGCTGGCAACCAGCGCTTCACACCGGAGAACCCGGACCAGGAATGAGACGATGATGTCTCATTTGGTTTATAGTTGTCTCATGACTGTCGACCGTGAGCAGGTGCTGCGCAGCGCCGCCGCTCTGCTGACCCGTAAATCGACCGCCACCATGGATGAGGTCGCCAAGGCTGCGGGTATCGGACGCGCCACCCTGCACCGGCACTTCGCCGGACGGGACGCCTTGGTCAGAGCGTTGGAGAACCTGGGGATCCAGGAGTTCGAAGCGGCCCTCGACGCCGCCGCGCTCGACGAAGGACCCGCGGAGCAGGCGCTGCGCCGGCTGATCGCGGCTGTCGAACCGAGCGCCGGACTGCTGTCCTTCCTCGTCACCGAGAACCAGCTCTTCGAGGGCGACGAGGTGAATGAGGGCTGGAACCGGCTGGACGCGCGGGTCTCCGCCTTCTTCCGGCGCGGCCAGGAGCGCGGTGAGTTCCGGATCGACCTGACCCCCGCCTGGCTGACCGAGGCCCTGTACGGGCTCGTCTCCACCGGCGCCTGGGCCGTCCAGGCAGGCCGGGTCGCCGGACAGGACTTCCAGTACATGATCGTCGAGTTGTTGCTCGGCGGAGCACGCCGGAGCGTGGAGCAATGACCAGCATCGAACAGCACGCGGAGTCCTCGGACGAGCTGCGCCGCCCCGGACGGTGGATCGCGCTGGCCGTGCTCGTCCTCGCGGTGCTGCTGGTGGCCATCGACGCCACGGTCCTGGGCCTTGCGACGCCGTTCCTCACCGAGGACCTCGAGCCGACCGGCACCCAGCTGCTCTGGATCGGCGACGTCTATTCGTTCGTCATCGCCGGGCTCCTGGTCTCCATGGGCAGCCTCGGTGACCGCATCGGCCGCAAGAAGCTGCTGCTGACCGGCGCCACCGCGTTCGGCGCGGTCTCCGTGCTCAACGCGTACGCGAACAGCCCCGAGATGATGATCCTTGCGCGGGCGCTGCTCGGCGTCGCGGGCGCCACCTTGATGCCGTCCACCCTCGCCCTGATCCGCAATCTCTTCAACGACCCGCGCGAGCGCTCACTGGCCATCGGCATCTGGGGTGCCATGGCCTCCGCGGGCGCGGCCGTCGGCCCGGTCGTCGGCGGGTTCCTGCTGGAGCACTTCTGGTGGGGGTCCGTCTTCCTGATCAACCTGCCGGTCATGGCCGTTCTCGTGGTCGTCGGCGTCCGGATGATCCCCGAGTCGAAGAACCCGGCGCCGGGCCCCTGGGACCTGATGAGTGTCGCGCTCTCCCTGGTCGGCATGATCGGTGTCGTGTACGCCATCAAGGAGATGGCCGCGCACGGGGCGAGCTGGGAGGTCGCCGTCGCCGGCATCGGCGGTGCGGCCGCGCTCTGGTGGTTCGTACGCAGGCAGCTCAAGCTGCCGGATCCGCTGCTGGACATGCGGCTGTTCCACCACCGGGGTTTCTCGGGCGCGGTCCTCGCCGATCTGCTGACCATCCTCGGCCTGTCCGGGCTGGTCTTCTTCCTCTCCCAGTTCCTGCAACTGGTCCAGGGGCGCGGCCCGCTGGAGGCCGGACTCGCCGAGTTGCCGGCCGCCGTCGGCGCGGTGACCTGCGGTCTGATCGCCGGTCGGACCGCCCGCCGGTTCACGGTCCGGTTCGTGGTGTCCGCCGGACTCGCGGCAGTCGGCGTCGCGCTCGCCGCCGTCACCTTCGTCCACAAGGAGACCGGCTATCCACTGATCGGCCTTCTGCTGCTGGTCGTCGGCATCGGCGCGGGCTTCGCCTTCACCGTGACCTCCGACGTGATCCTCTCCAGTGTCCCGAAGGAGCACGCGGGCTCCGCGTCCGCGGTCTCCGAGACGGCGTACGAACTCGGCGCCGCCCTCGGCATCGCCCTGCTCGGCTCCATCGTCACCGGCGTCTACCAGGACTTCGTCACCCCGCACGGCGTCCCGGCCGATGCCGCAGCGGCGGCCCACGAATCCCTGGGCGGCGCCGTCGAAATGGCCCACGGCCTCCCGGCGGAGCAGGCGCACGCACTGGTCTCGGCGGCACAGGACTCGTTCGTCGACGGGTTGCACATCGCCGCGGGCATCGGCGCGGTGGTCCTGATCGCGACGGCGGCCGCCGCCTGGTTCCTGCTGCGCGGCCAGGCGCTGGAGGCGGAGATCGAGCATCCGTAGAGCCGCGAGCTGTCGCTCCTTCGGCCGTACGAGTGGTTGTGAGATACGAAAGGGCCCGTACCGCCAAGCGGGGTACGGGCCCTTTCGGACTTTCTGCGGATCCGCCCGATCAGGCGGCCTTGGCCTTCGTCGCATACATGTCCACGTACTCCTGGCCGGAGAGCCGCATCACCTCGGCCATCACGGAGTCCGTCACCGCCCGCAGCACGTAGCGGTCGCGGTCCATGCCCTCGTAGCGGGAGAACTCCATCGGCTCACCGAACCGGACCGTCACCTTGCCGGGCCTGGGGAGTCCCGCACCACCTGGCTGCAGCTTGTCCGTGCCGATCATCGCGAACGGCACCACCGGCGCGCCCGTCATCAGCGTCAGCCGTGCGATGCCCGTACGGCCCCGGTAGAGCCGCCCGTCGGGGGAGCGGGTGCCCTCCGGGTAGATGGCGAACGCCTTGCCCTGCTCCAGCACCCGACGGCCCGTCATCAGCGCCGCGACACCGCCACGTCCGCCGTCCCGGTCCACCGGGATCATGCCGCAGCCGGTGAAGAACCAGGCCATCATGCGGCCCTTGAGCCCCTTGCCCGTCACGTACTCGTCCTTGCCGATGTAGAACACCGGCCGGTCGCAGCAGATCGGCATGATCATCGAGTCGATGAACGTCAGATGGTTGCCCGCGAGGATCACCGGACCGTCTCCGGGGATGTTCGCCACGCCTTCCACCTGGGGGCGGAACATCAGGCGCAAGAGCGGTCCGAGCACTGCCTTGATGAGTGCGTGTCGGGACAACGGTTCCTCCGGTGTAGTGGCCAGGGCCGGCCGAGGCGCGGGATCGTGACGGTATATGCAGGTGAGGACGATACTCGCGGGTACTCGCTGATCGCACATCGGGTTCATCGAGTGGATACGCAGTGTTGACCTGTGTTTCCGCCATGTTCGTCCACGGGCTGCCGCACGGATGGCGCAGTTCCCTACGATCGGGCCTCGCTCGACGGTGCCACACATCACATGCGAGGGAGTACTCATGACAGAGCGTGCGCAGGCGAACCCCGGTCGGCGGACCGTCCTGGGAGCGGGAGCGGCCGTCCTGGGCGCGGCCGCCCTCGGACTGCCGGGCACGGCGAACGCCGCCGAGAACACGGCCGGGTCCGTCGACGGACGGTCCGGCGGCCACGGCCACCGGCTGGACCTGCCGGTGCCGACCGTCATCGGGCACCGCGGCACCAGCGGCTACCGCCCCGAGCACACCCTCGGCTCGTACCAGCTGGCACTCGACATGGGTGCGCACATCATCGAGCAGGACCTGGTGCCCACCAAGGACGGCCACCTTGTCTGCCGTCACGAGAACGACATAACCGCCACCACCGATGTCTCCGCCCACCCCGAGTTCGCGAGCCGCAGGACGACGAAGACCGTCGACGGCGTCCCGCTCACCGGCTGGTTCACCGAGGACTTCACCCTCGCCGAGCTCAAGACGCTCCGCGCCAAGGAGCGCATCCCCGGCAACCGTCAGAAGAACACGCTCTACGACGGCCGCTGGGAGGTCCCCACCTTCGAAGAGGTGCTCCAGTGGGCCGACCGTGAGGGCCGCAGGCGCGGGAAGCAGGTCTGGCTGTACGTCGAGACGAAGCACCCCACCTACTTCCGCGGCCTCGGCCTGGGCCTGGAGGAGCCGCTTGCCAAGCTGCTGCGCCGCTACGACCGCCACCGCAAGCAGTCGCCGCTCATCCTCCAGTCCTTCGAGCCCACCAGCATCCAGCGGCTGTCGAAGCTCGTCGCGACCCCGCGTGTCGTCCTGCTCACCGGCGCGGGATCGAAGCCCTGGGACTTCGTGGCGACCGGTGACCCGCGCACCGTCGACGATCTCGTGAAGCCCTCGGGGCTGACGTGGCTGGCGTCCTTCGCGCAGGGCATCGGCCCCACCCTGGACCTGATCATCCCCAAGGACGCGTCGGGCCGGCTCGCCACGCCGACCACCCTGGTGAAGGACGCGCACGCGCAGGGCCTGATCCTGCACCCGTACACCATGCGCAACGAGAACACCTTCCTGCCCGCCGACTTCCGGCGCGGTACGGACCCCAACGCGTACGGCGACGCATTCGGCGCGTTCCAGACGTACTTCGCGACAGGTATTGACGGCATCTTCTCTGACAACCCGGACACGGCTCTGCTCGCCGCGGCCGACTTCACCGGGAACTGACACCGCCGCCCACGTCAGCACCCGGCCGGGTATGCCCCGGTCGGGTGATGCGTCCCGCGGACGGCAACCGGCCGTCCGCCGGTCCACGTCGGGTGGGGTATGACGCTTCTCGCAGACGCCGCCCAGGCTCCCGCGGCCGTGGTCCACGCCCTGTACCCCCTCGTCAGCGCCGAGGCGACGGCCGAGGCGAGCGATGCGGCGGCGGGCGCGGCCGTCGAACCCGCCGATCTCGAACAGGCTGTCTGGCTGCGGCTGCTGGAGCTGCTCGCGGATCAGTGTCCGCCGACGGACCCGGCGCGCTGGGTCCGCGCCACCGTACGGGCGGAGGTGCGCCGCGCCCGCCGTACCGCCCGGCGCGAACGTCCGTACGCCGACGAGACCACCGCGGACCCTGCCCGCTGCCCCGAGCGGTTGGCGGTCGGCGCCGACGAACGCAGGGCGCTGCACGCCGCGGTGGGCCGGCTCCCCGGGCGGTGCGCCGGGCTGCTCGCCGCGATGCTCGCCCCGGGCGACCCCACATACCGGGAGATCGCAGGGAAGTTGGGTATGTCACAAGGCAGTTTGGGTCCGATCCGTTCCCGATGCCTTGGATGTCTGCGCAGAATGCTCGCGGTGGAGGTTGTCGTCCCTGAACTGCGGGGATAGGAGCTGTTAGGCAACCGGCGGATCAGGTGAGCGGGAGGCATGCACACATGGGCATGAGTGTGATCATCTCGGCGGCGACGACAGAGGACGCCGAACAGATCTTGAAGCTCCAGTACCTCTGCTTTCAGAGCGAGGCGGAGCTGTACGGGAACTACCGGATCGACCCGCTTGTGCAGACCCTCGAATCGGTCCGTGACGAACTGGCTGCGAACCTGGTGTTCGTGGCGCGACTCGGGGACGAAGTCGTCGGCGCGGTACGCGGATCCATCGATCCGGACGGCATCGGGCAGATAGCCAAGCTCTGCGTCCACCCCCGGCTCCAGGGGCACGGGCTCGGCGCCCGGCTGCTGCGGGCCGCCGAGTCCGCGCTCGCGGACGAGCAGTCGGCCACCCGCTTCCGGCTGCAGACCGGGCACCGCAGCGAGACCAATCTGCGGCTCTACCGGCGGGCGGGTTACGCACCCGTGGGCAACACCACCGGTCAGGACGGTATCCGGCTCATCCTGCTGGAGAAGGACGCCGCCGCGCGGGCCTACGTCGCCAGCGCCTGAGCGGCAACGAAGCGGACGTCACGCGTTCTTGGCGCGACGCAGCCAGATCATCCCGGTGACCGGCAGGATCACCGGGATGAACAGGTAGTCCCGGCCCAGATACGACCAGACGGTGGCGTCCGCGAAGGCCGACGGCTCGACCAGGGTCCACGTACCGACGAGAAGGACGCCCGCGAGCTCGGCGGCGCAGCACACCAGCGCCGTCCTGCGCGCCTTCTCGCCCCCGCGGACCAGTGAGTACGTGATGAAGCCGTACACCAGGGCGGCGACGGCCGACAGCACGTAGGCGAGCGGCGCCCTGCCGAAGTCCAGGATCATCTGGACGATCGAGCGGGAGGCGGCGGCGACGGTGAACACCCCGTAGAACCAGACGAGTACGCGGCCAGGGCCGGTCCCCAGCTCGAACCGGGCCTTCTGCCCGGATGCGGAACCGGGTGTGGTGTCGGTCTCGGTCACGGTCAGCTTCCCCAGATGTCGTAGAGCCGTACTTGCAGAACGGCCAGCACGACCGCGCCCGCCGCCACCGTCACCGAACCCCATCGGGTCCGCTCGGTCAGCGACAGGAAACCTGCCGCGGGCACGGCGGCGAACGCCCCGATCAGATAGCAGATGAAGATCGTCATGCCCTTGTCCGGCCGCTCCCCCCGGGCGAGCTGCACGATCCCCACCACCAGCTGGGCCAGCGCCAGCAGCGACACCACGGCCATTCCGATGAAGTGCCAGTCCTTGGTCGGCTGGTCCCGGTAGGCGGCGAAACCGCACCAGGCGGCGAGGGCGAGCGCGGTCACGGAGACCGCGACCGTCAGGACGTCAAGCATGAGCCGAGGGTATTACGGACCGAACGGCCCCCTGCGTGCGCCCCCGTACCCGGGCGCTAGGGTCGGCGAACATGAAGATCCACGCCGAGGCCCTGCTGTTCGACAACGACGGAACGCTGCTCTCCTCCATCGAGTCCGTCCACCGCTGCTGGACCAGGTGGGCTCAGGAGCACGGCGTCACGGCGGAGGACTTCTCCGGCATCGAACTGCACGGCCGTACGGCCGTCGAGATCATCGCCCAGCTGCTGCCCCCGGACCGGGTCGACGGGGCCCTGGCCCGTATCGAACAGCTGGAGGTCGAGGACGTCCCCGGCGGCGTCGTGGTGCTTCCCGGCACCAAGGAGCTGCTCGGTTCGCTGCCCGCGCACCGCTGGGCCGTCGTCACCTCCGCCACCCGCCCGCTGGGCGAGGCGCGGCTGCGTGAGGCAGGCATCGACTTCCCGGTGATGATCGCCGCCGAGGACATCACCCGTGGCAAGCCGGACCCCGAGCCGTACCTCCTCGCGGCCCGTCGCCTCGGCGTCGACCCGGCCCGCTGCGTGGTCTTCGAGGACGCACCCGCCGGGCTGCGGGCCGGACGGGCGGCCGGGATGACGACCGTGGCCTTGGCCACAACGCACGAACGCGCGGAGCTGGTCGCCGACGCGGTCGTCACTGATCTCTCCGCCATATCGGTGCAGGTCACAGCCGCGGGAGTGGAAATCTCCACCGCGGACTGAACCGGGCGGCACGACAGTCCATGGCTGTCCGCTATACGGACAGGCGGGCAGGCCGGAACATTACGTCTGTTTTACTTGGCGCATGACCACGACGAGCAGCCGCACCCTTGCGACCGAGGCGATCACGACGCCCGGTGCTCGTTGTATGTGTCGAATGCGCGCCTTCTGAGGGCCCCCGCCTGAGCCTCGCGCCCCGAAGCGAGACCGAGCCCACGCCGTCCGCACCCAGCGGAACGAGCCGCTCCAGCACGTCCCTGCCCCGGCCGACCGCCGCCGCAGCCGTGCCGAGACCCACCGGCCGAACACCCGAGTCCGAACAGTCTCTTCAGACGAATGCCCCGTGCCCGGCGGACAGCGCGCCGTGCACTCGACAGTGACGGAAACCCCTGTGATCACCACTACGGGCCTCACGAAGGTCTATCAGTCGCGCGGCCGCGAGGTCACCGCCCTGGACGGCGTCGACCTGCATGTCCGCGAGGGCGAGGTGTACGGCGTCATCGGACAGAGCGGCGCCGGCAAGTCCTCCCTGATCCGCTGCATCAACCTGCTGGAACGCCCCACCTCGGGCACCGTGACCGTGGCCGGCCAGGACCTCACCGCCCTCGCGGGCCGGGGCCGCCGGGCCGGCAAGGAGCTCCGCGAGGCGCGCAGCCGTATCGGCATGGTCTTCCAGCACTTCAACCTGCTGGCCTCGCGCAACGTCCAGGACAACATCGAGCTCCCGCTGGAGATCCTCGGCGTCTCAGGTCGCGACCGCACCCGCAAGGCCCTCGGACTTCTCGACCTGGTCGGCCTGGCCGACAAGGCGAAGGCCTACCCCGGCCAGCTCTCCGGCGGCCAGAAGCAGCGCGTCGGCATCGCCCGGGCGCTGGCCGGAGACCCCAAGGTGCTGCTCTCCGACGAGGCGACGTCCGCCCTCGACCCGGAGACCACCCGCTCCATCCTCCAACTGCTGCGCGACCTCAACCGGCAGCTCGGTCTGACCGTCCTGCTCATCACGCACGAGATGGACGTCGTCAAGACGATCTGCGACTCGGCCGCCCTCATGCAGAAGGGCCGCATCGTCGAGTCCGGCACCGTCGGCGAACTGCTCGCCACCCCCGGTTCCGAACTGGCCCACGAGCTGTTCCCGGTCGGCGGTACGGCCTCCGGTCCCGACCGCACGGTCGTCGACGTCACCTTCCACGGCGAGGCCGCGACCCAGCCGGTGATCTCCCAGCTCTCGCGTACGTACAACATCGACATCTCGATCCTGGGTGCCGCGATGGACACCGTCGGCGGCAACCAGGTCGGCCGGATGCGCATCGAGCTGCCCGGCCGCTTCGAGGAGAACGTCGTCCCGATCGGCTTCCTGCGCGAGCAGGGCCTGCAGGCCGAGGTCGTGGACACGGCAGCCGCCGACGGCATCCCCGCACAGACCCCCGCCGCACTCACCCGGACCCCGCTCACCAAGGAGGTGGCCAAGTGACCTGGTCCGAAATGCAGCCGCTGCTGTCCCAGGGAACCATCGACACCCTCTACATGGTGCTGTGGTCGGCGGTCGTCACCGTCCTGGTCGGACTGCCGCTCGGCGTACTGCTGGTCCTCACCGACAAGGGTGGACTGCTCCAGAACACCGTGGTGAACAAGGTCGTCGGCGTGATCGTGAACATCGGCCGCTCGCTGCCGTTCATCATCCTGCTGATCGCCCTGATCCCCTTCACCACCTGGGTCGTCGGCACCTTCATCGGCCCGACCGCGATGATCGTGCCGCTCGCCGTCGGTGCCGTCCCGTTCTTCGCCCGGCTCGTCGAGACGGCCGTCCGCGAGGTCGACCACGGGCTCGTCGAAGCCGTCCAGTCGATGGGCGGATCCATCCCGACGATCGTGCGCAAGGTCCTGCTGCCGCAGGCCCTGCCGTCGCTCGTCTCCGCGGTCACCACCACCGTCATCGTGCTCATCGGGTACTCCGCGATGGCCGGCGCGGTCGGCGGCGAAGGACTCGGCTCCAAGGCCGTCACGTACGGATTCCAGCGCTTCGACAACCAGTTCATGCTCATCACCGTCGCGCTGCTGATCGTCATCGTGACCGTGGTCCAGCTGATCGGCGACGT
The DNA here is from genome assembly GCF_044453545.1 of Streptomyces sp. NPDC051664. Classification (NCBI taxonomy): domain Bacteria; kingdom Bacillati; phylum Actinomycetota; class Actinomycetes; order Kitasatosporales; family Streptomycetaceae; genus Streptomyces; species Streptomyces sp. NPDC051664. The sequence continues at coordinate 145,717 of NZ_JBITCU010000010.1, read as the reverse complement.
GGCCGTACGCCTGCTGGCCCGGCGGGGCCGCACCGCCTCCTGAGACTTTCTCTCCGCTCACAGGCCCGAACTCCTTGTCCGGGCGCACCACCCTCACCATCAGAAAGAGGCACTTTTCGTGCGTAAGAACATCAAGATCACCGCGGTTGCCGCCGCCACCGCCGCCCTGGCCTTCGGTCTCACCGCCTGCGGCACGTCGTCCGACCCGGCCTCCAAGAGCGAGACCGGCGCCAAGGCCGACACCTCCAAGGCGCTCGTCGTCGCCGCGTCCCCGACGCCGCACGCCGACATCCTGAACTTCGTCAAGAAGAACCTGGCGGCCAAGGCGGGCCTCAAGCTGGAGGTCAAGGAGTTCACGGACTACGTCCTGCCGAACACCGCCACCGAGAACGGCCAGGTCGACGCCAATTTCTTCCAGCACGTGCCGTACCTCGACGACTTCAACAAGAAGAACAACACCCACATCGTCGCGGTTGCCAACGTGCACCTGGAGCCGCTCGGCCTCTACTCCAAGAAGGTCAAGGACCTGAAGGACATCAAGGCCGGCCAGACCATCGCCGTACCGAACGACACCACCAACGAGGGCCGTGCGCTCCAGCTCCTCGCCGCGAACGGCCTGATCACCGTCAAGGACGGCGTAGGCACCAACGCCAAGCTCAGCGACATCACGGACAAGAAGGGGCTGGAGTTCAAGGAGCTGGAGGCCGCAACCGTGCCCCGCGCCCTGAACGATGTCGACGCTGCCGTCATCAACGGCAACTACGCCATCGAGGCCAAGCTCCAGCCGGCCAAGGACGCCCTCGTGCTGGAGAAGTCGGAGGACAACCCGTACGCCAACATCCTCGCCGTGAAGGCGGGCAACGAGAAGGACGCCCGCGTCCAGAAGCTCGTCAAGCTGCTCCACTCCGACGAGGTCAAGAAGTTCATCGAGGACACCTACCAGGGTTCCGTCGTCCCGGCCTTCGGCCCCGTCGCCAAGTCCTGACACCCGTACCGCATCCGCGTGGCCGAGCCCCGCGCACCCCACCGGGGTGTGCGGGGCTCCGCCGTGCGTACCCGGCCATGCACAACGTCCGCCCGATGCTGCATGCTGTGCCTTTACACGGTCTTCGGCATGGAGCTGCGCATGACTTCCACCTTTCCGTCCATCTCCATCAGCACGGATCGGTTGGTGCTGCGCCCGTTCGACATGACGGACGTCCCCGCGTACATCGAGATGATGAACGACGAACTCGTCACCGCCTGGACGGAGGCGCCCCACCCCTACACCCAGGTCGACGCGGAACGCTGGGTCCGCCGGATCGCCCCCGCGCAGCGCACCGGCGGTGACGGAATCGTCTTCGCCGTCACCGAGTTCCTCACCCAGCGCCTCGTCGGCTCGGTGCGGCTCCGGAACACCGACTGGCGCACCCTCGCCACCGAAGCCGCGTACATCACCGCCCCCTGGGCCCGCGGTGAGGGTTACGCCACCGAGTCCCTGCTCGCCGTCGCCCAGTGGCTCTTCCGCGACCAGGGCTTCGAACGCATCGAACTTCGCACCGCCGCCGACAACACCGCCTCTCAGCAGGTCGCCCAGAAGCTCGGCTGCATCAGCGAGGGGGTCCTGCGCAACGCCCGGATAGCCAGGACCCAGACCGAGGACGGCGGCTGGACCGACATCAGGACCGATCTGATCGTCTGGGGGCTGCTTCCCGAGGACCTCGAAGGCGTCGCCGAGCAGCTGGCCGACGCAGGCGGCTACGGCACCTACAGCGACTGGAACTGACGCCGGAACCGACGTCGGGGACCGCACCGGTCCGGACCTGCCGGGGACCAGGTACTCTCACCCTGCCCGCCGCTCGTGGGCAGCCCCACCTGCGACAACTCCAGGAGACTGACGAAAGATGGCCGACCGGGTCACGGTGATCGGCTGGGACGGCTCGCCACTGACCGCTGCGGCCAGGGCCGCGCTCTCGGCCGCCACCCTCGTCGCGGGCGCCGCCCACCACCTCGCACTCCCCGAAGTCCCGGCGACCGCCGAACGGATCCGCCTCGGCTCCATCGACCTCGCCGCCCGCAGGATCGCCGGCCACCGCGGCAGCGCTGTGGTCCTCGCCGACGGCGACCCCGGCTTCTTCGGAGTCGTACGCAATCTCCGCGCACCCGAACACGGCCTGGAAGTCGAAGTCGTGCCCGCCGTGTCCGCCGTCGCCACCGCGTTCGCCCGCGCCGGAATGCCCTGGGAGGACGCCCAGATCGTCGTCGCCCACCCCCGCACCCTGCGCCGCGCCGTCAACGTCTGCCGGGCCCACCACAAGGTCGCCGTCCTCACCTCGCCGGGCGCGGGCCCGGCCGAACTCGCCCTGCTCCTCGAAGGCGTGCACCGCACCTTCGTCATCTGCGAGGAACTCGGCACCGCACGCGAACAGGTCACCGTCGTCACCTCCGACAAGGCCGCCGACCACGTCTGGCGCGACCCGAACGTCGTGATCGTCATCGGTGGCGGCCCCGAGCAGCAGTCCACCGGCACCGGCTCCTGGATCGCCGGCCGCCACCCCCAGGGCGTACGCGGCTGGGCACTGCCCTCGGGCGCCTACCCCGGCAGCGCGGCGGACCCGGAAGGGGAGTCGGGCGAGGGTGAGTCCCCGGGGCTGCGGGCGGCCCAACTCGCCCGCCTCGGCCCGCGTACCGGCGACCTCGTCTGGGACATCGGCTCCGGCAGCGGAGCTCTTGCCGTGGAGGCCGCAGGGTTCGGTGCGGCGGTGCTGGCCGTCGACAGCGACCCGGACGCCTGCGCCCGGACGGCGGCCGCGGCCCGGACCTTCGGCGTACAGCTCCAGGTCGTCCAGGGCCGCGCCCCGCACGTGCTGGAGCGGCTGCCGGAGCCCGATGTCGTACGGATCGGTGGCGGCGGGGTCCCCGTCGTCACCGCTGTCGCCGACCGCAGGCCGGAGCGGATCGTCACCCATGCGTCGACCCGGGACGAGGCCGAAGCGCTCGGTGCGGCACTCGCTGAGAACGGCTACACCGTCGAGTGCGCCCTCCTCCAGTCCGTCGAACTCGACACGGCCGCATGGTCGGAGCGCGAACGCTCGGTCGTGTTTCTGCTCTCAGCGCTGCGGTCGGACCTCGCCCCCTGACCCGGTCGGTGTACGGCGCGGGGTAGGCTGGCCGATCGTTGTACCGCACCCGGCCGTTCGTCGCTTCGTTCGTCAATGTCCGGAAAAGGGGACCGTTTTGGACCCCGTTGTGGTACGGCGGACCCGGGGATGCGCAACGTGGCGCAGTCCACAACGAGCCGTGGCGGAACTACCTGCCGCGGCGGCGAACGGCCGCGAGAATGATGTGTGTCCGCGACCGATTCGTGCCGCGCGGCGAGCCCGCTCGTTCTTCATGACGAGCGCCGGCGTGCCGTGTTCGGGCGTCCCGGGCGAAGGGCCGAAGGAGCACTGACGATGGGCGAGGGGTACGCATGAGTGACACCGGCCAGATCCCGGGCGAGGGACTGCCGGAGAACGCAGGCATGGTGGAGCAGCCGGGCAACCCCGCCCCGGGTGCGTACACCTTCCTCGCTCCCTCCGAGCATGCGTCCGAGGACGACGATCTTCTGCTGATGCCGAGCCCGCAGGGTGCCTGGAGCGAACCGCAGGTCGCACCTGTCCCCGGTCAGCCGGTGGGCGGCGGCGCCGTACAGGCACCGGCGCCGCTGGAGGGGCAGACCGCGTACCAGGCGCAGCCGCAGGGCTACGTCGGTGGTGTGCAGGCCGTGCAGGCGGCCCAGGGGCCCGTGCAGGTCCAGGAGGCACCGGACCCGGCGGTGTACGCCGTGCAGCAGGCCGTGGCCGGAGCGATGACCGAGACCGGGCAGGGCACGCACGAGTCGGGCGGCCGTGACTCGGGTGCCGTCGATCTCCATGGCGTACGCATGCCGGCACCGGCCTCGGTTGCCGCACCGGTCGCGGCCGCCCCCGTGCGCCGGCCGCTGCACCGCGGCCCGGCCTCTGGCGAGGCGACCCCGTCGTACGGCGGGACGCCGACCGGCGGTGTGGTCCGTTCGCTCGCCGACCGCGGGCCCGCCGAGGCGCCGCAGACCCCCATGCCCGCACGGCACGCGGGACCGCCCACCACCGGTCCCGAGTACCTCGACCTGCCGGGCCCGCAGCTCGGCGAGATCCCGCCGCAGGCCGGCAGCCCGTGGGCGGCACACGCACCGGAACAGGTCGCGGCGTCCGTGGCAGTGGAAACGGAAGCCGTGACCGCGGGAGCGGCCGCAGAAACGGTCGTCCCGGAGCCGGTTGCCGAGCCGGTGCCGGTCGCACAGCCGGTCGAGGCCGCCCCGGGGGCCGTACCCGCGGCTGCCGAGGCTTTTGTGGACGGCGCATCCATGGGCCGGTTCGTGCCCGTGGAGGGATCCGTGCCGACGACTCCGCACCTGGCCCCGACGCCGGTCGTGGAGCAGGTCGTCGTGGAACACGCCGTCGTGGAGCAGGTCGCGCAGCCGGAAGCCGTCGTCGAGCCGGCGCCCGCGCCCGAACCCGTATCCGTTCCGGAGCCCCAGGCCCAGCCCGAGCAGGTAGCGATCGTCATCGAGCCGGTACCGGCCCCGGTTGTCGAGACGCCCGAGACCCCCGAGCCCGTCGCAGCCGCGCCTGCTGTGGCCGAAGTGCCCGCGCCCGAACCGGTGCCCGCGCCGGAGCCGGTGGTCGTCCCCGAGCCCGTCGTCGTGGCCGAGCCCGACGCCGTACTCGTAGCCGCGCCTGAGCCCGTCGCCGCTGCGGAGGAACCCGTCCTCGCGCCCGCCGCGGGGACCGCCCCCGAACCGGTCCTCGTGCCCGAGCCCGAGACCGGCCCCGAGGTCATCGAGACCCCGGACCTCACGCCCACCGACGCCGGCCCGGACGTCGAGGCCCCCGCGCCGGACGAGGAGCCCACGGAGCCGGTCCGGATCCCTGCCGAGGAGGCTCCGGCGGCCGAGGTGACGGTCGACGAGGCGCCGCAGCCCGCCGCCGGGACTCCCGACCGAGCCGCCGCCTCCGGGTACGACGACGCCGAGCGCGAAGCCGTGCTCCGGGTCATGCGCGAACGTCGCGACATCCGCAACGGCTTCCGTAGTGACCCCATCCCGCACGAGGTCCTGCTCCGCGTCCTCGAGGCCGCGCACACGGCGCCCAGTGTCGGCCACTCGCAGCCCTGGGACTTCGTCGTCATCCGCTCCGCGGAGACCCGCCGCTCCATGCACGAACTGGCGCAGCGTCAACGCGACGCGTACGCCAAATCGCTACCCAAGGGCCGGGCCAAGCAGTTCAAGGAACTGAAGATCGAGGCCATCCTCGACACCCCGGTGAACATCGTCGTCACCGCCGACCCCACCCGCGGCGGCCGCCACACCCTCGGCCGGCACACCCAGCCGCAGATGGCCCCGTACTCCTCGGCGCTCGCCGTCGAGAACCTGTGGCTCGCCGCCCGCGCCGAGGGCCTCGGCGTCGGCTGGGTCAGCTTCTTCGACGAGCGCGAGATGGTCCGCGCCCTCGGCCTGCCCGAGCACCTCGAAGTCGTCGCGTACCTCTGTGTCGGTTATGTCGACGAGTTCCCCGAGGAACCCGAGCTGATGCAGGCGGGCTGGTCCAAGCGGCGCCCGCTGTCCTGGGTCGTCCACGAGGAGACGTACGGTCGCCGCGCGCTGCCCGGCGAGGAGCCGCACGACCTGCTGCAGGAGACCATCTCCAACATCCGTCCGCTGGACGCGAAGGCGCTCGGTGAGGCCTGGGAACGCCAGAAGCGGATGACCAAGCCGGCGGGTGCGCTCGGCATGCTGGAGATCATCTCCGCGCAGTTGTCGGGTCTCTCCCGGATGTGCCCGCCGCCGATCCCGGAGCCCGCGGCTGTCGCGATCTTCGCCGGGGACCACGGGGTGCACGCCCAGGGCGTCACCGCGTGGCCGCAGGAGGTCACCGGCCAGATGGTCGCCAACTTCCTAGGCGGCGGCGCGGTCTGCAACGCATTCGCGGCCCAGGTCGGCGCCGAGGTGTGCGTCGTCGACGTCGGCGTCGCCACGGAGCTGCCCGCGACCCCCGGCCTGCTGCCGCGCAAGGTGCGTGCGGGAACGGCCGACTTCACGACCGGGCCGGCCCTCACCCGTGAAGAGGTCCTCGCGGCCATCGAGGTCGGCATCGAGACCGCCCGTGATCTGGTGGCAGCGGGCAACAAGGGCCTGCTCACCGGGGAGATGGGCATCGCCAACACCACCGCGTCCGCCGCGCTGATCTGCGTGTACACGGGCATGGACCCGTCCGAGGTGACCGGTCGTGGCACCGGGATCAACGACGAGATGCACGCCCGCAAGGTCGACGTGGTCCGCCGTGGCCTCGAACTGCACCAGCCCGACCCGTCCGACCCGATCGGCGTACTTGCCGCGGTCGGCGGCCTGGAGCACGCCGCGATGGCGGGATTCCTGCTGGGCGGTGCGTCGCTGCGTACGCCCGTCGTCCTGGACGGGGTGAGTGCGGGCGCCGCGGCCCTGGTCGCCCGGGCGATCGCCCCCGAGGCCCTCGCCGCATGCATCGCCGGTCACCGCAGCGCGGAGCCCGGCCATGTCGCCGCGCTCAACAAGCTGGGTCTGCGCCCGCTGGTCGACCTCGACCTCCGTCTCGGCGAGGGCACGGGTGCGCTGCTGGCGCTGCCGATCGTGCAGAGTGCGGCGCGGGCGATGCACGAGGTGGCGACGTTCGACTCGGCGGGCGTCACCGAGAAGTAGCGCCCGGGCGTGGTCGGCCCCGTCGGCGCTCGAGGCGTGGGGGCCGGGGCGGAGCCCGGGTTCCCGGAAGGGGTGGATGGGGGAGAGCTCCGCGCAGCGGCCCCCCACCCACCCCACGGGCCCGCCCCGCCGCACCCCGTATCGTGGACCCACACCTCACAAAACCGCACGTCACAGCCGCTCCACCGCCGTAGCGGCCCGCACGCACCCCGTATCGCCCGAGGAGCCCGCACCGCCATGGCCGAGCACGCCGATCACCCCGCGTACCCCGTCGGACTGCGCCTGAGCGGGCGCCGCGTCGTCGTTGTCGGCGGCGGTCAGGTCGCGCAGCGCCGCCTCCCCGCACTCATCGCGGCGGGCGCCGACATCACCCTCGTATCGCCGTCCGCGACGCCGTCCGTCGAGGCGATGGCCGACGCCGGTGAGATCCACTGGGAGCGCCGCCGGTACGAGGACGGGGACCTCACCGACACCTGGTACGCGCTCATCGCCTCCGACGACGCCGCCGCGAACGAGGCCGCGTCCGCCGAGGCCGAGCGCACTCGCACCTGGTGCGTGCGCAGCGACAACGCCGACGTCGCCACCGCCTGGACCCCGGCCACCGGCCGCAGCGAGGGCGTGACCGTCGCCGTCCTCTCCACCGACGCGCAGGGCCGCGACCCGCGCCACTCCGCCGCCGTCCGCGACGCCATCGTCGAGGGGCTGCGCGACGGCACGCTCGCCGCCCCGCACCACCGCACCCGGCCCACCCCTGGCGTCTCCCTGGTCGGCGGCGGCCCCGGCGACCCCGACCTGATCACCGTGCGCGGGCGGCGCCTCCTCGCCGAGGCCGATGTCGTCATCGCCGACCGGCTCGGCCCGCGCGACCTGCTCGACGAACTGCCGCCGCACGTCGAGGTGATCGACGCCGCGAAGATCCCGTACGGCCGCTTCATGGCGCAGGAGGCGATCAACCAGGCGCTCATCGAGCACGCCAAGGCCGGCAAGGCCGTCGTCCGGCTCAAGGGCGGCGACCCGTTCGTCTTCGGCCGGGGGATGGAGGAGGCACAGGCGCTCGCCGCCGAGGGCATCCCGTGCACCGTCGTGCCCGGCATCTCCAGCTCGATCTCCGTACCCGGCGCGGCCGGCATCCCCGTCACCCACCGCGGGGTCGCCCACGAGTTCACCGTCGTGAGCGGTCATGTCGCCCCCGACGACGAGCGTTCGCTGGTCGACTGGGCGGCCCTCGCACAGCTGCGCGGCACCCTCGTGCTGCTGATGGCCGTGGACAAGATCGGCGCCATCGCCAAGGCCCTCATCGCCCACGGCAAGTCGCCCGGGACACCGGTCGCCCTGATCCAGGAGGGCACCACGGCGGCACAGCGCAGGGTCGACGCGACCCTCGCGACCGTCGGCGAACGCGCCGCCGCCGAAGAGGTACGCCCCCCGGCTGTGATCGTCATCGGTGACGTCGTCGCGGTCGGTACGGCCACCCTCCCGAACCATGCCGAGTAACCAGCGGTAACGGATCTTCTTCCAAGCCGTTGGCACCACACACCGGACAAGGCAGTATCAACCTGTGGCAGATCTCATCACCGTCGACGATCCCGACGACCCGCGCCTGCGCGACTACACGGGCCTGACCGACGTCGAACTCCGGCGCAGGCGAGAGCCCGCCGAGGGCCTCTTCATCGCCGAGGGCGAGAAGGTGATCAGACGCGCCAGGCACGCCGGGTACGAGATGCGGTCCATGCTGCTCTCGGCGAAGTGGGTCGACCTGATGCGCGACGTCATCGACGAGGTCCCGGCCCCGGTCTACGCGGTCAGCCCGGAGCTCGCCGAGCGCGTCACCGGCTACCACGTGCACCGCGGCGCGCTCGCCTCCATGCAGCGCAAACCACTGCCGACGGCCGACGAGCTGCTGACGAAGACCCGCCGGGTCGTCGTCATGGAGTCGGTCAACGACCACACCAACATCGGCGCCATCTTCCGCAGCGCCGCCGCCCTCGGCATGGACGCGGTGCTGCTCTCCCCGGACTGCGCGGACCCGCTCTACCGGCGCTCCGTCAAGGTCTCCATGGGCGCGGTCTTCTCCGTCCCGTACGCGCGTCTCGACAGCTGGCCCAAGGCCCTGGAGACCGTACGGGAGGCGGGCTTCAAGCTCCTGGCACTCACCCCCGACGACAAGGCCAGCAGTATCGACGAGGCAGCGCCGCACCGGATGGAGAAGGTGGCGCTGATGCTCGGCGCCGAGGGTGACGGGCTGTCCACGCAGGCCCTGGTCGCTGCCGACGAATGGGTACGCATCCCGATGGCGCACGGCGTCGACTCGCTGAACGTGGGCGCGGCCGCCGCAGTCGCGTTCTACGCCGTCGCGACGGGCCGCCCGCAGCACTGACCGGCTGCTTGCCGGCGTCTACTGCCGGGGCAGCAGGTGCTGTCCCTGATGCTGTTCCTGCACTTCGTGCTGTTCCTGCTGTCCCGGGGCCTGTGTGGCGCCCAGCCCACGGGCCGGCCCCTGACAACCCTGCGCCGCCGCGATCCCCAGCGCCACCAGCAGCGTCACCACGACGAAGACGACCAGACGCTGCCGCAGCAGCCGCGGGTTGGCCGGACGCCGGCCCGTCGATGTCGTACGGGTCCCGGGCCGGGTCCCCGGACGCCCCTTCGTGCCGTTCGTCCCGTTGGTGGCCTGGGGGCGCTTGCCGGGGCGCGTGGTGTTGCGCGGCGGCTGCGGCCGCGAGCCACCCGTACGGGGCGACGTCGTGCGCGAGGGCGCCGTCTGCCGGCTCTGCGGACGCGGCGCCGGAGCGCTCGCCGCACGCCGGGTCTGCTGTTCGGTGTACGGGCCGTCGAGCCGGCCGGTCGGCCGGTCCAGCTCCTGCGCCGAGCGCTGCACGGGCGGCCGGCTCTCGTGCAGCCCCTGCGCCTCGCGGGCCGCGATCTCCTTGAGCCGCATGGAGAGTTGAAGCGTGCTCGGCCGCTCCTCCGGATCCTTGGCCAGACAGGCGCTCACCAGCGGCGCCAGCGCGTCGTGCACGTCGTACAACTGCGGTTCCTCGTGCACCACGCGGTACAGCATCACCTCGGAACTGCCGTGCCCGAAAGGCGAGTCGGCCGTTGCCGCGTACGCCAGCGTGGCCCCGAGCGAGAACACGTCCGTCGCGGGGGTGACCGCCGCGCCCCGCACCTGCTCGGGCGCCAGGAAGCCGGGCGAGCCCACGGCCGTACCGACATGCGTGAGTGTGCTCGCCCCGGTCGCCCAGGCGATCCCGAAGTCGATGATCCGGGGGCCCTTGGGGGAGAGAAGGATGTTCGACGGCTTCAGATCACGGTGGACGACACCTGCCTCGTGCACCGCCACCAGCCCTTCGGAGAGCGCCGCCCCGATCGACGCCACCTCGGCCGCCGACAGCGGACCTTCCTCGGCCACCTTGTCGTGCAGTGAGGGGCCGGGGACGTACTGCGTGGCGAACCACGGGCGGTCGGCCTCCAGATCGGCCGCCACCAGACGTGCCGTACAGCCGCCGCGGATCCGCCGCGCCGCCGACACCTCGCGCGCGAAACGCGAACGGAACTCCTGGTCCTCGGCGAGATCCGGGCGGATCACCTTGAGCGCCACCCGCTGGCCGCGCCGGTCCGAACCCAGGTAGACGACACCCATGCCGCCCGCTCCGAGCCGTCTGTGCAGCCTGAACGAGCCGACGACACGCGGGTCCTCGCGCCGGAGCCGCATCATCGCCATGTCTGCCCATCCCCGCTGCCTGGTCCGCCTGACGTGGCACAGCTTACGTACCCGTGGCCCGGCGCGCTCAGAGGCCGCGCCCTCGTCCGCCCATCGATTGTCAGTGCCGGGTGGGAAACTTGAAGGGTGGTCAGGGAGCCGCGGATCCAGGCTCCCCGGCCCGTGCGAGATCTCAAAGGTCCGTCGCAGAAGGGGGATTGGATCAGTGAAGGGCGATCGAGTCGAAATAGTCGTGGACGCCGGGGACACGACGCGTACCTACGAAGTGGTGGCCGGCCGAGCGGGTCGCCGGGTGGAGACGGCCGTCCGCCGAGGGGTGGTCGAAGTGAGTGAAGTCACTCGCAACGGCTCCGTGGTGCGCACCGCCCGCTTCATGGCGGCCAGGGTGCTCGCCCTGGTCGAACAGCCGGTCCCCCGGGAGGACGCGTCCGAGCGCCCCCTCCGGGAAGACCCCAAGGCCTAGTGCCCGATCTCCACCCAGAGGAGTACGCCGAGCACCGACGGCTCATCCTCCGGGAGGCCCGGCATTCGATACGCGGGCATGACGACCCGCGCCCCGGGCGTCCCTAATGTTGAAGTCGAGCGGCGGGCGTTGCACTCGTCCCCCGAGGTCAGATGCCCGCCGCTCCCACAACAGGTCAGGAGAGGAACCATGGCGGACACGGCAGCGCGGACGATGATCCGTACGCAGGGGCGCAGGGCACATGCCGCGTTCGGCAGCCGCCCGTCGGCCGGTACGCGCCACCCGCTGGTGGCGACCGCCATGGTTCTTCCTCTGGCGGCCCTGCTCGTAGTCGTCTTCGGCGGCTGGGACGCAGTGGTCACACAGGCGTCGTCCGTGGGTGTGATGCTGGGGCGCTGAGCGGCGCCCCGGGTCCGGAAGAGCGGTCCGGACCGGGACATCGGGCCAACAGCCCCGTGGGGACGGGGGTGCGGCGGACGGCAGCGTTTGTCCGGTCAGCTGGGGAGCTGACCGGACATCGCGCTTTCCGGAGTCCCTCGCGCAACGGCCGCCGCGCCCGTCATTCCCTCGAGCCCGGCCGCCGCACCGTCCGGAGGGTTCCGCGTCGGATCTCGGCACCGGACCGCGGCGTGCGCGGCGGCGCGTACGCTCTTCGGCGGGCCCGGGGGGAACCGGGCCGTACCTGCTGCCACCGGGGGAGACCGTGACCACCGCAGTCGTCCGCGCGCTGGGCGCCCTCGCTCATGACGCGGCCCACCCGCCCACCGGCGCCGAGGCTCCGTGCACCTGCCCGGCCCCGGCGGTGCTCGCGGACCGCGCCGACGGCACAGTCGTCCGCAGCGGCCTGGTGGTCGCGAAGGCCCACGCCCCGGACACCGACACCACGGCCCTGGCCGCCCGTCTCGCCCTGGCCGCGTCCCCGGCCATGACCGGTATCCTCCTGCCACCTGTACCCCGGCCCGCCGGGCCCTCCGCCCCCGACTCCACGGTGCACGGCCGCTCCGTGACCCTGTGGCCCCACGGCGAACCCGTCGACCCCGCAGACCCCGACGCCGCCCCCTGGGAAGAGGCAGCCGTCCTCCTGGCCCGGCTCCACCGCACCGCACCACCGACCCCACCCCGGGCCATGCGGGCGCTGCCCGCGATGCGCGGCCCCGCGAAGGCCGCACTCGCCGTGGCCCGGATGTGCCGGGCCCGGCCCGGCGACCCGGCCACCGTCCCCGTACGCGAAGCATGGCGGCGGCTGCCCGCCTGGGCCCGCGACGAGGACGTCGCGCCCCCGCACCGCTCGCGGTTCCTCTGCCATGGCGATCTGCATCTCGGCCAGCTCGTCCGCCACCCCGCGCCGCACGGCCCCTGGCTGTTGATCGACGTCGACGACCTGGGCCTCGGCGACCCCGCCTGGGACCTCGCGCGCCCCGCGGCCTGGTACGCGGCCGGGCTGCTGCCTCCCGACGTCTGGCTGCGCTTCCTGGACGCCTACCGGGCAGCAGGCGGGCCGGCCGTACGCGCCGATGGCGACCCCTGGCCCGACCTGGACGTCCCGGCCCGCGCCCTGACGGTGCAGACCGCCGCGCTGGCGTTCGCCAAGTCTGCCGCGGAGGGGAGAACTCCGGATGAAGTGGAACAGATGTTGATCGACGCCTGTGCCCGAATTGCGTCCCTCCCGCACGAGTTGGCCGCCGAACACTCGTCGTAGGGTGAACCGATCGTCTCCGGGCATGAATTCCGGGGACGGCGAACCGACGGCGAGGAGCTGAGCCGACCATGCAGTGTCCCAAGTGCCACGCACAGATGCAGACATACAACCGCAATGGCATCCAGATCGAGCAGTGCAGCGGCTGCCGGGGGATATTTCTCGACTACGGCGAGCTGGAGTCCCTGACCCGCATCGAGGCGCAGTGGACGCAGCAGCCGCCCGCGCCGCCGGCCCCTCAGGCCTACCCGGCCGCACCCGCCCCCGCCTGGGGCGCTCCGCAGCACCACGGTGGTGGCCACTACGGCGGTCACCACCGGCACAAGAGTTTCGGTCACATGCTCTTCTCGTCCTGATCGGGCCGACGCCATGCTGCGGGCCCGGACGCACGGTGTCCGGGCGCGCAGCGCCCACTGCGCACGGCCCGGCCGCCGTGCATACCGTCGACAAAGTCTTGTCGGACATCTAGGCACCGACATGGTTGATCCTTAAAGTTCCGGCCCATGACCTTCCTCGACAGGTCCCGGACCGTCGCGCCAGCCGGCTGGAGCCGCTGGCTAGTCCCGCCCGCCGCCCTCGCGGTGCATCTCTCGATCGGGCAGGCGTATGCCTGGAGCGTGTTCAAGCCCCCGCTCGAGTCGGCTCTCGGCCTTTCCGGTACCGCCAGCGCCCTTCCCTTCCAACTCGCCATCGTCATGCTCGGCCTCTCCGCGGCCTTCGGCGGCACCCTCGTCGAACGCAACGGACCGCGCTGGGCGATGTTCGTCTCCCTCGTCTGCTTCTCCTCGGGTTTCCTCGTCGCCGCTCTCGGCGTGGCCACCGGTCAGTTCTGGCTGGTCGTCCTCGGCTACGGCTTCATCGGAGGTATCGGACTCGGCATCGGCTACATCTCGCCGGTCTCCACACTCATCAAGTGGTTCCCCGATCGCCCCGGCATGGCCACCGGCATCGCCATCATGGGCTTCGGCGGCGGAGCGCTGATCGCCTCGCCCTGGTCGACCGGGATGCTCGAAGCCTTCGGCTCCGACAGCGCGGGAATCGCCACTGCCTTCCTGGTCCACGGTCTCGCCTACGCCGGTTTCATGGCGCCCGGCGTCCTCCTCGTCCGGGTGCCGCCGGACGGCTGGCTCCCGGACGGCCACCGGCCGGAGGCGGCGCCCCGCCGCCTCGTCACCACGGCCCAGGTGTCCGCCCGCAACGCGCTGCGGACTCCGCAGTTCTGGTGTCTGTGGGTGGTGCTCTGCATGAACGTCACCGCGGGCATCGGCATTCTGGAGAAGGCCGCTCCCATGATCTCGGACTTCTTCACGGGCACCTCGGCCCCGGTCACGGTCTCCGCCGCGGCAGGCTTCGTCGCCCTGCTCTCCCTGGCCAACATGACCGGCCGGCTCCTGTGGTCCTCGACCTCGGACCTCATCGGCCGCAAGAACATGTACCGCATCTACCTGGGCGTCGGCGCCCTGATGTACCTCACGATCGTCGAGTTCGGCAGCTCCAAGCCGCTCTTCATCTGCTGCGCGCTGGTGATTCTCTCGTTCTACGGCGGCGGGTTCGCCACGATCCCCGCCTATCTGCAGGACCTCTTCGGTACGTATCAGGTCGGCGCCATCCACGGCCGGCTGCTGACTGCCTGGTCCACCGCCGGCGTCCTCGGCCCGCTGATCGTCAACTGGGTGGCGGACGCGGGCGAGCGGGCGGGCCGCAGCGGGTCCGACCTGTACACGACATCGCTGACCATCATGATCGGACTGCTGATCGTCGGCTTCGCCGCCAATGAGCTCGTACGTCCCGTCCATCCACGCTTCCACGAGGCAGCGGAGAGGAAGACCCGTGCACACCAGCAGTCGTAGAACACTCACTGCCGTGGTCTGGCTCTGGGTCGCCCTGCCGTTCGCCTACGGGCTGTACGAACTGGTCCGTAAGGCCACCCAACTCTTCACCGGCTGAACCGGTCGGTCGGGCCCACCGCGGAAACGACGAAGCCCCGGTCGTCGAGACGACCGGGGCTTCGGCTGGTGCGCGATACTGGGATTGAACCAGTGACCTCTTCCGTGTCAGGGAAGCGCTCTCCCGCTGAGCTAATCGCGCAGGGTGAACCTGCGTGTACTGCGTGCGCGATACTGGGATTGAACCAGTGACCTCTTCCGTGTCAGGGAAGCGCTCTCCCGCTGAGCTAATCGCGCGGGGGGATCCTTGCGGACCAGTGGACGATACTGGGATTGAACCAGTGACCTCTTCCGTGTCAGGGAAGCGCTCTCCCGCTGAGCTAATCGTCCTTGGAGGTGGAGACGGGATTTGAACCCGTGTAGACGGCTTTGCAGGCCGTTGCCTCGCCTCTCGGCCACTCCACCAGGAGTGCAGGGGTTCGGGAAAAGATCCCCCACTTCGAGCGGACGACGAGATTCGAACTCGCGACCCTCACCTTGGCAAGGTGATGCTCTACCAACTGAGCCACGTCCGCTTGTCGTTTCCGGTTCACTTGCGTGTCCCGGCGACGTGTTGAACTCTAGCGGATTCCCGGGCCAGTACAAAAACGCGTTTGTGCAGCGTGCTGCGGTGCGTTCGCCCCGGCGCAGGTCACCGCGGGCCGTCCTAGACTCAGCAACGTGCACGACCTCGCCCCAATGGCCCGCTTCGACGGCCTCATCGCGTCCGATCTGCAGGACGTGACCAGTGATCCCGCCGCCCTCGACTCGTCCGGCTTCTGGGCCGTATGTGCCGATTTCGAGGGCGGTCTCGTCTGCGCCCGCTTCGGCACCGTACGGACCGCGCCGGTGCCCGCGCCCGTGCCCGGCGCCTGGCGCGGGCCCGGAGCCGGCGACTGGATCTCGTCCCTGGACCGGGCCGCCTACACCGCCGGAGTACGTCGCATCCGCGAGTACATAGCGGCGGGCGAGGTGTACCAGGCAAACCTCTGCCGGGTGATGACCGCGGTGTTGCCGGACCCGGCTGCCGCGGACGTCGACGCCCTCACCGCGCTGCTGGCACTCGGCAACCCCGCCCCCTATGCAGGAACGATCCGGCTGCCCGCGCACGGCGTGGAGGTCGCCACCGCGTCCCCCGAACTCTTCCTGAAGCGGGACGGCCGGACAGTCGAGTCCGGACCGATCAAGGGCACCGGCCGCACCGAGGCCGATCTGCTCGAGAAGGACCACGCCGAGAACGTGATGATCGTCGACCTGGTCCGCAACGACCTGGGCCGCGTCTGCGCCACCGGATCGGTCACCGTCCCCGACCTCTGCGTGGTGGAGAAGCACCCGGGGCTCGTCCATCTCGTCTCCACGGTGCGCGGCCGCCTCGCCGACGGCGTCGGCTGGCCCGAGCTGCTCGCCGCCGCGTTCCCGCCCGGCTCCGTCACCGGGGCACCCAAGTCCAGCGCCCTCCGAATCATCGACTCACTGGAGACCGCGCCCCGCGGTCCCTACTGCGGTGGCATCGGCTGGGTCGACGCCGACCGCGCCACCGCCGGCCTCGCCGTCGGTATCCGGACCTTCTGGGTCGACCGCACCGAAGCCACCCCGGTCCTCCGGTTCGGCACCGGCGCCGGCATCACCTGGGGCTCCGACCCGGAGCGTGAATGGGACGAGACCGAGCTGAAGGCGGCCCGGCTGCTCGCTGTAGCGTCGGGCGCTCACCAAGCGACTGGAAGGACCGCGTGATGAGGATCTGGGTCAACGGCACACTGCGCGACGAGGCCGACGCCAGGGTGTCCGTGTTCGACCACGGACTGACCGTGGGCGACGGCATCTTCGAGACCGTCAAGACCACCGCCGGCCGGCCCTTCGCCCTCACCCGGCACCTCGACCGGCTGGCCCGCTCGGCCCGCGGTCTCGGCCTGCCGGACCCCGACCTCGACGAAGTACGCCGGGCCTGCGCCGCGGTCATCGACGCCAACCCCATGGAGCTCGGACGGCTGCGCATCACGTACACCGGCGGAATCTCCCCGCTCGGCTCCGACCGTGGCGACGACGGGGCGGGCCTGGTCGTCGCCCTCGGGAAATCCACCCGACGCCACGACACCACCGCCGTGATCACCGTCCCCTGGACGCGCAACGAGCGCGGCGCGCTCGCCGGTCTCAAGACCACCTCGTACGCGGAGAATGTCGTCGCCCTCGCCCGCGCCCACGAACAGGGCGCCTCGGAGGCGCTCTTCGCCAACACCGTCGGGCAGCTCTGCGAAGGCACCGGAACCAACGTCTTCGTCGTCCTCGACGGACGCCTGCACACCCCGCCGCTCGCCTCCGGCTGCCTCGCCGGGATCACCCGGGCACTGGTCGTCGAGTGGGCAGGCGCGCACGAGACCGAACTGTCCATGGATGTGCTGGAGCACGCCGAGGAGGTGTTCGTGACCTCGAGTCTGCGGGACGTCCAGGCCGTCCACCGGATCGACGGCCGCGAGCTGCCCGGCACGCCAGGACCCGTGACGGCGAAGGCCATGCGAGTCTTCGACGAGCGTGCCGGTAACGACCTCGATCCGTGAGCCCGATCCGTCCCGCGGCCGGATCCGCAAAATCGGGTGACGGGCCGCGGCCCAGCGGATAGAACACCGGTGATGACCACGACCCTCCGGCCGACCGGGCCGATCCAGCAAGGCGCCGACGGCGCGAGGACCCGCGTGTACGACGTGTGCGACAACGGACGGCCGGTCGGGGTCGTCGAGATCGGCACCGACCCGGGCTTCGGAGCGACGGCGGGGGTGCTCCGCTCCCTGCGGATCGACGAACCGAACCGCAGGCGCGGCCGCGGCACCATCGCCGCACTCGCCGCCGAGGAAGTGCTGCGGGGCTGGGGGTGCGCCCGGCTGGCGCTCTCGGTGGAGCCGGACAACACGGCCGGACGGCGGCTCGCCGCCGCGCTCGGCTACACCGAGCGCAGCAAGAACATGATCAAGGATCTGCCGCAGACCCCTCCCGTCCTGCCGGACGGCGTCACCGGGCGACCGATGACGCCGGAGGAGTTCGGGCGGTGGGAGAGCACCGCCATCACCGGTTACGCGGAGACCTGGATCGCCCGCGGCGTCCCGGAGGCCGAGGCGATGCGGAAGGCCGAGATCTCCCACCGGACGTATCTGCCGCACGGACTCGCCACGGAGGGCGCGCACCTGCACACCCTGGTCCATGAGAACGACGGGACCGTGGGACATGTCTGGGTGGCGCGGTTCGAGATGCACCCGGGGACGGTCGTCGGGTACGTCTTCGACGTCGAGGTGCGGGAGGATTTCCGCGGCCGGGGGTTCGGCCGGGCGCTGATGTTCGAGGCGGAGCGCATCGCGCTGGACGCCGGGCACGAGCGGATCGGTCTGCACGTCCTGTCGTCCAACACGCCGGCGGTCCGGCTGTACGAGTCGCTCGGTTACGAAGCGACCCGGTACAACCTCGTCAAGGCCCTGTAGCCGTCGGCAGGTCCGGCCCGCTGCGGAGAGGGTGCCGTCAGGCCTGCTCGGCGAGCAGCCGGTCGGCGATCTCCTCGATCCGCTCGCGCAGCCCGTCCTGATTCCTGCTGCCGTCCAGCGTCTCGCCGCCGATCACATACGTGGGGGTGCCGGTCACGCCGATGGCCTTGCCCTCGGCCTGGTCGGCGTCGACCATCAGCATGTGCCGGCCGTCGATCAGGGCGGTGTCGAACTCCTCGGCGTCCAGACCGAGTTCACGCGCCACCTCGATCAGCAGCGGCTCGCCCGTGCGGCCGAGCTCGTCGGTCCTGGCGAGCACGGCCTCGATGTACGGCCAGTCCTTGCCCTGCTCCGCGGCCTCCTCGGCGGCCTGCGCCGCGGCGTAGGCGTGCTTGTGCTTCTCCAGCGGGAAGTGCCGCAGGCGCACGTCGAGCCGGTCCCCGTACCGGGCGCGAAGGGCGTGCACATCGGTGAGGGCGCGGTGGCAGTCGGGGCACTGGAGCTCGCACCAGACATCGAGGACGACCGGGGCTGCGGGGGTGGAATCGCTCATGGAGCCAGTCTCCCAGGGCCCGCGTGCGCATCCCAATCGGCATCCGGCCCCGGCCCCGGTGGACATCCGCCCCGGCCCGTTCGGTGTGCCGACCGGACTCCGGTCGGCACCTGGGGAGGATCCCGGCCCTGAAATGTCCCTGATGTGGTCCTGGATCATGGCCACCCGCCGGGTGGGCGGTGCAGGATGGAAGGGACGTTTCCCCGCGCGCCTGGAGGCCCCGATGCTTGCCGAGACCATTTGCTCCGCGGTGTCCGCGGCGGGCTTGGGCATCGCCGCCGTGACCGCGTACCGGAAGCGCTTCCTGGCCGCGACCCGGATCGCCGCCTACTCCCTGGTCCCCATCGGTCTGGTGCTGACCGGCGTCGTCCAGTGGGTCTCCGACATCGCCTTCAAACCCAGCGTCTGGCTCGGCTTCGGACTGCTCGGGCTGGCCTGGCTGCTCTTCATGACCACGCGCGCGATCGAACGTCGCGGTGTCGGCACCCGCAAGGAACGCAAGGCCGCCGCACAGGCGGCGCGGCGTGACGCCGTCGCGCCCGCCGCGTCGGCGCCCTCCCTCGGGGGCGGCGTACCGGCGGTCCAGCCGCAGGCGAAGTCGGAGCCGAAGCAGCAGGCCACCGCCGCGGGCGAGGACTTCAGCGACATCGAGGCCATCCTGAAGAAGCACGGCATCTGAGCTCCCGCAGACAGGTCATCGGCGGCGGGGCAGCGACGCATCGATGGTGAATCGATTCATATATGATCCTTGGAGCCTTCCCCTGATCCTTGACGCTCTACGGGGATGGGGCTAGCGTCCCGGTCGGATTGAAACAATTCAGGTAGGGCAGGGCAAGTGGCGCGTGTGGCAGGGATCAAGGATGTGGCCCGGCAGGCCGGAGTCTCCGTGGGCACCGTGTCCAATGTGATCAATCGGCCCGAAGCAGTGCTGCCGGAGACCCGGGCCAGGGTCCTGGCCGCGATCGAGGACCTCGGGTACGTACGCAGCGAGTCCGCGCGCCAGCTCAGGGCCGGCCGCAGCCGGATCATGGCGCTGCTGGTCCTCGACATGGGCAACCCGTTCTTCGTCGACGTGGCCCGGGGTGCCGAGCGCGCCGCGCGGCAGTCCGGCCTCGGGGTGATGGTCTGCAACAGCGGCCAGAGCCCGGCGGAGGAGGCCGAGTACCTGGGGCTCTTCGCCGAGCAGCGGGTGTGCGGTGTGCTGGTCACACCGGCCGATGCGACCGGCCGCAATCTGGAGGCGTTCAGGCGCCACCGCATCCCCTTCGTGCTGGTGGACCGGGTCGCGTCCTCCACCGGGACCTGCGCGGTCTCCGTCGACGACGTGCGGGGCGGCGCCCTTGCCGTCGGTCACCTCGTCTCGGCCGGGCACCGCGCGGTCGCGTACGTCAGCGGCCCCGGCGACCTTCACCAGATCAGGGACCGCCGCGAGGGTGCCCTGTCGGCCCTCGCCGGGGCGGGGCTGGGGCCTGAGGCGCTCGTCGAGATCCCCTCCGAGCGCCTGGACGTGGCGGCGGGCCGCGACGCCGGGGCCCGGCTGCTCGGGCTCGTACCCCGGCCGACCGCCGTGTTCTGCGCGAACGACCTGCTGGCTCTCGGCGTACTGCAGTCGCTGTACGCGGCCGGCGTGCGGGTGCCGCAGGACATCGCCATCGTCGGCTACGACGACATCGAATTCGCCGCAGCCGCTGCCGTACCGCTCACCTCGGTCCGCCAGCCCGCCGTCATGATGGGCCGGCTGGCCGCGGAGCTCCTGCTGGAGGAGGCGGACGAGGAGGACGGCACGCACGAGCACCGCAGCGTGGTGCTCCAGCCGGAGCTGGTCGTGCGCGCCTCCAGCGCGGCGGCGCACTGACCGGGCCGGCGCCCGGTTCCCCGGTCCGCGGCCGGGACTCGCTTCCTTCCGTGTTCCTTCCGTCCGTCCTTTCCTGCCACCTGTCCGAAACGGAGACGCCGTGCCCCTGTTCGACCTTCCTCTGGAGCAACTCCGCGACTACCGCCCGGAGTCCGGTGAACCCGCTGATTTCGACGCCTTCTGGAAGCGCACCCTCGACGAGTCGTCGGCGTTCCCGCTCGACCCCGAATTCGAGTCGTACGACGGGGCGTTGAGCACGGTCGACGTACACGACGTGACCTTCTCCGGCTGGGGCGGTCACCGCATACGTGCCTGGCTGAACGTTCCCGCGGGCGCCGAGGGTCCTCTCCCGTGCGTCGTCCACTACCTCGGCTACGGCGGCGGTCGCGGACTGCCGCACGACCACCTGGTCTGGCCCGCGGCCGGCTGGGCCACCCTGCTCGTCGACACCCGCGGCCAGGGCGCCGTCAACAGCCACTCGGCGGGCTCCACGCCCGACCCGCACGGCGGCGCCAACCCGCAGTCGCCCGGCTTCATGACCCGCGGCATCCTCGACCCCGACGCGTACTACTACCGGCGCGTGTTCACCGACGCGGTACGCGCCGTCGAGGTGGCCCGCACCCATCCGTCCGTCGACCCGGACCGGATCGTCGTGCACGGCGGCAGCCAGGGCGGCGGCATCGCCCAGGCGGTGGCCGGGCTCAGCCCGCATGTGAAGGCCGCGCTGATCGACGTACCGTTCCTGTCCCACTTCCGGCGGGCCGTCGAGATCACCGACAAGGACCCGTACCAGGAGATCGTGCGCTTCCTCGCCACCCAACACGGCCTCGCCGAGCAGGTGTTCCGTACGCTCTCCTACTTCGACGGCATCAGCTTCGCCGCCCGGGCCACCGCCCCGGCGCTCTACTCGGTGGCGCTGATGGACACCATCTGCCCGCCGTCGACGGTCTTCGCCGCCTACAACCACTGGGCGGGCCCGAAGGAGATCGAGGTCTACCCCTGGAACAACCACGAGGGCGGCTCATCGGCCCACCGGGCCGTCCAACTGCGCATGTTGCGCGATCTCGGCTGAGCGGTACGGGGCGGGGAGTGCGCGGGAAGCCGGCCGCGGTCCCGAATATGTGACGGTGAATCGGACGCCGGAGCGAATCCTCTCGGTCATGACCAGAGTGAACTCCCGTCACAAAAAGGCGTGTTGATCGCCAACGGGGTCCGTCCTGCGTCATGATCGTCCCGAGATGGTGGACACCTCCCGGGGCGATGCCCCCGCACCCCCCGACGAAGAGCCGCGTGGCTGCCTCTTCGCGCTGTCCCAGCCCCCTCTGATGATCTTCCTCGCGGTGGTCGGCGGCCTGCTGCTGATGGCCGCGTTGCACGATCTCTTCCTGCTGTGAGCGCGCGGTGAGCGGTCAGCCGGCCGCTTCCCTGCGGCGCGCCCGGTACGCGGCGACATGCAGCCGATTACCGCAGGTGCGGCTGGAGCAGTACCGGCGGGAGCGGTTGCGGGACAGATCCACGAACGCGTCCCGGCAGTCCGGTGCCTCGCAGCGCCGCAGCCGCTCCAGCTCGCCCGCCACGACGATGAAGGCCAGCGCCATGCCGCAGTCGGCTGCGAGATGGTCGGCGATCGATGCGTCCGGTGCGAAGTAGTGCACATGCCAGTCGTAGTCGTCGTGGTTGCTGAGCTGCGGCGTGGTGCCCGCGGCGGCCACGAGGCTGTTGACGAGACCGGCGGCGGTCCGGGTGTCCTGCGCCGCGAAGATCTCCGCGAACCGGGTCCGTACGTCCTGTACGGCCCGCAGGTCCTTCTCGCCGAGGTCGCCCACGCCGCTGATGCGGTGGCGCCGGGCGAATTCGTAAAGCGCTTCGACGCCGGCGAGGCCGTCGTTCCGCTCGTCCTCGGGCCGGTCGGTCTCCGGTGCGGTGTTCACCAGATCGACCACCGTGTCGAGGGCGATCCGGGTGTCGTGGGGGATCAGCACGCTTTCGCTCCCTGGCCTCCGGCGAGCGGGCGCCCGCCGATGCCGGCTGACTCTACTGGCTCGGCGAAGACGCACAGGGGCTCGAGAGGGCCCGTGGAGCCGGCGAGGAGCGCCTACCGGCCCGGGCCGGGCGCCAGGGGGCTGGGGCAGGCGTACGGGGGCACTGGGGGCGCGCTGGGCATGTCAGGCGCGGATCAGTGGGCCGGAGGTGCGCCGGTGCGCACCGGCGCACATCGCACCGACGCCGTCACCACGGTGGTTTCCGTGGTCACGGCGCCGGTGTCTGCCCTATGTGGTTGTCTGCGCGGTACCGTCGCCCCGAGTCGGACGGCGCCGTGCAGCTCTCGATCTGGCTCAGCTCTCGGCCAGGATGTGTGAGAGCTCCGTATCGAGGTCGAAGTGACGATGCTCGGTGCCGGGCGGCACCGCGGCGTCGGTCCTCTTCAGGAACGACTCCAGGGCCCTCGCCGGGGCCTCGAGCAGGGCTTCGCCCTCTGGGGAGCTCAGCGCGATGCAGACGACGCCCTGGCCGTGACTTCGGGATGGCCAGACGCGAACGTCTCCGGTGCCGGTGGGCCTGTGCAGCCCCTCGGCAAGGAGGTCGCGGGCGAATACCCATTCGACCGTCTCCTCCGCTCCGGTGTGGAAGGTGGCGTGCACGGCATACGGATCGGCCGTGTCATACCGCAGGCCCGCGGGTACAGGCAGTGAGGACTCGCTCGACACAACGAGGCGCAGGTGCAGCTCGCAGCTGACCGTGGTGTTCATAAGCGCCAGGGCCTTTCGCTCAGTGTGCGCTCGGGGATTCGCACGTCGGCGAAATCGACATGCCACCTACGGTGGCGTTGTAAACCCCTCTGACCTTTTTGTGGCCCTTCAGGTAGCTCGTGCAGCGGTGTGTAACTTTGGGTTATCCGGCCATTCCGGTGACAAAGACCGTTCCGGTAGGTTGGGGACCATGAATGCGGAGAGTGACGCGCGGGACGAGGCAGCCACCCCGGCGGCCCCGGCGCCCGCTACGGGGGACGTGACGGAGGACGTGACGCCAGACGTCACGGAGGGTGTGACGAAGGAGGAACGAGAGCTCGGATCGCGGGCGCCCGGCTTCATCAAGGCATCCAGGGCGCTCCATGTGAGCTGGCAGGTCGGCGTCTTCGTGATCGGCCTCGCCGTGGTCGTGGCGGGCGTCATCATGCTGCCGCTGCCGGGGCCCGGCTGGCTGGTGATTTTCGGTGGCATGGCGATCTGGGCGACCGAGTTCGTCTGGGCCCAGCTGGTGCTGCGCTGGACCCGTCGCAAGGTCACCGAGGCGGCGCAGAAGGCACTCGATCCCAAGGTCCGGCGACGGAACATCATCCTCACCGCGGTCGGGCTGGTGATCGTCGCCGTGCTGGTCGGGATCTATGTCTGGAAGTTCGGGATCACGATGCCGTGGAAGATCCACGAGTGACCCTACGGTGGTCGGATGGCACCGCTGACATGGGGTAATGTTTGCGGTGCGCCCGGGCGATTAGCTCAGTGGGAGAGCGCTTCGTTCACACCGAAGAGGTCACTGGTTCGAAACCAGTATCGCCCACCCGGACAGAGGGCCCGTGAGACTGCAGAGTCTCACGGGCCCTCTGCGTTTCCCGCGCCTGATCCGGTGCCGCCGGCCCATGTCGCCGCGTGCGGGTCGAAGCGCTTCGATCGATTTCGTCTCAACCGTTGACGTTGCCCCCTCGGATCTCTAGCTTGTCCCAGCAAGCGCTTTCTAAAACGATTCAATCGACTGTGGTGGCGGGGCTGGCTGCCCGGGAGGGGTGTGTCATGAGGTCTTGGTGGAGTGCCCAGGGGCTGCGTGCGGCCGGCATCGGTATGGCGGTGTTGGGGCTGATGGCCTCCGGCTGCGGCGGTGACGGCGGGGGAGCGGGGGCCGACGGGAAGGTCGAGATCCGCTACTCCTGGTGGGGCGGCCAGGAGCGGGCCACGCTGATCAACAAGACGATCGCGTTGTTCGAGAAGAAGCACCCGAACATCAAGGTCAAGACGGACTTCCAGGACTACGAGAATTTCTGGAAGAAGTTCAACACCCAGGCCTCTGCCGGCAATGCCCCCGATGTCTTCCAGAACTCCGTCGCATTCCTGCGCAAGTACGACGACAAGCGTGTGCTGCTCGACCTCAATTCCCAGGTCAAGGCCGGAAATCTCAGCATGGAGAACTTCCGCGCCGGACTGGAGAAGGCCGGGGACGTCGACGGGAAGCTGCTCGGCGTGCCGGTCGGAGGCAACACCTTCGCCCTCGTCTACAACCCGGCCGAGTACAAGAAGGTGGGCGTCACGCCCGAGGAGGGCTGGACCTGGAAGCAGTACGACGAGGCCACCGAGAAGATCAGCAAGAACGGCAAGCTGGCCGGTGACAGCGGCCCCGGCGGCATCATGTACCTCTACGACCTGGTGCTGCGCCAGCATGACAAGGCGTTCTTCACCGAGGACGGGCTCGGCTTCACCGAGGCGGACCTGAGGCAGTGGTGGACCGACAACTACGACAGGACCAGGTCCGGGGTCCTCACCGACCCCAAGAAGGCCGAACAGGTCAAGCCGACCTCCGCACTCTCCAAGGACCTCTCCGCGGGTGAGTTCACCTGGGACAACTTCCTCGTCCGCTACACCTCCGAGACGAAGACCCCGTTGGCCCTGGCGCCCGTTCCGACGACGGACGGCAAGCGGACCGGGCAGTACATTTCGTCACTGATGCTCAGCGGCTCCGCCCGCACCAAGCACCCGAAGGAAGTCGCCGAGTTCATCGACTTCATGGTCCACGACCCCGAAGTCGGCACGATCATGGGCTACGACCGCGGAGTCCTCTCGACCACGGAGCAGTTCGAGGCGTACAAGCCGACCGGAGTCTCCGCCCAGATCGCCGAGTACGAGAAGAAGGTCGCCGACAACGTCGAGCCGATCACCCCGCACCCCGCGGGCGCCGACATCTGTGAGGCCGCCTTCCTGCGCATCGGCACCGATGTCGTCATGGGCAAGACCTCTCCGGAGGACGGCGCGAAGCAGTTCTTCGCCGAGGCGAAGACGGCCCTCGCCTCCTGATGGGATCGGCAGTGACAGACCTTCGGGCACCCGCGTCCGCCGTCCGCACGGACCGCCCCGCCACCGGCAAAGCACCGGGAAGGCCCGCCGCCGCGAAGCGGCGGGCCCGCGGGGAGACTCTGGCCGGCTATCTCTTCATGTCCCCGTGGATCGCAGGCTTCCTGCTGCTGACCGCGGGCCCCATGCTCGCCTCGCTGTATCTGGCGTTCACCGACTACAACCTCTTCGACACCCCCAACTGGATCGGGTTCAAGAACTTCACCGAGATGTTCGGGGACGCCCGCTGGCAGAAGTCCGTCGAGGTCACCACGTCGTACGTACTCGTCGGGACCCCGCTCAAGCTCGCGGCCGCTCTCGCGGTCGCCCTGCTGCTCAACAAGCCCCGGCGCGGCCAGGGCTTCTACCGGGCCGCCTTCTATGCCCCCTCGCTGGTCGGCGCGAGCGTCTCCATCGCCATCGTCTGGCGGGCGCTGTTCTCCGACGGTGCGGTCGTCGACCGCACGCAGCAGATCTTCGGCATCGACGTCGGTGGCTGGATCGGTGACCCCGATCTGGTGATCTACGCCCTGGTGGCGCTCACCGTCTGGCAGTTCGGCGCCCCGATGGTGATCTTCCTGGCCGGGCTGAAGCAGGTACCGCGCGAGCTGTACGAGGCGGCGCAGGTGGACGGAGCCGGGGCGTGGCGGCGCTTTCGCTCCATCACGCTGCCGATGATCTCCCCGGTGCTGTTCTTCAACCTGCTCCTGGAGACCATCCACGCGTTCCAGATCTTCGCCTCCGCCTATGTCGTGACCAACAGCAAGTGCGGTCCGGCCGACGCGGGGCTCGTCTACACCTGCTACCTGTACGAGCAGGGCTGGACGAACCTTCGCATGGGCTACGCCTCCGCCATGGCCTGGATGCTGCTGCTCGCCGTCGGCCTGGTCACGGCCGTGCTGTTCTGGTCCCAGCGGCGCTGGGTGCACTACGAGGAGGACGCCCGATGAGTACGCTCACCCACCCCGGGCAGCGGCGCACCCTGCGCTCGGCCCTCTGGCACATCGGGGCGCTGGCCGTGCTCGCGGTCGTCCTCTACCCCTTGTTCTGGGTGATCGGCGGATCGCTGAAGCCCAACGAGGACATCGTCGGCGGGCTCGAACTCTTTCCCTCGCAACCGGTGTTGGACCACTACCGGCGGCTCACCGAGGGCATCGCGGACATCCCGGTCTCGACGTTCTTCGTCAACTCGATCGTGCTGGCGGTGGGTTCCGTCGTCGGCGTACTGCTGTCCTGCTCGCTGGCCGCCTACGCCTTCGCCCGCATCAGGTTCCGCGGCCGCAATGTGCTGTTCTCCCTGATGATCGGCACCCTGCTGCTGCCGTACCACGTACTGATCATTCCGCAGTACGTGCTGTTCCAGAAGATGGAACTGATCAATACGTATGTGCCGTTGCTGCTCGGCAAGTACCTGGCGACGGACGCCTTCTTCGTCTTCCTGATGATGCAGTTCATGCGGAACCTGCCCAGGGAGCTCGACGAGGCGGCCCGGCTCGACGGCTGCGGTCACCCGCGGATCTACTGGCACATCATGCTGCCGCTCTGCCGGCCCGCCCTGATCACCAGCGCCATCTTCACCTTCATCTGGTCGTGGAACGACTTCCTCGGACCACTTCTCTATCTCAACGAACCCGACAAGTACCCCGTGTCCATGGGGCTGAAGATGTTCATCGACCAGGACAGCGCGGCCGACTACGGCGGCATGATCGCCATGTCCCTGCTCGCGCTGCTGCCCGTACTGGTCTTCTTCCTCGCCTTTCAGCGGTATCTCGTCGAAGGCGCGGCCACCTCCGGGCTGAAGGGCTGAGTCGACACCATGACCGTACGTACCGCTCGCGCCGGGCGGGCTTCCCGTGCCGCCGGCCGTCCGCAGCGGCCCGAGAAGTTCGTCCGGTTCGCACTCTTCGCCGAGTCCCTGCTCACCGGGGTGTGGATCACCGTGGCGGCCCTGCCGCTGATCACCCTGCTGCCCGCGTTCGCCGCGGGCTGCGCGCATCTGCGCCGGCAGCCGGCCGGTGAGCGGGGCGGGCTGCGGGAGTTCGCCGCCGATCTACGGGAGGCGGCACGGACCGGATGGCGGGTGTCACTGCTGTGGTGGGCGGCGCTCGCACTTCTCGCCTTCGACTGGCAGGTCGCACGGTCGGGACTGCTGCCCGGCGGCCGGCTGCTTGCCGCCGTCAGCGTGCTGGGGGTGACTGCCCTGGCCGTCTGGGGACTGCGTACGGCTGCCGCCTGGCGGCCCGGCGCCGGCTGGGCGTCGGCCGTCCGGGCCGCGGGCCGCCGGAGCGTGACCGATCCGGCCGGATCCCTGCTGCTCGTCGGCGGGTTCGTGGCCCTCGCGCTCACCGCCTGGCAGGTGCCGCCACTGGCCGCGCCTGCCTTCGGATGTCTCGCCGCGGCAGCCGTCGCGGCCGACCGCCGCTGACCCACCCCTCGTACCGCACCTCCTGCACACCACGCACCCGCGTGCGATCCGTCATGCCCATTCATGCCCATTCATGCCTGTTCACGCAACGAATTGGAGTCGTGATGTCCCCGATCCCTCGCCGTACCGTCCTCAAGGCCGCCGCCGTCACCGGCGTGGCCACCCCCTTCTCCTGGGTACTGAGCGACACCACCTGGCAGGCGGCTGCGGCCTCCGCGAAGACCGATGAAGGCCCCGTCGAGATCGGCTGGCTGGAGGAGACCGGGCTGGGCGCCGCCCCCGGCTCCACGTTCGGCGTGCCATGGGCGCAGGGGCGCTACCCCGCCGATCAGAAATTCGCCCTCGCCACCGTCGACGGCAAGGACGTCGCCGTACAGACCTGGGCCACCGCCACATGGCCTGACGGCTCCCTGAAGTGGACCGCGCACGCGGTCGGACCCGAGGCGGCAGGCGCCAAGAAGTTCGTCCTCACCGCCGGTTCACCCGCCGCGCCCGCGGCCAAGGTCGACGTCAGGTCCACCGGCGGCGCGATCACCGTCTCCACGGGGGTCATCACCGCGACGATCGGGAAGACCGGCTCCTCCCTGATCACCTCCCTCACCCGCGGCTCCACCGAGATCGCCAAGGACGGCCGACTCGTCCTGATCCGGCAGGGCGAGATCGAGGACGGCGACCAGGGGCAGGAGAAGTACGAACGCTTCGAGAGCACCATCAGCAGGACCGAGGTCGAACAGAGCGGCCCGGTCCGCGCCGTCGTCCGCATCGACGGCAAACACCGCCGCGGCAGCCGCTCCTGGCTGCCGTTCTCCGTGCGGCTCTACTTCTACGCGGGCGCCGAATCGTTCCGCATGATGCACACCATCACCTTCGACGGCACGCAGGAACCCGGAAGGGCAAGCGGCGACTTCATCCGCGGCCTCGGTGTCCGCTTCACCGTCCCGATGCGCGACGAAACGTACGACCGGCACATCCGCATCGGCGGCGACGACACCGGCATGCTCCGCGAAGCCGTCAAGGGCATCACCGGGCTGCGCCGCGACCCCGGCGCCGCCGTCCAGGCCGCCCAGTTCGAAGGCACGAAGCTGCCCGACCCCGCCACCTGGGACCAGCGCGTCACCACCCGTCTCCCGCTCATTCCGACCTGGGGCGACTACACCCTCAGCCAGCTGTCCGCCGACGGCTTCACGCTGCGCAAGCGCACCAGGAAGGGCCACGGCTGGATCGCCGCGGGCGGCGGCCGGCGGGCCTCCGGCTTCGGTTACGTCGGCGGGGCGAGCGGCGGACTCTCCTTCGGGCTGCGCGACTTCTGGGAGAAGTTCCCCGCCCAGCTCGATATCCGGGGCGCCGACACCCAGGCAGCCGAGGTCACACTCTGGCTGTGGTCGCCCGAGGCCGAACCGATGGACCTGCGCTTCTACCACGACGGCCTGGGCCAGGACACCTATCCCGAACAGCTCGAAGGCCTCAACATCACCTACGAGGACTACGAGCCCGGCTTCGGCACCCCGTACGGCATCGCCCGCACCAGCGAGCTCGTCTTCTGGGCCAACGACTCCACCCCCGGTGCCGAAGCGCTCGCCCAGCAGTCACGTACCGTCCGTACCCTGCCGCAGCTCGTCGCCCCGACGTCCCAGCTGATCGGCGCCAAGGTCTTCGGCGGACTGTTCTCCCCGGTCGACCGCTCGACCCCCGCGAAGGCGAAGATCGAGGACCACCTGGACTTCCTCTTCACGTACTACAAGGACCAGGTCGAGATGCGCCGTTGGTACGGCTTCTGGGACTACGGCGACATCATGCACTCGTACGACCCCGCCCGCCATCAGTGGCGCTACGACATCGGCGGCTACGCCTGGGACAACTCCGAGCTCTCGCCCGACCTCTGGCTCTGGTACGCCTATCTGCGCTCCGGCCGCGCGGACATCTTCCGCTTCGCCGAGGCCATGACCCGCCACACCGGCGAGGTCGACGTCTACCACCTCGGCGACTGGGCCGGACTCGGTACCCGCCACGGCGTCCAGCACTACGCCGACAGCGCCAAACAGCAGCGCATAGCCAACACCACGTACCGGCGCTTCTACTACTTCCTCACCGCGGACGAGCGCGTCGGCGACCTGATGCGCGCCAACGTCGACTCCGACGAGACGTTCCTCGGCCTCGACCCGCTCCGCAAGATCCGTACCGAGCCCTACACGCCCGACCGACACGCCCTCTCCATCGGCTTCGGCACCGACTGGAGCGGCCTTGTCTCCGCCTGGCTCACCGAATGGGAACGCGGCGGACCCGAGGCGGACAAGGCGAAGGCCCGTGTCCTCGGCACCATGGAGACGATCGCCGCTCAGCCCAACGGCTTCGTCCAGGGCAGCGGCCTGTACGACCTGGACACCGGGAAGTTCGCCGTCGCCACCGAACCCGTCGTCAGTGTCTCCCACCTGTCCGCGGTCTTCGGACTGAACGAACTGTGCGCCGAGCTCATCGGCCTCGTCGACATGCCCGCGTTCAAGGACGCATATCTGGACTACTGCCGGTACTTCAACGCCACGAAGGCGGAGCAGACCGCGCGTTACGGAACGGACTTCGGCAGCCTGCTGCTGTTCCAGGGCCACTCGCGGCTCGACGCGTACGCCGCTGTCCAGACCGGCGACGCGAAGCTCGCGGCCCGCGCCTGGGAGAAGTTCTACAGGAGCGACGGCTACCAGGAATCAGCTCCCTGGAAGACGGAGAAGGTGAGCGGACCCCTCACCACTGTCGCCGGCAGCGAGGCCAACTGGGTCTACACCAACGACACCGCGCTGTACGGACTCGCCGCCATCGAGAACCTCGCGCTCCTCGGTGACCGGATGCCGGCCTGAGGCAGCCGAAGCACGCCCCGGGCCGGGCCGCCGACCACGACCTTCGTCAGCGCATCCGGCCCAGGGCGTCCTTCAGCCGCCGCGCATCGCGCAGCCGCTGCTCGTACGTCGCCCCGACCATCAGCAGCAGCAGACCGGCCAGCGCGGGCGGCAGCCAGCGCGGCAGAGCACCCACGACCTGGATCACATACGGTGCCAGTTCGTGCAGGGCGTCCATGGCCAGCACCGCACCACCGAGCAGCAGCAGCGCCTGCAGCCGCAGCCGCGCCCCGGCCAGCGTGATCACCAACGCCACCACGCCGAGCAGCAGCGGCCGCACCCATGACGGGTCGGCCCAGGCCGCGAAGAGACTCGGCACCAGCGTCGCCGCCAGGCCCGCCCCGTACGCGGTCCACGAGGACGCCGCCGGATCACGGCGCCGCCGCAGCACACCGACCACCAGCGCGGGCACCGTCACCGGAAGGGTGTACGCCTCCGGGGCCGACACATCCGAAGCCGACAGCCGCACCCAGGTCGCCAGGACGAACAGGACCACCGCCAGATACCCGGCCGCCGGCCGCCGCTCCCCACGCACGGCCGTGCCCGCCGCCAGCACCCCGCACAGCGCGAGGACCAGAGCCAGGAACGGCGCATCCGGTACGGCCATCGCGACCGCCACCGCACCGGCGACGGCGCCGGTCAGCTCGACCGGCAACGCCGACGGCCCGCCCCGCAGCCGCGCCCCGAGCAGGACCGTCACCGTGGGGACGGCCAGCATGAGCGGCGCGGCCCGGTACGTCGCCAGTTCCAGCGAGGCCCCCAGCGCACCGGCAAGCACCATCGCGCACACCACGGCCGCACACGCCGGCACCGCCTGCATCAGCCGGGCCACCCGCGCCGCCGGCGCCGCATCGGCACGCGTCCCCACCGCCGCCGCCCCGAACAGCACCAGCAGCGCGCCGAACACCCCATAGGTGGCGGGCTCCACGGCCAGCGACAGCGCCCCCGCACTCACGGCCCCGACCACGGCGCACACCAGCGCGGCCGACGCCACAGGGTCCGCGCCGCGGCGCACCGCCCGTACCGTCACGGCAAGGAGCGCCGCGACCAGCACCGACTGCACCGCCACCGTCACCGTGTACGGAGCGTCCAGGGCAACGGGCAGCACCAGCAGCCCCGCCCAGCCGAGCACCAGCGCACTCGCACCCGCCGCACCACGCCATGCCGCACCGGGGGAGACCACCGCTCCGGCCATCCGCACACACCACGTCCACCAGCGGTACGCCGCCCCCGTCAGACCGGCCACCGCCAACAGCATCACCGGAGCCGTGGAGAGCTGCGACCACTCCATCCCCTCCAGCCCCAGTGCACCGCGGGCACGGCCGTCCGGCACACCCGACCACACCGCCGTCAACCGCGACACCGGACCCACCAGCGTCATCCCGACCGCGGGCGCCGCGGACAGCACCGACCCGGCGGCCACCACGCCCGACGCCCACAGCACGCCCTGCCCTGCCGGTCGCGGCAGCGGAGCCCGTACCGCCGTCAGCAGCACCGGACCGCACAGCAGATACACCGGAACCGACCAGTCCTCGGCCGCCCCCGCACGCAGAACACCGCCCACCCCGGCCACCACGGCGAGCCCGGCCAGCAGCCCACCGGCCACCGCGAACTCCTTGGGCGCCCGCCACACCCCGAACAGCGCCACCGCCGCCCCCGTCAGCAGCAGCGCCCCGGGCACCACCGCCGCCGCCGGCGTACCGGCTGTCACGGACAGCGCCAGAGCGAGCAGCAGTCCGGCCGACCCTGAAAGACAGCCACCGACGACCGCGGTCGCCCGCACCGCAACACCCTTGCCCCGCAGGGCGATCGCACAGTCCAGCGCCGCCGTGAGCAGCAGCGCCCCGGCGAAGACCGACGCCTGCGCACCCACCGCCCAGGTCCACAGCACCAGCGTGAACTGCACGCTCACCACGGCTATCGGCAGCGGCAGACGCAGCTTGCCGAGCGCCAGACCGTAGGCCGCCCACAGAGCGGCCAGCACCGCCGAAGCGGCTGAGGCGAACCCGAGACTGCCGGTGTCCGGCGCCGCCACCCGGTGCAGCGCATAGGCATCCAGCACCATGAGCACCAGCGCGAGCGCGCCCAGCGACTCGGCTGTCGACGGCAGCCCACGGCGTAGCAGCACGGCGGGCGCGGCCAGCGCGGCGACCGTCACCAGAGCGAGCACCGCCGAGCGGCCGCCGATCCCCATCTGACCCCAGCTGACCAGGGTGAACGCGGTCGCCGCGATCGTCAGCAGCAGACCGCCCAGGGTCAGCAGCACATTCTGTGCACTGCGCGGCGACACGGGGGCCGCCGAGGGGGACGAGGGCGTGAACGGGGCCGTGGCCGGTCGTCCGGGCGGTGCTGCGGGAGGCGTGGCCGGCGGCTGCAGAACACTCAGCAGCCAGGCACGACGGGTCAGCAGTTGCATCCGGCGGGCGTCCAGCCGGGCCAGTTCACGGTCGAGGAGCGCCAATTCCTCGGCGGGCGGCGGCACATGGTCCATGAGCGGAGTGTGGCGCGGCCCACAGGTTCGGACATGCGCTCGGATACTCAGGTGGGGGACTGAGTACGCGCAGACTGGGACCCATGGACTGGAGTCACTACCGTTTTGTGAGTATCTGGGACGTATCCGCCCCACCTGCTGTCGTGTACGGAGTCCTCGAACGCGCCGAGGAGTACCCGCGATGGTGGCCGCAGATCCGCGAGGTCGCCACGCTCGACGACACCAGCGGAACCATGCGGATCCGCTCCTTCCTCCCGTACGACCTCGTCATGACCGTGCGCGAGAGCCGCCGCGACCCGGCGGCCGGAGTGCTCGAAGTGGCCCTCGACGGTGACCTCGACGGCTGGGCCCGCTGGACCGTCACCGCACACGGCACCGGCACCCGCGCCACGTACGAGCAGGAGGTCGAGGTGCGCCGGACGATGATGCGGCTGCTCGCGGTGCCGGGGCGTGCGGTGTTCCGGGCGAACCACGCGCTGATGATGCGGGCCGGACGCCGAGGACTGGTGGCCCGTCTTGAAGGAGTTTGAACCACACCCGCCGGGCCCTGTAAGGTTCAGTGCGTTCCCGGGCGATTAGCTCAGTGGGAGAGCGCTTCGTTCACACCGAAGAGGTCACTGGTTCGAAACCAGTATCGCCCACCCCGGGAGAGGCCGGTCCGTCGACGTCATCGACGGACCGGCCTCTTCATTTCCGGATCACGATCATGGGACCGGCTTCCGCAGGCCCGCGATCATGCCGCCGCCGGCAGTTCCGGACGCAGTGGCCAGGCCGGGTCCACCGCCTCCGGCGTACCGCTCTTCGCGAACCACGCCTGCAGCCCGCGCGCCTGCGCCGCATGCCACATCGCCTGCAACGCATGCAGCTCCGACGGGGACAACCGCTCCAGGCGCGACGAGAAGCGCCGCCCCACCGCCCGCACCAGCTCCAGCGACGCCGCCGCATCGGCCGCCGCGTCATGGGCGCCGTCCAGCACCACCTCGTACTGCGCACAGAGGTCGGTGAGCGTGCGCCGGCCCTTGCGGTAGCGGTCCAGATGCTTGTCGAGGACCCGCGGATCCAGCACGCACAGCGGCGTGTTCTCCAGGTACCCGGCCAGTGACGACGCCCGGTGCCGCTTCAGCTCCCGGTCCAGCAGCGTCAGATCGAACGGTGCGTTCATCACGACGAGAGGCCGCCCGGCCGTGCACTGCTCGGCGAGCGCCCGGGCTATCTCCTCCACCACCGGCGCCGGCCACCGGCCGTTGCGCTGAAGGTGATCGTCGGTCAGACCGTGGATCTCGGTGGCCCCCACGGGCACCGGCACCCCCGGATTCACCAGCCAGCGGGTCACGCGCATGCGCCCGCCCGCCGTGTCCTGGACGACCAGGGCCGCCGAAACGATGCGGTCCTCCTCGACGTCCACTCCTGTTGTCTCGGTGTCAAAAGCGGCCAGTGGCCCCTCATACCAGTGAGTCATCCCCGAACTCCTCGTGCCCGACCGGCAGATGGCGTGATTCCCCTGCCCGATTCGGTGATACCCGGGCCCTTTGCCTGATACGCCGTTTGCGGACCGCTCCGTGCGGTGACAACACAGTTGACGGGCGCGAAAGTTGCCCCGAGGACTCGCCGACCGAACGAACCGAACGGCACAGCCCGGAAGGCATACGGAGCCATGGCGCTCGCGCAGCCCGAATCAGGGGGCCCCTCCCGTGCCGAAGGCTACGGGGGAGGGCTGTTGCCCCAGCAGATCGCTCCGCTGCGCGGCACACTCGCCACCACCGCCTGCATGGAGACCCTTCAGGTGGGCTACTTGCACGCGGTCGCGGCCGCGGCGGGGTGCTCCCTGTCGCAGCCCTTCCCCGACAACGGAATCGACTGGCATGTCAGCCACGGCGCCCCCGGTCACCTCGTCGACGACGAGGTGACCATAAAGGTGCAGCTGAAATGCACCTATCAGATACCACCGCACCCATCCGGACCGACGTTCGCCTTCACGCTGGACAACGCCCACCTCGTGAAGCTCGCCCGGACGCCCGTGTCGGTGCACAAGATCCTGGTCGTGATGGTTGTGCCTCGCAGCCAGGACGACTGGCTGCGGGCCGGACACGACCGGCTCGACCTGCGGCACTGCTGCTACTGGATCAACCTGGCCGGCCACGCGGTGACAGGCCGGCACAGGACCACTGTGCGGATCCCGACCACGCGCATATTCGACGACCGCGCGCTCTGCGAGATCATGACGCGGGTCGGGGCGGGAGGGAGACCCTGATGCACCGGCCGATGGACGAGCCCGTCGACGCAGCGATGCCGTCGGGCACGCGACCACACCCAAGCGAGACGGTGAGCCACTGGCCCACCGCGCTGCCGCCCGTCGGGGACATCCCCGATCCCGCCCGCGTCGACCCCGCGGTCCTCGGTGCCCTGTTGGACCGGCACGGCTGGCGTCGCCGCGGCGGCTCGGCCGGACGGTACAGCCGATGGACCCCGCCGGGAACCGTGGCACCCTCCGGCGGCGGTACGAGCCTGCTCGTACCCGACACCACGGCCTTCCCCGACAGCGAGGATCTCCTCGCCGAGGCACTCACCGCGCTCGCCCGAAGCGCCGCACCCTCGGCCCGTGACGTCCTGGTCTCCCTCGCCGTGCCCAGCGACGAGATCCGCTGGTGGCGCGATGTCCCCGACGGTGCGCTCGGCGCAGCGGGCGCCGCCGGAGCGGCCAGCTGGAGCGGCGCCGAACAGTTGCGCGCCGCGGCCCGGCAGATCCTTCTCGCCGGGGCGCTCGCCGTGCGGGGGTGCACCGGCTTCCACGGCGCACGCCACCGTCGCAGGGCTGTCGCCTCGCTCGAAGGCATCCTCGTCGGACCTGCGCCGGGTGGCCGCGACCTCACCGCGTATCTCCCCGTCGAACCGGGCCGCGCCGTCTCCGTACGGCTCTACCACGCCCTGCACGCCACCCGCGAGGCGATCGACTTCCAGCGCGCCACCGGGGGTATGGGAGCCTTCGACGGCGCTGTGGAGGCCGGTGTCAGCCGGGAGCTGACCCAGGCCGTCATCGCCCTGGTCCGCGGCTCCGAAGGGACGAGGATCTCCCTGGCCTGGGCGCCCGCCGCGGGAACCCCCGACGGCTGCCCGGCCCGCCCCGAACCGGTCGAGTTCTCACCCGGCGACCTGCCCGCCCTGCGGCTGGCCGGCGCCCGCTACATCGAGGACGAACCCGCCGTCAACGTACGGATCACCGGGGCCGTCGTCCGGATGCGCCGCTCGGGACCGCGCGGCGCCGGAATCGTACGGCTGCGGGTCCTGGCGGGCGCCGAGGTCCCGCACGTACGGCTGGAGCTCGACGAGGAGGCGTACCGGATCGCCGGTCACGCCCATCTCGTCGGGCTGCCGATCCGGGTGGAGGGGCGGCTGGAGAGCCGGGACGGCTTCCGGCGGCTGACCCGGGCCTCGCAGGTGGTACCGGTACAGGTCGACGAGGCGGAACGGGACAGGCTGATGAAATCGCTCCAGGAGAACCTCGACTTCTTCGAGGAGGCCTGCACGGGTGAATAGGCGCACCGTGCCGGGCAGGCGGGCGGCCGGAGCGAACCCTTTCGCTAAGGGGGCCGTCGGCTCGGTACGATTCGTCTTGCGTGCGCAGTGGAACAGGGCGCGCACCCCCCTTCAGTCAGGAGAGACCGGTGTCAGACGTCCGTGTGATCATCCAACGCGATTCCGAGCGGGAAGAGCGCGTGGTGACGACGGGCACTACGGCTGCCGAGCTCTTCCCCGGCGAGCGCACCGTTGTTGCCGCCCGGGTCGCCGGTGAGCTGAAGGACCTCGCGTACGTCGTCGCCGACGGCGAGGTCGTCGAGCCCGTCGAGATCTCCTCCGAGGACGGCCTGAACATCCTCCGGCACTCCACCGCGCACGTCATGGCGCAGGCCGTGCAGGAGCTCTTCCCCGAGGCGAAGCTCGGCATCGGCCCGCCGGTCAAGGACGGCTTCTACTACGACTTCGACGTCGAGAAGCCGTTCACGCCCGAGGACCTCAAGGCCGTCGAGAAGAAGATGCAGGAGATCCAGAAGCGGGGACAGCGGTTCTCCCGCCGGGTCGTCACCGACGAGGCCGCCCGCGAGGAGCTGGCCGACGAGCCGTACAAGCTGGAGCTCATCGGCATCAAGGGTGCTGCCTCCACGGACGACGGCGCGGATGTCGAGGTGGGCGGCGGCGAGCTGACCATCTACGACAACCTGGACGCCAAGACCGGTGACCTGTGCTGGAAGGACCTCTGCCGTGGTCCGCACCTGCCGACCACCCGGAACATCCCGGCGTTCAAGCTGATGCGGAACGCCGCGGCGTACTGGCGGGGCAGCGAGAAGAACCCGATGCTCCAGCGCATCTACGGCACCGCCTGGCCCTCCAAGGACGAGCTCAAGGCGCACCTGGAGTTCCTGGAGGAGGCCGCCAAGCGCGACCACCGCAAGCTCGGCAACGAGCTGGACCTGTTCTCCTTCCCCGACGAGATCGGCCCCGGCCTCGCCGTCTTCCACCCCAAGGGCGGCATCGTCCGCCGGACCATGGAGGACTACTCGCGCAAGCGGCACGAGGAGGAGGGCTACGAGTTCGTCTACTCGCCGCACGCCACCAAGGGCAAGCTGTTCGAGAAGTCCGGCCACCTGGACTGGTACGCCGAAGGCATGTACCCGCCCATGCAGCTCGACGACGGGGTGGACTACTACCTCAAGCCGATGAACTGCCCCATGCACAACCTGATCTTCGACGCGCGCGGCCGCTCCTACCGTGAACTGCCGCTGCGTCTCTTCGAGTTCGGCACGGTGTACCGCTACGAGAAGTCGGGTGTGGTGCACGGCCTGACCCGTTCGCGCGGCTTCACGCAGGACGACGCGCACATCTACTGCACCAAGGAGCAGATGGCGGAGGAGCTCGACAAGACGCTCACCTTCGTTCTCAACCTGCTGCGCGACTACGGTCTGACCGACTTCTACCTGGAGCTCTCCACCAAGGACCCGGAGAAGTTCGTCGGCTCGGACGAGATCTGGGAAGAGGCCACCGAGACGCTGCGCCAGGTGGCCGAGAAGCAGGGACTTCCCCTGGTCCCAGACCCGGGCGGCGCCGCGTTCTACGGCCCCAAGATCTCGGTCCAGTGCAAGGACGCCATCGGCCGCACCTGGCAGATGTCGACCGTGCAGCTCGACTTCAACCTGCCGGAGCGCTTCGACCTGGAGTACACCGGCCCCGACGGGACCAAGCAGCGCCCGGTCATGATCCACCGCGCCCTGTTCGGCTCCATCGAGCGGTTCTTCGCCGTGCTGCTGGAGCACTACGCGGGTGCGTTCCCGGTGTGGCTGGCCCCGGTCCAGGCGGTCGGCATCCCGATCGGCGACGCGCACATCCCGTACCTCCAGGAGTTCGCGGCGGCGGCCAGGAAGAAGGGGCTGCGGGTCGAGGTGGACGCCTCGTCCGACCGCATGCAGAAGAAGATCCGCAACCAGCAGAAGGCCAAGGTGCCCTTCATGATCATCGCGGGTGACGAGGACATGGCCAACGGCGCCGTCTCCTTCCGCTACCGCGACGGATCGCAGGAGAACGGCATCCCGGTCGACGAGGCCATCGCCAAGATCCAGAAGGCCGTCGAGGACCGCGTCCAGGTCTGACCGCCGGAGACTCCAGGGGCCCACGCAGCGCTAGCCGCTCTGCGTGGGCCCCTGCTCGTCCTCCCGCGTGAACACCTGCACCAGCCACGACGAGAACGAACCCGTCACCGCCCCCAGCAGCGCCAGACCACAGACCATCAGCCCCGCGGCGACGGTCCTGCCGCCCGGCGTGACCGGTGTCACATCCCCGTACCCGACCGTGGTCAGCGTCGCGCACGCCCACCACACCGCGTCGCCGAACGTGCGGATCGTGGCGCCCGGGGCATTGTGCTCCTGGTGGTACACGGCCAGCGCGGCCGAGAAGCCGAGCAGCAGTGCGGTGAGCCCGGCGTAGGTGATCACCCGCGCATACAGACTCAGCCGTGCCTGCTCCCTGCGCCGCTGGACCGCCGTGTAGAGCCGGATCACACGCAACGGCCGCAGCAGCGGAAGCACCAGCACCACCGTGTCCAGCCAGTGGGTGCGCAGGAACCGCAGGCCCTGGCCGCTGAGCCGGATCCGTACGACGTAGTCCACCGCGAAGAGCAGCCAGGTGAAGCAGACCAGGATCAGGGCGAGGGCGCGGCAGGGCTCGGCGTCGTGCGGGGCGAGGACCCGGCCCGCGTATCCGATGAGGAAGACCAGGGACGCGATGAAGAGCGGTACTTCCGTGCGCTGCTCCCAGCGACTGAACCGCAGAGGGGTGGAGTCCGTGGGCTGGTCGCTCATCGCCTCAGCATCGCCGTCCGCCGACCGGTGCAGCCCCGGCGACACGCTCAGCGGGGGTGAAGCAATATGCTGATCTGCATGACGACTGAGCCGGAGCAGCAGATCGGAGTGGGAACGCCCGACGCGTTCCAGCGCCTGTGGACGCCTCACCGGATGGCGTACATCCAGGGTGAGAACAAGCCGACCGGCCCGGAGGCCGGCGACGGCTGTCCGTTCTGTGCGATCCCGGCGAAGTCGGACGAGGACGGACTCGTCGTGGCGCGCGGCGAGAAGGTCTATGCCGTGCTCAACCTGTATCCGTACAACGGCGGCCACCTGATGGTGGTGCCGTACCGGCACGTCGCCGACTACACGGAGCTGGACGGTCCGGAGACGCTTGAGCTGGCCGACTTCACCAAGCGCGCGATGTCGGCACTGCGGGCGGCTTCGGGGGCGCACGGCTTCAACATCGGGATGAATCAGGGAGCGGTGGCGGGCGCGGGTATCGCCGCCCATCTGCATCAGCACCTGGTGCCCCGCTGGGGTGGCGACACGAACTTCATGCCGGTGGTGGGTCATACGAAGGTGCTGCCGCAGCTGCTGGCCGACACCCGGAAGATGCTGGCCGAGGCCTGGCCGGCCGCCTGAGCCGAGCGGTGCGCGTGTGGGGCGCCCCGGAGTGATCCGGGGCGCCCCACACGCATATCCACCGCGTCTCTATGCGTCGTACATGTCGGCCTTCTTCGGCGTCGGATCCTGCACGAATCCGCTGAGAATCATGGAGCGGTTGTCGAAGCGCTCCGTGTCGACGCCGTTCTCGTCGAGGACGCGGAGCGCCGCGCTGTGCACGGCCCGAAGGACGGGGGTGGCGGCGCGGATCGCGTCGTCCGCCATGAAGCGGTGGCGCCACGGCTTCTCGGCCCAGGCGTGCCGCAGGCCGAACGGCTCCGGGAGGGTGATCTTGCCGCCCAGGTGGTCGAGCATCGGCGGGTACCAGGTGAAGGGGGCACGCAGGGCCAGGCGGACGACCTCCTTGGGCTCCACCAGCGGGAGCATCACCTTGCGGGTCTCCCAGAACCTGACCGTCTTGTTGACCGTCTTCTCCTTGGCTTTCGGCTTGCTCGTGAAGAGCGAGTGGACGGGGCCCAGGGCGTGCCCGGTGACCTCGATCCGCAGCGTTTCGTGGAGCACCGTGACAGTGATCATCATGGTGATCACCAGCTGGCCGTCCCAGAGGGTGAACTGGACGCCCAGGTAGTGCCGGTCGCCGCTGCCGAACTGCTGGTGGTTGCAGATCCGCTGTATCTCGTGCGGCTTGATCTGGAAGGTGGCGACATCCTCGCCGGCCGGGCGGGTGACCTCGTCGGCGTTCTCGCCGACGGGCGAGACGATCCAGTGCGTGACCGACGGCTTGGGGAAGCCGCCGGTGTGCAGCGGACCGCGTTCCAGCATCTTGAGCTGGTCGTGGATGACACGAATGAGGTCCCAGCTGCGGAACTGGTGGAATTCCTTGCCGGGATCCTTGGCGACGAGCTCCTCGGCGAGCTGCCAGCTGCCCCAGCGGGTTCCCATGCCGAGGATGCCCTTGGGGCCGGCGTAGAAGACGGAGTTGGACTGTTGCTCGGCCGCCAGCTTCTCCAGGCCCTGGCGGAGCGCCTCGCGGGAGGTCTCGTTCGGATTCTTCGGTACGGCCTCGGGGATCTTGGCGATGACACCGCCGCCGGAGAGCAGCCCTTCCCAGCGGGCGCGCATGTCCTTGGCCGACGTCTCGGCGATCCGTTTGGCGATCAGCCAGCCGATGACGGGGGCGACGATCATCGCGCGCAGGTACAGCGCGAGGAGTCCGGTGACCGGCAGTTTGATCAGGAAGAACAGGGCCGCGATGCCGATCAGGGGGAGCAGGGCGATGCCGAGGGCGCTGAGCGCCTTGTCCTTGGTGGCGCCCAGGCCGTCGCGGAGGCGGAACGCAAGCACCCACAGGAGCAGTCCGGGCAGGAAGAGGAAGCCGAACACCACGGTGACCAGGGTCAGTTTGGTGTCCCGGGCCTTGCGGAGCCGGGTCGCGGACAGGCAGTGCTCGACGACGGTCTGCGGGTCGGTGCCGAAAGACTGGATGAGGGCCTTGCGGGCGCCGCCCAGCATGCGTTCCTGCACGGCGCGGGAGAAGGCCTCGCCGAGGCTGGGGGCGAAGTATTTGCTCTTGAAGAGCTTGGAGCGACCCTCGTCGATCTTGGACTTGTGCCACTCGCTGTCGGCCTTGAGGATGTCTTCCACCGGGCTGTCGCGGTACGCGGCGGAGGCCAGGGCGTTCGTCGCCACCGCCTGTCCGGCCGCACCCTGGAGCGGGACCTGCGCTCCGGGAGAGAAATCGAATCCGTCGTTGGCCACTGTCGCCCCCACTTGCCACCAAGGATCTGCTCCTGCGGCCTTCCCAACTGCCGCGCCCGGCACACCTTCTGAGCTGGGATCACAGCGTATCGTCCGGATCAACGCGCTGCCCGCCCTTGTGGACAAGGACGGGCAGCACTGTCAACTATGTGCCATTTGAGGCGTTTTCCTGCTCTTCGCGGACGCGGTCCGCGAGCTGTGCGGGCATCGCTTGGTGCCGGGCGTACG
This sequence comes from Streptomyces sp. NPDC051664, assembly GCF_044453545.1. NCBI lineage: Bacteria > Bacillati > Actinomycetota > Actinomycetes > Kitasatosporales > Streptomycetaceae > Streptomyces > Streptomyces sp. NPDC051664. The sequence goes on along the minus strand of NZ_JBITCU010000010.1, from coordinate 103,459 downwards.
ACCGGTCGAAGCGGCCGGTGCCGTGTGACAGCGAGCGCAGGTCGACCGCGTACCGGCCGATCTCCAGCTCCGGCACTTCGGCCCGTACGAGGGTGCGTCCCGGCCCCGACTGCTCGGTGCCGACCACCCGCCCGCGCCGCCCCGACAGATCGCTCATCACCGGCCCCACGTAGTCGTCGGGGATCAGGACCTGGACCTCGGAGACGGGTTCGAGGAGCTGGATACGGGTGTCCGCGGCCGCCTCCCGCAGCGCCAGTGCGCCTGCCGCCTGGAACGCGGCGTCGGACGAGTCCACGGAGTGCGCCTTCCCGTCCCGCAGGGTGATCCGGACGTCGACCAGGGGATGGCCGGCCGCCACTCCACGGGCTGCCTGGGCGCGTACCCCTTTCTCCACGGACGGGATGAACTGGCGCGGTACCGCGCCGCCGACCACCTTGTCGACGAATTCGATGCCCGAACCGGGGGGCAGCGGCTCCACGTCGATCTCGCAGATGGCGTACTGTCCGTGGCCGCCGGACTGCTTGACGTGCCGGCCGCGGCCGGTCGACGGGCCGGCGAACGTCTCGCGCAGGGGCACCCGGTGCGGTACGGCGTCGACCTGGACCCCGTACCGGGTGCGCAGCCGGTCCAGAGCCACGTCCTGATGGGCTTCGCCGAGGCACCACAGGACCACCTGATGCGTGTCCTGGTTCTGTTCGAGGCGCATGGTCGGGTCTTCGGCGACGAGCCGTGCGAGCCCCTGGGAGAGCTTGTCGTCGTCCGCCTTGCTGTGTGCCTCGATGGCGAGCGGCAGCAGCGGATCGGGCATGGTCCAGGGCTCCATCAGCAGCGGATCCTCCGGGGCCGAGAGGGTGTCCCCGGTCTCGGCGCTGCCCAGTTTGGCGACGCAGGCCAGATCTCCGGCGATGCAGCTGGTCAGGGCGCGCTGCTGCTTGCCGAACGGGGCGGAGAGCGCGCCGACCCGGACCTCCGCGTCATGGAAGGGACGGGGTTCGTGGCCGGGGTCGGTGAGGCCGTGGCCGAGGACATGGACGGTTTCGTCGGGGCGCAGGGTGCCGGAGAAGACGCGGACGAGCGAGACGCGTCCGACATACGGGTCGGAGGCCGTCTTCACCACCTCGGCGACCAGCGGTCCTCGCGGGTCGCAGGCCGGGGCGGGGCGCAGGGCGCCCTGCGGGGTGGTGACGGCGGGCAGCGGGCGCTCCAGCGGGGTCGGGAAGCCGCCCGTGATCAGGTCGAGAAGTTCGACGGTGCCGATGCCCTGGCGTGCGCCGTCGGTGGCCGGTGCCGCGGTGAGGACGGGGTGGAAGGTGCCGCGGGCGACGGCGCGCTCCAGGTCGTCGATGAGGGTCTTGATGTCGATGTCCTCGCCGCCGAGGTAGCGGTCCATCAGGGTCTCGTCCTCGCTCTCGGCGATGATCCCTTCGATCAGCCGGCTGCGGGCGTCCTGGAGCGGTGTCTGCTGGTCGTCGGCGGGCGGGGTCGCCTTCCGCTCGCCGCTGGAGTAGTCGAAGATCCGCTGCGAGAGGAGTCCGGTGAGTCCGGTCAGCGGGGCGTGCCCGTCCGGGCCCTCGGCGCCGAGCACCGGGAGATAGAGCGGCAGTACGGCGTCGGGGTCGTCGCCGCCGAAGATCTCTCCGCAGACCCGGGTCATCCCGTCGAAGGAGGTGCGCGCGGTGTCGAGGTGGGTGACGACGATCGCGCGCGGCATGCCGACGGCGGCGCACTCCTCCCACACGGCGCGGGTGGTGCCCACCACGGCGTCGGCCTCCTGGGCCGCCGAGACAACGAAGAGGGCCGCGTCCGCTGCCCGCAGACCGGCCCTGAGTTCCCCGACGAAGTCGGCGTATCCAGGGGTGTCCAACAGATTGATCTTGTACCCGCCCCATTCGACGGGGACCAGGGAAAGCTGTACGGAGCGTTGCTGACGGTGTTCGATCTCGTCGTAGTCGGAGATCGTCCCGCCGTCTTCGACCCGGCCGGCCCGGTTGACCGCTCCGGCGGTCTGTGCGAGGGCTTCGACGAGGGTGGTCTTGCCTGAACCGCTGTGGCCGACCAGCACCACATTCCGTATGGAGGAGGGCCGGTCGGCCGTTGCTGCTCTGCCGGCGGCCCCGGTGTGTGCGTGTGCCTTGTCGCCCATGATGTGCCTCCCGGTGGAGTGCGCTGTGCGGGGAGCTTGCCTGGCGCGTTGGGGGGAGATGAGGGGCGCGAGCACGGGGAGCCGCCGCGGCGGCTTCGGCGACGCCCGCGGTAATTCGAGCTTTCCACTCAGGTCGGCTTGCGTCCATACGTCGTACGCCGACGCACCTGGACGGGTGCCCGGAGGTTGGACCCCTGCACGGGTGACTACGATGGGCCAGCCGGTGGCCGAAGGGGCCGCACGGCCCACCGACCCCTCGGGAAGGCCATGCTGAACAAGTACGCGCGTGCATTTTTTACGCGTGTCCTCACACCGTTCGCCGCACTGCTGCTCCGTCTCGGCGTGAGCCCTGACGCGGTCACGCTCATCGGTACGGCCGGAGTGATGGCAGGTGCGCTGGTCTTCTTCCCCATGGGTGAGTTCTTCTGGGGCACGATCGTCATCACGGTCTTCGTCTTCTCCGACCTCGTCGACGGGAACATGGCCAGGCAGGCCGGTATCTCCAGCCGCTGGGGCGCGTTCCTGGACTCGACGCTGGACCGGGTCGCCGACGGGGCGATCTTCGGCGGGTTCGCGCTCTGGTACGCGGGCAACGGCGACGACAACGTGCTGTGCGCCGTGGCGATCTTCTGCCTGGCGAGCGGCCAGGTGGTCTCGTACACGAAGGCCCGCGGGGAGTCGATCGGCCTGCCGGTCGCGGTCAACGGTCTGGTCGAGCGTGCCGAGCGGCTGGTGATCTCGTTGGTGGCGGCCGGGCTGGCCGGGCTCCACAAGTTCGGTGTGCCGGGGATCGACATCCTGCTGCCGATCGCGCTGTGGATCGTCGCCGTCGGCAGTCTGGTGACGCTCGTGCAGCGGGTAGTGACCGTGCGCCGCGAGTCCGCGGAGGCCGACGCCGCCGCCGCGGCGGCGGACCGGGGGAGCGAGGCCGCCCAGTGAGCGGCACCCAGGGGGAGTCGAAGCCAGGGCTGAAGGAACGGCTGACCGACGGTCTGTACGGGTTCGGCTGGAGCGCGGTGAAGAAGCTCCCCGAACCGGTCGCGCAGGCCCTCTTCCGTACCCTCGCCGACCAGGTGTGGAAGCGGCGCGGCAAGAGTGTGCTGCGGCTGGAGTCGAACCTGGCGAGGGTGGTGCCGGACGCGAGCCCGGCCCGCCTGGCCGAGCTCTCCAGGGCCGGGATGCGCTCGTACATGCGCTACTGGATGGAGTCGTTCCGCCTGCCGACGTGGAGTCCGGAGCGGATCAAGGCCGGCATAGACGTGTCGGACACCCACCGGCTGACCGACGGTCTCGACGCCGGACGCGGTGTGATCCTCGCCCTGCCCCACCTGGCCAACTGGGACCTGGCCGGGGCCTGGGTCACCACCGATATGAAGGTGCCGTTCACCACGGTCGCCGAGCGGCTGAAGCCCGAGTCGCTGTACGACCGGTTCGTCGCCTACCGCGAGGGGCTCGGCATGGAGGTCCTGCCGCACACCGGCGGGTCCGCCTTCGGCACCCTGGCACGGCGACTGCGCGACGGCGGCCTGGTCTGTCTGGTCTCCGACCGCGATCTGTCCGCATCCGGTGTCGAGGTGACGTTCTTCGGCGACACGGCACGGATGCCTGCCGGTCCCGCGCTGCTGGCCCAGCAGACCGGTGCGCTGCTGCTGCCCGTGACCCTCCGGTACGACGGGACCCCGGTGATGAAGGCGCGGATCCACCCGGCCGTCGAGGTGCCCGAGTCAGGTACGCGTACCGAGAAGACGTCTGTGATGACACAGGCGCTGGCCGATGCCTTCGCCACCGGAATCGCGGAGCACCCGGAGGACTGGCACATGCTGCAGCGGCTCTGGCTCGCCGACCTCGAACCCAGGGAGGAGCAGTCATGAAGATCGGCATCGTCTGCCCGTACTCCTGGGACGTACCGGGCGGTGTGCAGTTCCATATCCGCGACCTGGCCGAGCACCTGATCCGCCTCGGTCACCAGGTGTCGGTGCTGGCCCCCGCCGACGACGAGACGCCACTGCCGCCGTACGTGGTGTCCGCGGGCCGGGCCGTGCCCGTCCCGTACAACGGCTCCGTCGCCCGGCTGAACTTCGGATTCCTCTCCGCTGCGCGGGTGCGCCGCTGGCTGCACGACGGCACCTTCGACGTGATCCACATCCATGAGCCGACCTCGCCGTCGCTGGGGCTGCTCACCTGCTGGGCCGCGCAGGGGCCGATCGTCGCCACGTTCCACACCTCCAACCCGCGCTCCCGGGCGATGATCGCCGCGTACCCGATCCTGCAGCCCGCGCTGGAGAAGATCAGTGCGCGCATCGCGGTGAGCGAGTACGCACGCCGGACCCTGGTCGAGCACCTCGGCGGTGACGCGGTGGTCATTCCGAACGGGGTCGACGTCGGCTTCTTCGACAAGGCCGAGCCCAAGCCCGAATGGCAGGGCGGGACGATCGGGTTCATCGGGCGCATCGACGAGCCGCGCAAAGGCCTGCCCGTCCTGATGAGGGCACTGCCCGCGATCCTCGCCGCCCGCCCGGACACCAGGCTGCTGGTGGCGGGCCGGGGTGACGAGGAGGAGGCCGTCGCCTCGCTGCCCGAGGAGATGCGCGAGCGCGTCGAATTCCTCGGCATGGTGAGCGACGAGGACAAGGCACGGCTGCTGCGCAGTGTCGACGTGTACGTGGCCCCCAACACGGGCGGCGAGAGCTTCGGGATCATTCTGGTCGAGGCGATGTCGGCGGGCGCACCGGTCCTCGCCAGCGATCTGGACGCCTTCGCCCAGGTGCTGGACCTGGGCGCGGCGGGCGAGCTGTTCGCCAACGAGGATGCGGACGCGCTGGCGGGGGCGGCGATCCGGCTGCTCGGCGATCCTGCACGGCGCGCGGAGCTGAGCGAACGCGGCAGCGCGCATGTGCGACGGTTCGACTGGTCGACGGTGGCGGCGGACATTCTCGCGGTGTACGAGACGGTGACGGACGGGGCCGCATCGGTGGCGACGGACGAACGCACGGGCCTGCGGGCCCGGTTCGGGCTGGCCCGCCCCTGAGGCCGGACGCTCCTGTTTCGGGCCGGCCGGCCCAGGACGGACCGGGCATCGTGCGGTCCGGCTCGGGGCGGTGGACCGCACGCCCGGGCATCTCGGGGCCGTCCGTCCCGGGCCCGACCGGCGCGATCGAGGACCAGGGTCCGGGGCTGCTTGCCGGGCAGGGGCGCGGGCCGGAGGGCCGGGGCACGCGCGCCCGACGGTAGCCTTGCGGCCCGTGACCGAAACCCTCATCTGGATCGCTGTCGCGATCGTCGCGATCGGCCTGTACCTCAGCTGGACCGCCGGACGGCTGGACCGGCTGCACACGCGGATCGACGCCGCCCGCGCCGCCCTCGACGCACAACTGCTGCGCCGTGCCTCGGTCACCCAGGAACTGGCCACGTCCGGTGTCCTCGACCCGGCCGCGTCCATCGTGCTGTACGAGGCCGCGCACGCGGCCCGGCAGTCGGAGGAGGAGCACCGCGAGGTCGCGGAGAGCGAGCTCAGCACCGCGCTGCGGGCGGTGTTCGGCGAGCCGGCCCAGGTGGAGGCCGTGAAGGAGATCCCCGGCGGCGAGGAGGCCGCGTCCGAGCTGGCCGCGGCGGTGCGACGGGTCCCGATGGCGCGGCGGTTCCACAACGACGCGGTGCGCGCGGCGCGTGCGCTGCGCAGGCACCGCACGGTGCGCTGGTTCCGGCTGGCCGGACACGCGCCGTTCCCCTTGGCCTTCGAGATGGACGACGAGCCGCCGGTCGCGCTGGCGGACCGCCCGGTCAGCTGAGAGGCGAACGGCCGCCACCGGGCCCCTTACGCGGCCGCCTCGCCTCCGTACGGGGGCTGTACGTCCCGCACAGGACCGCCACTCGTGCTGCGCGGGGCCCCACGCTTCTCTTCGGGGCAAGGCGCGCCGTTCATCCGTACGCGGCCGTGCGCCGCCAGAACGATCCACCGGCCTGCCATTGGCCCTTGCTGTGGACTGGTTCCGAGGAGTTTGCTGGGCAGAGCACTAATGAGCACCATCAGCATCTTTTTCTCCGAGTGAGGTCGATCCGTGTCCACGCTTCCCACCACCCCGCAGTCCACCGACTCCCCGGCGACCGGCACCGCGCGCGTCAAGCGCGGCATGGCCGAGCAGCTCAAGGGCGGCGTGATCATGGACGTCGTCAACGCCGAGCAGGCGAAGATCGCCGAGGACGCGGGCGCCGTGGCCGTCATGGCGCTCGAGCGTGTGCCCGCCGACATCCGCAAGGACGGCGGCGTGGCCCGGATGTCCGACCCGAACATGATCGAAGAGATCATCGAGGCCGTCTCCATCCCGGTGATGGCGAAGTCCCGCATCGGCCACTTCGTCGAGGCCCAGGTCCTGCAGTCCCTCGGTGTCGACTACATCGACGAGTCCGAGGTCCTCACCCCCGCCGACGAGGTCAACCACAGCGACAAGTTCGCTTTCACCACGCCGTTCGTCTGCGGCGCCACCAACCTGGGCGAGGCGCTGCGCCGCATCGCCGAGGGTGCGGCCATGATCCGCTCGAAGGGCGAGGCCGGTACCGGCAACGTCGTCGAGGCGGTCCGCCACCTGCGCCAGATCAAGAACGAGATCGCCCGGCTGCGCGGCTACGACAACAACGAGCTGTACGCCGCAGCCAAGGAGCTCCGCGCCCCGTACGAGCTGGTCAAGGAGGTCGCCGAGCTCGGCAAGCTGCCCGTCGTCCTGTTCTCCGCGGGTGGCGTCGCGACCCCGGCCGACGCTGCGCTGATGCGCCAGCTCGGCGCGGAGGGCGTTTTCGTCGGTTCCGGCATCTTCAAGTCCGGCGATCCGGCCAAGCGCGCCGCCGCCATCGTGAAGGCCACCACCTTCTACGACGACCCGAAGATCATCGCGGATGCCTCCCGCAATCTGGGCGAGGCCATGGTCGGCATCAACTGCGACACGCTGCCCGAGACCGAGCGCTACGCCAACCGCGGCTGGTAGTCACTGATGAGCGACACCCCTGTGATCGGAGTCCTGGCTCTTCAGGGCGACGTACGGGAGCACCTGATCGCCCTGGCCTCGGCGGATGCCCTGGCCAGGCCGATCCGGCGCCCCGAGGAGCTCGCCGAGGTCGACGGTCTCGTCATACCCGGCGGTGAGTCCACCACCATGTCCAAGCTGGCCGTCCTGTTCGGCATGCTGGAACCGCTGCGCGAGCGGGTACGCGCCGGAATGCCGGTCTACGGCACCTGCGCGGGAATGATCCTGCTGGCCGACAAGATCCTCGACCCGCGCTCGGGCCAGGAGACCGTCGGCGGCATCGACATGATCGTGCGCCGTAACGCTTTCGGGCGGCAGAACGAGTCCTTCGAGGCGGCCGTCGAGGTCACCGGAATCGACGGCGGTCCGGTCGAGGGCGTCTTCATCCGGGCCCCCTGGGTGGAGTCGGTCGGCGCGCAGGCCCAGGTCGTGGCCGAGCACGGTGGTCACATCGTCGCCGTACGGCAGGGAAACGCCCTGGCGACGTCATTTCACCCGGAACTGACCGGGGACCACCGAGTTCACGCACTCTTCGTCGACATGGTGCGCGCAGTCCGCTGACTCGATCCCGGTAGGATCTCTCGGGTTCGTTAAGAAATTGGTGACGCGAAGGAGACAGGCAGATGTCCGGCCACTCTAAATGGGCTACGACGAAGCACAAGAAGGCCGTGATTGACGCCAAGCGCGGCAAGCTCTTCGCGAAGCTGATCAAGAACATCGAGGTCGCGGCCCGCACCGGCGGTGTGGACCCCGAGGGCAACCCGACCCTCGTCGATGCGATCCAGAAGGCCAAGAAGAGCTCCGTCCCGAACAAGAACATCGACTCCGCGGTCAAGCGCGGTGGCGGTCTCGAAGCGGGCGGCGTCGACTACCAGACGATCATGTACGAGGGCTACGGCCCGAACGGTGTCGCGGTGCTCATCGAGTGCCTCACCGACAACCGCAACCGTGCCGCCTCCGACGTACGGGTCGCCATGACGCGCAACGGCGGTTCGATGGCCGACCCGGGTTCGGTCTCGTACCTCTTCAACCGCAAGGGCGTCGTCATCGTCCCCAAGGGGGAGCTGACCGAGGACGACGTTCTCGGTGCGGTGCTCGACGCAGGCGCCGAGGAGGTCAACGACCTCGGTGAGTCCTACGAGGTCGTCAGCGAGGCCACCGACATGGTCGCGGTCCGTACCGCGCTCCAGCAGGCCGGCATCGACTACGACTCCGCCGAGGCCAACTTCCTGCCCACCATGCAGGTCGAGCTGGACGAGGAAGGCGCTCGCAAGATCTTCAAGCTGATCGACGCGCTGGAGGACAGCGACGACGTGCAGAACGTCTTCGCCAACTTCGACGTCTCGGACGAGGTCATGGAGAAGGTCGACGCCTGAGGCGCACTCAGCACAGCCTTCAGCACGGGCCGGCGGGGACACACCCCGTCGGCCCGTCGCATTGTCAGTGCGAGCCGATAGCCTGCGGGAACAGTTGACCGATCGGCAGAGGGGGCGCTTCATGCGGGTACTGGGCGTGGACCCGGGGCTGACCCGATGCGGCGTCGGCGTCGTCGAAGGCGTCGCGGGCCGCCCGCTGACGATGCTCGGGGTCGGCGTCGTGCGCACCCCGGCCGATGCGGAGCTCGGCCACCGGCTGGTCGCCATCGAGCGAGGCATCGAGGAGTGGCTCGACGAGCACCGTCCCGAAGTCGTCGCCGTCGAGCGGGTGTTCAGCCAGCACAACGTCCGTACGGTGATGGGCACCGCGCAGGCCAGTGCGGTCGCCATGCTCTGCGCCTCCCGCCGCGGCATCCCCGTCGCCCTGCACACCCCCAGTGAGGTCAAGGCCGCCGTCACCGGCAGCGGCCGCGCCGACAAGGCGCAGGTCGGCGCGATGGTCACCCGGCTGCTGAGGCTCGACGCCCCGCCGAAACCGGCCGACGCCGCCGACGCGCTGGCCCTCGCCATCTGCCACATATGGCGAGCCCCGGCCGTCAACCGCCTCCAGCAGGCGCATGCGGCCGCCGCGGCGGCCCGCACCCCGCGCGTTCCCCGTACCCCCGCAGTTCCCGTCCGGAAGGTCCCCCGATGATCGCCTTCGTCAGCGGCCCCGTCGCCGCACTCGCCCCGACCACGGCCGTGATCGAGGTCGGTGGCATCGGCATGGCCGTCCAGTGCAGCCCCCACACCCTCGCCGACCTGCGGATCGGCCAGGAGGCCAGGCTGGCCACCTCGCTCGTCGTGCGGGAGGACTCACTGACGCTCTACGGCTTCGCCGACGACGACCAGCGGCAGGTCTTCGAGCTCCTGCAGACCGCCAGCGGCGTCGGCCCGAGGCTCGCCCAGGCGATGCTGGCCGTGCACAGCCCGGACGCCCTGCGCCTCGCCGTTTCCTCCGGCGACGAGAAGGCGCTCACCGCTGTCCCCGGCATCGGCAAGAAGGGTGCGCAGAAACTCCTTCTCGAGCTGAGGGACAGGCTCGGCGAGCCCGTCGGCGCCCACATCGGCCGGCAGGGGATCGGCACCGCCGTCTCCTCCTCCTGGCGCGACCAGCTGCATGCCGCCCTGATCGGCCTCGGCTACGCGAGCCGTGAGGCCGACGAAGCGGTCTCCGCCGTTGCCCCGCAGGCCGAGGCCGCCCTCGCCGAGGGCGCCCAGCCGCCCGTACCGCAGCTGCTGCGTGCCGCACTGCAGACCCTCAACCGCGCACGCTGACCGGACGCGACACCCCGACGCACGGGCATCGCACGGCCCGGCACCGAAACACCCTAGGCGGGACTGACCGAATGAACTGGGACGACACCGGACCCGACACCGACGAGCGGCTCGTCGACGCAGGCGCGGACGGCGAGGACACCGCGGTCGAAGCCGCCCTGCGGCCGAAGGACCTCGACGAGTTCGTCGGCCAGGAGAAGGTGCGCGAACAGCTCGACCTGGTCCTGAAGGCGGCCCTCGCCCGTGGCGCCACCGCCGACCACGTCCTGCTCTCCGGTGCCCCCGGCCTCGGCAAGACCACCCTCTCCATGATCATTGCCGCCGAGATGGGCGCCCCGATCCGGATCACCTCCGGTCCCGCCATCCAGCACGCGGGCGACCTCGCCGCGATCCTCTCCTCCCTCCAGGAGGGCGAGGTCCTCTTCCTCGACGAGATCCACCGCATGTCACGGCCCGCTGAAGAGATGCTCTACATGGCGATGGAGGACTTCCGGGTCGACGTCATCGTCGGCAAGGGCCCCGGCGCCACCGCCATCCCGCTGGAGCTGCCGCCCTTCACCCTGGTCGGTGCCACCACCCGGGCCGGACTCCTGCCGCCCCCGCTGCGCGACCGCTTCGGCTTCACCGGCCACATGGAGTTCTACGCCCCCGCCGAACTGGAACGCGTCATCCACCGCTCGGCCCGCCTCCTCGATGTCGCGATAGACGCCGACGGCGCTGCCGAGATCGCCGGCCGTTCCCGCGGCACGCCCCGTATCGCGAACCGCCTGCTGCGCCGCGTCCGTGACTACGCCCAGGTCAAAGGGGACGGCCGGATCGACCGCACCGTCGCCGCCGCGGCCCTCAGGGTGTACGAGGTCGACGCCAGGGGCCTGGACCGGCTGGACCGGGCGGTGCTCGGCGCACTGCTGAAGCTCTTCGGCGGCGGCCCGGTCGGCCTGTCCACCCTCGCCGTGGCCGTGGGGGAGGAGCGCGAGACTGTCGAGGAGGTCGCGGAGCCCTTCCTGGTACGGGAAGGTCTGCTGGCCAGGACGCCGAGGGGCCGGGTCGCCACCCCGGCGGCCTGGACCCATCTGGGTCTCGTCCCCCCGCCCCATGGTGGAAAAGGACAACAGGGTCTTTTTGGGGCGTGATGCGTCACAGGTTGCCCCAGATCAGGAACCACGGTGCCATGCTGGGCGTTGTTCCATCGATGCGGACTCGCTTAGACTCCGCCGATGCCGCCCGCACAGGGCGGCGTACCCACCCCCGTAGATCAGGCCGCATTTCAGCGCGGTCGTGCGAAGGAAACTCGTCCCGTGAATCCCGTGACTCTCCTCCCCTTCATCGTGCTCATCGGGGCCATGTTCCTGATGACCCGGTCCGCCAAGAAGAAGCAGGCCGCCGCCGCGTCGATGCGCAACGAAATGCAGCCCGGCACCGGCGTCCGGACGATCGGGGGCATGTACGCCACCGTCAAGGAGCTGCACGACGACACGGTTGTCCTTGAGGTCGCACCCGGCGTCCACGCCATCTACGCCAAGAACTCCATCGGCGCCGTCCTCGACGACGCGGAGTACAACCGGATCGTCCACGGTGACGGCGATGACATCGACGGCGCGATCGTGCCGGACGACGCCTCCTCGCTGACCGAGGCGGCCGGCGCCGACGAGCCCGTCGAGGCCGACGCGGACGACGACTCCTCGGACGAGGCCAAGATCGACCTGGGCAAGAAGGCCGGGGCCGACGACGTCGAGCCGAAGGCCGAGCCGAAGGACGCCAAGGCCGATGAGAAGGCCGACGGCGAGGCCGACGCGAAGTAGGGCATGACCCGGGGGATGCTGTGAGCCTACCGGCGTCCGGCATCCCCCGGAACGTGCGGTCTTCTGCGGGGGCAGGTCCCCACAACACTTCGTGGCCGCTCGGGCGCGTACCCGGCGCGGGGCGGTTGGACAGGGAGAAACGAGAAGGTGGCAGCACCGAAGAAGGGCCGAGGGTCGTCCGGCGGCCAGGGCAGGCCGGGGCGTGCCCTGGCTCTGATCCTGATCGCCATGGTCGCGCTCACCGGCGGGATGTTCTTGTCCGGTCACACCACGCCTCGGCTGGGTATCGACCTGGCGGGCGGCACGTCGATCACGCTCAAGGCGAAGAGCCAGCCCGGCAAGCCCGACGCGATCAACCAGACCAACATGGACACCGCGGTCAGCATCATCGAACGCCGTGTCAATGGTCTGGGTGTCTCGGAGGCCGAGGTCCAGACCCAGGGCCGGGACAACATCATCGTCAACATCCCCAAGGGGACGAACTCGAAGCAGGCCCGGGAACAGGTCGGCACGACCGCCCAGCTCTACTTCCGGCCCGTGCTCACCGTAACCGCAGGCCAGGCCACGCCCACCGACACCGCCAGCCCCTCGGCATCCGGTTCGGCCAAGCCGAGCGCCTCGCCCAGCGACAAGGAGACGGCCTCCGGTTCGAAGGCCACCCCCTCGGCCGGCGCCACCACCCAGGGGCGCGCGGTCACCGGCGCCCTGACGAAGGACACGTCGCCCAGCCCCAGCGCCAGCGCCTCCGGGACGCCGAAGGCGTCCGTGAGCCCTTCGGCCTCGGTCGACCCGGCCACCGCCGAGCTCCAGAAGCGGTTCGCCGCGCTCGACTGCTCCACCAAGGCCGGCCGTGCGAAGGCCGGTGCCAACGCGAAGCCCACCGACACCACGATCGCGTGCAGCTCCGAGGGTGACGCCAAGTACGTCCTCGGCCCGGCCGAGGTCTCCGGTACGGACGTGGACAGCGCCAAGGCCACGATCGACCAGCAGCGCGGCATGTGGATCGTGCAGATGGACTTCACCGACAAGGGCTCGAAGAAGTTCCAGCAGATCACCTCCAAGCTGTCGCAGCAGCAGTCACCGATGAACCAGTTCGCCATCGCGCTCGACGGCGAGGTGGTTTCCGCACCCCAGGTGAACGAGACGCTCAGCGGTAGCGCCGAGATCTCCGGCAGCTTCACCCAGCAGTCCGCCCAGGATCTGGCGAACGTGCTGTCGTACGGTGCGCTCCCGCTGTCCTTCGACGAGGACACGGTCACCACCGTCACCGCCGCGCTCGGCGGTGAGCAGCTCCAGGCGGGCCTGATCGCCGGTGCGATCGGTCTGGCCCTGGTCGTCATCTACCTGGTGGCCTACTACCGCGGCCTTGCGCTCATCGCGCTCCTGAGCCTCCTGGTCTCCGGCATCCTGACCTACACGCTCATGTCGCTGCTCGGCCCGGCCATCGGCTTCGCGCTGAACCTCCCCGCGGTCTGTGGTGCCATCGTGGCGATCGGTATCACCGCGGACTCGTTCATCGTGTACTTCGAACGCATCCGGGACGAGATCCGCGACGGCCGCACGCTGCGTCCGGCCGTCGAGCGCGCCTGGCCGCGCGCCCGGCGCACCATCCTGGTCTCCGACTTCGTGTCGTTCCTCGCCGCCGCGGTGCTCTTCATCGTCACCGTCGGCAAGGTCCAGGGCTTCGCCTTCACGCTGGGTCTCACCACCCTGCTCGACGTGGTCGTGGTGTTCCTCTTCACCAAGCCCGTCATGACGCTGATGGCCCGTACGAAGTTCTTCTCCGGCGGTCACCCGTGGTCCGGCCTGGACCCGAAGCGGCTCGGCGCCAAGCCGCCGCTGCGCCGCACGCGTCGTGTAAACGCCCCCACCGACCCGAAGGAGGCGTGAGATGTCGCGACTCGGCAGTCTCGGCTCCCGGCTCTACCGCGGCGAGGTCGGTTACGACTTCATCGGTAAGCGCAAGATCTGGTACGGCATCTCGATCCTGATCACCATCACGGCTGTCGTCGCCCTGGCGGTCAGCGGCCTCAACATGGGGATCGAGTTCAAGGGCGGCGCGGTCTTCACCACTCCGTCGACCAGCGCCTCGGTCGCCCAGGCTGAGGAATCCGCGGTCTCCGCCTCCGGCCACCAGGCGATCGTCCAGAAGCTCGGCAACGGCGGTCTGCGCATTCAGATCACCGAAGTCGACCTGGCGAAGGCCGACGCGATCAAGGCGGATCTCTCCAAGGACCTCAAGGTCCCCGAGGAGAAGATCAATGCCGACCTGGTCGGCCCCAGCTGGGGTGAACAGATCGCCAACAAGGCCTGGACCGGCCTCGGCATCTTCATGATCCTTGTGGTGATCTACCTGGCCATCGCGTTCGAGTGGCGGATGGCGATCGCGGCCCTGGTCGCGCTGATCCACGACATCACGATCACGGTGGGTATCTACGCCCTGGTCGGCTTCGAGGTCACGCCGGGCACCGTGATCGGTCTGCTGACCATCCTCGGTTACTCCTTGTACGACACGGTCGTCGTCTTCGACAGCCTCAAGGAGGGCACGAAGGGGATCACCAAGCAGACCCGCTGGACGTACAGCGAGATCGCCAACCGCTCGATCAACGGCACGCTGGTCCGTTCCATCAACACCACCGTCGTGGCGCTGCTGCCGGTCGCCGGTCTGCTGTTCATCGGTGGCGGTGTCCTCGGCGCCGGCATGTTGAACGACATCTCGCTGTCGCTCTTCGTCGGCCTCGCCGCCGGTGCGTACTCCTCGATCTTCATCGCCACCCCGCTGGTCGCCGACCTCAAGGAACGCGAGCCGCAGATGAAGGCCCTGAAGAAGCGGATTCTCGCCAAGCGCGCGGCAGCGGCCGCCAAGGGCGAGTCGGCCGAGGACGAGCAGCCGCACGACGACGACGTCCCCGTGGACGCCGCACCCACCGCTGCGGTGGTCGGCCAGCGCCAGCAGCCCAGGGGTCACGGCCGGACCCCGGGGAAGCGCCGATGACCAGCACCACCGAGAGCGTCAGGGAACTGCTGCTCAGCCGGATCCGTGATGTGGCGGACTACCCGAAGCCGGGCGTGATGTTCAAGGACATCACCCCGCTGCTCGCGGACCCGGTGGCGTTCACGGCTCTCACCGACTCCCTCGCGGAGCTGTGCATCCGGCACGGCGCCACCAAGATCGTCGGTCTCGAGGCGCGCGGCTTCATCCTGGCCGCGCCGGTCGCGGTCCGGGCCGGGCTCGGTTTCGTACCCGTCCGCAAGGCCGGGAAGCTGCCCGGAGCCACGCTCAGCCAGGCGTACGAGCTGGAGTACGGCACCGCGGAGATCGAGATCCACGCCGAGGATCTCGCCCCCGACGACCGGATCATGGTCATCGACGACGTCCTCGCCACCGGCGGCACCGCCGAGGCCTCGCTGGAGCTGATCCGGCGGGCCGGTGCCCAGGTCGCGGGCGTCGCGGTCCTCATGGAGCTCGGCTTCCTCGCGGGCCGGGCCCGGCTGGAGCAGGGGCTCGAAGGTGCCCCGCTGGAGGCTCTGATCACGATCTGAGCGTCGCCCGCGGTAGCGGAACGTACGCGGACGGCACACCCGCACATACAGGACGGGCACCCGGGAACATGCGGGTGCCCGTCCTGCGTTGTGAAAGGTCTCACCGTCCCCGGGGGAGCTCCGGCCGCAGGGTCGATACGATGGCCTTTCCGGGTGTCCGGATCCGCACGAGGAGCGCTCTTGCCAGACGAGGCCCAGCCAGTCGCCGCCCCGCAGCCCGACAAGCCCGCGGCGGTCCCAGCCACGCCCGAGAAGAAGCAGCCCGCGGCGAAGGAGAAGCCGAAGCCCCCGGCCCCCGAACCCGTGCGCAGCCCCGCGCAGGCGCCCATCAAGGCGAACGGGTCCGCCGCCGACCGGCCGGCCCCGGCCTCGCCGGCGCCGACAGCCCCGAAGCCCCCGGCCAAGCCCGCCGCAAAGCCTGTGGCACCGGCCGGCGCCGTGGCTCGTTCCGGCGGCTCCTCCAACCGGGTACGGGCCAGGCTCGCCCGGCTCGGGGTGCAGCGCTCCAGCCCGTACAACCCGGTCCTCGAACCGCTGCTGCGTGCCGTCCGCAGCAACGACCCCAAGATCGAGACGTCCACGCTGCGTCAGATCGAGCGCGCCTACCAGGTCGCCGAACGCTGGCACCGCGGCCAGAAGCGCAAGAGCGGCGACCCGTACATCACGCACCCGCTCGCCGTCACGACGATCCTCGCCGAACTCGGCATGGACCCGGCGACGCTGATGGCGGGCCTGCTGCACGACACGGTCGAGGACACCGAGTACGGCCTCGACACGCTGCGCCGCGACTTCGGCGACCAGGTCGCACTGCTCGTCGACGGCGTGACCAAGCTCGACAAGGTCAAGTTCGGCGAGGCCGCACAGGCCGAGACCGTACGCAAGATGGTCGTCGCCATGGCCAAGGACCCCCGGGTCCTCGTCATCAAGCTCGCCGACCGGCTGCACAACATGCGCACCATGCGCTATCTCAAGCGGGAGAAGCAGGAGAAGAAGGCCCGCGAGACGCTGGAGATCTACGCGCCCCTGGCACACCGCCTGGGCATGAACACCATCAAGTGGGAACTGGAGGACCTCGCCTTCGCGATCCTCTACCCCAAGATGTACGACGAGATCGTCCGTCTCGTCGCCGAGCGGGCGCCCAAGCGTGACGAGTACCTCGCCATAGTGACCGACGAGGTCCAGGCCGACCTGCGCGCCGCCCGGATCAAGGCCACCGTCACCGGACGCCCGAAGCACTACTACAGCGTCTACCAGAAGATGATCGTGCGGGGCCGGGACTTCGCCGAGATCTACGACCTGGTGGGCATCCGCGTCCTCGTCGACACCGTTCGTGACTGTTATGCGGCACTCGGCACCGTGCACGCGCGATGGAATCCGGTCCCCGGCCGGTTCAAGGACTACATCGCGATGCCCAAGTTCAACATGTACCAGTCGCTGCACACCACGGTGATCGGTCCCAGCGGCAAGCCCGTCGAGCTGCAGATCCGCACGTTCGACATGCACCGTCGCGCCGAGTACGGCATCGCCGCGCACTGGAAGTACAAGCAGGAGGCCGTCGCGGGCGCCTCCAAGGTCCGTACCGACGTACCGAAGAACACCGGCCGCGGCCAGGACACCGTCAACGACATGGCGTGGCTGCGCCAGCTCCTGGACTGGCAGAAGGAGACCGAGGACCCCAGCGAGTTCCTGGACTCGCTGCGCTTCGACCTCTCCCGCAACGAGGTCTTCGTCTTCACGCCCAAGGGCGACGTCATAGCGCTCCCCGCGGGCGCGACACCGGTCGACTTCGCGTACGCCGTGCACACGGAGGTCGGCCACCGGACCATAGGAGCACGGGTCAACGGGCGGCTCGTGCCACTCGAGTCGACCCTCGACAACGGCGACCTGGTGGAGGTCTTCACCTCCAAGGCGGCCGGCGCGGGACCGTCCCGGGACTGGCTCGGCTTCGTCAAGTCGCCGCGCGCCCGGAACAAGATCCGCGCCTGGTTCTCCAAGGAGCGCCGCGACGAGGCGATCGAGCAGGGCAAGGACTCCATCGCGCGCGCCATGCGCAAGCAGAACCTGCCGATCCAGCGGATCCTGACCGGCGACTCGCTGGTCACGCTCGCTCACGAGATGCGCTACCCCGACATCTCGTCGCTCTACGCGGCGATCGGCGAGGGCCATGTCGCAGCCGCGGGCGTCGTGCAGAAGCTGGTGCAGGCGCTCGGCGGGGAGGACGCCGCCAACGAGGATCTCGCGGAGAGCTCACCGCCGTCCCGCAGCCGCCACAAGCGCCGCTCCAACGCCGATCCCGGTGTGGTCGTCAAGGGCGTCGAGGACGTCTGGGTCAAACTGGCCCGCTGCTGTACACCCGTACCCGGCGACCCGATCATCGGCTTCGTCACCCGCGGCAGCGGCGTCTCCGTGCACCGCGCCGACTGCGTCAACGTCGACTCGCTGTCGCAGCAGCCGGAGCGGATCCTCGAGGTCGAATGGGCACCCACCCAGTCCTCGGTCTTCCTGGTCGCCATCCAGGTCGAGGCGCTGGACCGGTCCCGGCTGCTCTCGGACGTCACACGCGTCCTGTCCGACCAGCACGTCAACATCCTGTCCGCGGCCGTGCAGACCTCGCGGGACCGGGTGGCCACCTCGCGCTTCACCTTCGAGATGGGCGACCCGAAGCACCTCGGACACGTCCTGAAGGCCGTACGGGGCGTGGAGGGCGTCTACGACGTCTATCGCGTGACTTCGGCCCGCCGGCCGTAAGCGGACCCCACACGCACGCAAGGAAGGGGCTCCCGTACCTCACGTACGGGAGCCCCCTTCCTTCTGCGCGGTGTTTCAGCCGCCGAACTCCTCCAGGCCCTTCAGCGCCTGGTCCAGCAGTGCCTGGCGGCCCTCCAGCTCACGGGCCAGCTTGTCGGCCCGGGCGTTGTTGCCCGCGGCGCGCGCCGTGTCGATCTGCGTACGCAGCTTGTCCACGGCAGCCTGCAGCTGACCGGTCAGACCCTCGGCGCGCGCACGCGCCTCCGGGTTCGTCCGGCGCCACTCGGACTCCTCGGCCTCCTGGAGCGCCCGCTCCACCGCCTGCATCCGCCCCTCGATCTTCGGGCGGGCGTCACGCGGCACATGGCCGATGGCCTCCCAGCGCTCGTTGATGGCACGGAACGCGGCCCTGGCCGCCTTCAGGTCCTTCACCGGCACCAGCTTATCGGCCTCGACCGCGAGCTCCTCCTTCAGCTTGAGGTTCTCGCCCTGCTCGGCGTCCCGCTCGGCGAAGACCTCGCCGCGGGCGGCGAAGAAGACGTCCTGCGCACCGCGGAAGCGGTTCCACAGATCGTCCTCCGCCTCGCGCTGGGCGCGGCCCGCCGCCTTCCACTCCGTCATCAGATCGCGGTAGCGCGCGGCCGTTGTCCCCCAGTCGGTGGAACCGGACAGCGCCTCGGCCTCGACGACCAGCTTCTCCTTGGCCTTACGGGCCTCCTCGCGCTGGGCGTCCAGCGAGGCGAAGTGCGCCTTGCGGCGCTTGGAGAACGCCGAGCGCGCGTGCGAGAAGCGGTGCCACAGCTCGTCGTCCGACTTGCGGTCGAGCCGCGGCAGGCCCTTCCACGTGTCGACGAGCGCCCGCAGCCGCTCGCCCGCGGAGCGCCACTGCTCGCTCTGCGCCAGCTCCTCGGCCTCGACGACCAGCGCCTCCTTGGCGTGCTTCGCCTCGTCGGTCTGCTTCGCCTTCTGGACCTTGCGCTCCTCGCGGCGGGACTCGACCGTCGAGACCAGCGCGTCCAGGCGCTTGCGCAACGCGTCGAGGTCACCGACCGCGTGATGCTCGTCGACCTGCTGACGCAGATGCTCGATGGCGGTCGTTGCGTCCTTCGCCGACAGGTCGGTCGTCTTCACCCGCCGTTCGAGGAGGCCGATCTCGACCACGATGCCCTCGTACTTGCGCTCGAAGTAGGCCAGAGCCTCCTCGGGTGAGCCGGCCTGCCACGATCCGACCACCTGCTCGCCGTCGGCTGTACGCACGTACACGGTGCCCGTCTCGTCGACGCGGCCCCACGGGTCGCTGCTCACAGCGCCTCCTCCACCTGATGCCTGTGAGAGGGTTCGCCCCCCTGGCATCGTCCACAGTTTCCTGGGGCGGGCTGCGCGCCCGCCCTGCACAACGCCAATCTAGGCGACCGGCCGCCCGGCTGTCCGCACTCAGCGCGGCCGAATTCTTCGGCTCGCACCACGACGGCCGGACCGGGCTCGCCGGGCCGGCCGCCCCGGTCGGTTCAGGCCTTGTCGACTGCCGCCTTCGAGATGGTGACGGCCTTCTTCGGGGCACCATCCGCCGCGCCACCGGTGACACCGGCGGTCCCGACCGCCTTCACGGCCTTGAGCGAGGCGGCGTCCATCGTGCCGAACGGCGTGTACGTCGGCGGCAGTTTGCTGTCCTTGTACACCAGGAAGAACTGGCTGCCGCCGGTGTGCGCCTGACCGGTGTTGGCCATCGCCACCGTGCCCGCCGGGTACGTCACCGTGCCGTCCTTGCCCGCCTTGCCCAGCGCGGTCAGGTTCTCGTCCGGGATCGTGTAGCCCGGGCCGCCCGTGCCGTCGCCCTTGGGGTCACCGCACTGCAGGACGAAGATTCCCTGCGTGGTGAGCCGGTGACACTTCGTGCCGTCGAAGAAGCCCTTGTCCGCGAGCGACTTGAACGAGTTCGTCGTGTGCGGGGTCTTCGCCGCGTCCATCGTGAACGCGATGTCGCCCTGGCTCGTCTTGAGCGACATCGTGTACTTCGACTTTTTGTCGATCTTCATCGCGGGCTCGGGCGCACTGCTCGCGCTCGCGGAGGGCGAGGGCGAGGGCGAGGGGCTGGTGCTCGACGCCGCGTCGTTCTTGTCCTTGTCGTCGCCGCCGAGGGAGACGAACGCGGTGACTCCGACGACCGCCACCACGGCCAGCGCGGACGCGATGACGACGGTGAGTTGCCTGGTCCTGCGGCGGGCCTCCTCCCGGCGCTGCTGCTGCCGCTCGAACTTCTCCCTGGCGAGCTGCCGCCGCCGCTGATCGCTGCTGACCACCGGGTGATCTCCTTGTACGTCGTGTGATCGGGCCTGGGTTGCCCCGTACCGTATATGGGTTAGCTGTGGAATGAGGAGCGCCGGTAGGCTCTGAACTGCCGCGACCTTCTCAGCCGCAGTCGGCCGCACCCCTCCGTCGGACGACCTTTAAGGACGATCGTGCTCATTGCCGGGTTCCCCGCCGGGGCCTGGGGGACCAATTGCTATGTGGTCGCCCCCGCCGCCGGTGAGGAGTGCGTGATCATCGACCCGGGCCACCAGGCCACCCAGGGAGTCGAGGACGCGCTGAAGAAGCATCGGCTGAAGCCGGTCGCCGTAGTGCTCACCCACGGGCACATCGACCATGTCGCCTCGGTCGTCCCGGTGTGCGGCGCGCACGATGTCCCCGCCTGGATCCACCCCGAGGACCGGTACATGATGAGCGACCCGGAGAAGGCCCTCGGCCGCTCCATCGGGATGCCGCTCATGGGCGAGCTGACGGTGGGGGAGCCGGACGACGTCAAGGAGCTGAGCGACGGTGCCCAGCTGTTGCTGGCCGGTCTGGAGTTCGGTGTCGCGCATGCGCCTGGCCATACCAGGGGGTCGGTGACGTTCAGGATGCCCGAGGCCGCGGATGTTCCGCAGGTCCTCTTCTCGGGCGACCTGCTCTTCGCCGGCTCCGTCGGACGCACCGACCTGCCCGGCGGCGACCACGCCGAGATGCTCGAGTCGCTGGCCCGTGTGTGCCTGCCGCTCGAAGACTCGACCGTGGTGCTGTCCGGCCACGGCCCCCAGACGACCATCGGCCGCGAGCGCGCCTCGAACCCGTATCTGCACGGGCTGGCCGCGCCCCGACGAGGAATGTGACGAGAGTTAGAACCGTGAGCACCTTCAAGGCCCCCAAGGGCACGTACGACCTGACCCCGCCCGACTCCGCGAAGTACCTCGCCGTGCGCGAGGCGCTCTCCGCACCGCTGAAGAACTCCGGCTACGGATACATCGAGACGCCCGGCTTCGAGGACGTCGCGCTCTTCTCTCGCGGAGTCGGTGAGTCCACCGACATCGTGAGCAAGGAGATGTACACGCTCACCACCAAGGGCGGCTCCGAGCTGGCGCTGCGCCCCGAGGGCACCGCGTCCGTGCTGCGTGCCGCACTGGAGGCCAACCTCCACAAGCTCGGCAACCTGCCGGTCAAGCTCTGGTACTCCGGCTCGTACTACCGCTACGAGCGCCCGCAGAAGGGCCGCTACCGGCACTTCTCGCAGGTCGGTGCCGAGGCGATCGGTGCCGAGGACCCGGCCCTGGACGCCGAGCTGATCATCCTGGCCGACCAGGCGTACCGCACGCTGGGCCTGCAGAATTTCCGGATCCTGCTGAACTCGCTGGGCGACAAGGAGTGCCGTCCCGTCTACCGGGACGCGCTCCAGGAGTTCCTGCGCGAGCTCGACCTGGACGAGGACACCCGCCGCCGCATCGACCTCAACCCGCTGCGGGTCCTCGACGACAAGCGCCCCGAGGTGCAGAAGCAGCTTGTCGGCGCACCGGTCCTGCGCGACTACCTGTGCGACGCGTGCAAGGCGTACCACGAGGAGGTCCGCGATCTGCTGACCGCGGCGGGTGTGGTGTACGAGGACGACGAGAAGCTCGTCCGCGGCCTCGACTACTACACCCGCACCACCTTCGAGTTCGTCCACGACGGACTCGGCTCGCAGTCCGCGGTCGGCGGCGGCGGCCGCTACGACGGTCTGTCCGAGATGATCGGAGGCCCGGCGCTCCCGTCGGTCGGCTGGGCGCTCGGCGTGGACCGTACGGTGCTCGCGCTGGAGGCCGAGGGCATCGAGCTCGAACTGCCCTCGTCCACCAGCGTCTTCGCGGTGCCGCTCGGCGAGGAGGCCCGCCGGATGCTGTTCGCCAAGGTGACGGAGTTGCGCCGAGTGGGCGTCGCCGCCGACTTCGCGTTCGGCGGCCGCGGTCTCAAGGGCGCGATGAAGAGCGCCAACCGGTCCGGCGCCCGCTTCACCGTCGTCGCGGGCGAACGTGATCTCGCCGAGGGCGTGGTCCAGTTGAAGGACATGGAGTCGGGCGAGCAGCAGGCGGTCGCGCTCGACGCGCTGGTCGCCGAGATCCAGCAGAAGCTGGCCTGATCCACCGTCTCCGACTGTGCCCGCCCGGTCCGCCGGGCGGGCACCGTGCGTTACAGACCCGTGCCGTCAACTCCGCAGGAGCCGGTTCATCCTGGCCGACGAGAAAGACGGCGGTCCGCGGTGGAAGCCGGGGCGGCGCCCCGTCGTGGCTGCCCGCCGTCCGTAATGCCTGGGCAGCCCCCCGACGGCCGCCGCCGGTTCGGTCATGGCGAGGAGTGGCTCGCGAGCGCCACGCGTTCCCTGTCACCCGTGCGTGCGTCTCTCCGTACACCTTTATGCCCATCGAACGGATGGCAGATGAGGTGGTGCGGCACAATGACATGCCCAGCAGGCCACTCACTGATGGAACGGCGATATGACGACTGCAGCGGTTGACCATCCCTCCTCGGACCAGGACGAGGACGGCCGGAAGAGGACCATCGGCGGCAGTCGCGCGTTCGCACTGCTGCTGGTGATCACCGGTGCCGCGGGTCTCCTCGCCGCCTGGGTGATCACGATCGACAAGTTCAAGCTGCTCGAGGACCCCAGCTTCACCCCGGGCTGCAGCCTCAACCCTGTGGTCTCGTGCGGCAACATCATGAAGAGCGAGCAGGCGTCCGTCTTCGGGTTCCCGAACCCGATGCTGGGACTCGTCACCTACTCCGTCGTCATCGGGATCGGCCTGGCCCTGCTCGCCGGCGCCCGTTTCCGCAGCTGGTACTGGCTCGGGCTCAACGCAGGCACACTGTTCGGCGTCGGCTTCTGCACCTGGCTGCAGTACCAGTCGCTGTACAACATCAACTCGCTCTGCCTGTGGTGCTGCCTGGCCTGGGTCGCGACGATCTTCATGTTCTGCTACGTCACCACGCACAACATCAAGCACCGGATCCTGCCCGCGCCGAACTGGCTGCGCAACGGACTGACGGAGTTCCACTGGGTGCCGCCGGTCCTCTGGGTGGGCATCATCGGCATGCTGATCCTGACCCGCTGGTGGGACTTCTGGACCAGCTGACCGTCCGCGCCGGGAGCGGGCACCGGCCCGGCCGGGCTGTCAGTGCCGTGACATAGGCTTCAAAACGTGGAGCCCGACCTCTTTACCGCAGCCGCCGAAGACCGCCAGGAGAAGGACCCGTCCAGCAGCCCCCTCGCTGTCCGGATGCGCCCTCGTATCCTCGACGAGGTCGTCGGCCAGCAGCATCTGCTGAAACCGGGCTCGCCGCTGCGCCGCCTCGTCGGCGAAGGGGGCGGCGGGCCTGCCGGCCCGTCGTCGGTGATCCTCTGGGGCCCGCCCGGCATCGGCAAGACGACTCTGGCGTACGTGGTCAGCAAGGCCACCAACAAGCGCTTCGTCGAGCTCTCCGCGATCACCGCGGGGGTCAAGGAAGTACGGGCCGTCATCGAGAGCGCCCGCCGCGCCACCGGTGGCTACGGCAAGGAGACCGTCCTCTTCCTCGACGAGATCCACCGCTTCTCCAAGGCCCAGCAGGACTCGCTGCTGCCGGCCGTGGAGAACCGCTGGGTGACGCTCATCGCCGCGACGACCGAGAACCCGTACTTCTCGATCATCTCGCCGCTCCTGTCGCGCTCGCTGCTCCTGACCCTCGAATCGCTCACCGACGACGATCTGCGCGCCCTGATGCGCCGCGCCCTGACCGCCGAGCACGGCCTCGGCGGCGCGGTCACCCTGCCCGAGGACGCCGAGGCGCATCTGCTGCGCATCGCGGGCGGCGACGCGCGCCGCGCGCTGACAGCGCTGGAGGCCGCGGCCGGCGCGGCCCTCGCCATGCAGGAGAAGGAGGTCACCCTCCAGACGGTCGAGGCGACCGTCGACCGGGCGGCCGTGAAGTACGACCGGGACGGTGACCAGCACTACGACGTGGCGAGCGCGCTGATCAAGTCGATCCGCGGCTCCGACGTGGACGCGGCGCTGCACTATCTGGCCCGGATGATCGAGGCGGGGGAGGACCCGCGGTTCATCGCCCGGCGGCTGATGATCTCCGCCAGCGAGGACATCGGCCTCGCCGACCCGACGGCGCTGCCCACAGCGGTCGCCGCCGCCCAGGCCGTCGCCATGATCGGCTTCCCGGAGGCGGCGCTCACCCTCAGCCATGCCACGATCGCGCTGGCGCTCGCCCCCAAGTCGAATGCGGCGACGCTGGCGATCTCCGCCGCCCAGGAGGATGTGCGCAACGGCCTGGCGGGCCCGGTCCCGGCCCATCTCCGCGACGGCCACTACAAGGGGGCCGCCAAGCTGGGCCATGCGCAGGGCTACATCTATCCGCACGATGTCCCCGGCGGGATCGCAGCCCAGCAGTACGCCCCGGACGCGGTCGCCGACAAGCGCTACTACCGGCCCACCCGGTACGGCGCCGAGGCGCGCTATGCCGATGTGGTGGACCGGGTCCGCGACCGGTTGGGCCGCGGTGGTTCCGACGACGCGACGGACGCGTGACGCTCCTCCTCCGGACGGTGGGGCACCCGTTCAGCGTGCGGCCGCTTCGAACAGTGTGTGCATCGCGTGGCGCAGCTCGGTGACGTCGCGCACCGGCTCGGGGAACTCGAAGCGTGCGTCGAAGCACCGCCCGTCGGCCTCGCAGAAGCGCACCCGCAGCCCGTGCCGGTCGAGCGCGACCGGCACGACCGAGGGCCGGTGGGCCGCGCAGCTGCCGTCCACCCGCTCTCCCAGCAGCCCGCACAGCAGCGCCACCTGTTCGCCGTGCGCCGCGTGCAGATGCTGCAGCAGCTCCGCCTCGTGGGCGACGAGCGGGTCGGCGGCGGCGTCCCGGAATTCCTCCGGCTCGACGTCCTGGGCGCCCCACAGATCGTCGACGTACGCCTCACCGGTCTCCAGCCGCAGCATCATCCGTCCGGGACCGGCCATTCCCGGTACGGAGGTGAGCCATCCGGAGATCCAACCGCGGCCACGGATGCGGTGCGGTACGGAGACCGGTGCGACGTCCGTGATCTCCAACACGGCGGTCAGCTCGTCGTCCTGGGCGCGCGTGGCGGCCCGTACGGCCGGGGAATCGGCGGGAAACTCGAGGAACAGATCGCCCTCGGGGCCCACGCTGCGGTCCAGCGGCACCAGCTGGTCGAAACCGGCTGTGGTCAGCCCGGGGATGAGCAGTACCGCCGAACAGGTACTCTGTACGAGAGTTCGTGTGCGCTCGGCTGCTGACGGCATCCGTGTGTTTTCAAGCCCGCTGGGACGCGGCTGACCACGATCTGATCGGTCCTCCGTCGTATCGACGTCCTCGATGGCGTCGACGCTGTCAGTGCTGTCCGTGACGTGTGTGGTGTTCCCAGGGCGAGACATGCGATCTCCTTGAGTAAGGTGAGCCTAACCTAACCCACAACGGAGGTCTGGAGAACGTGCCTAATCAGTCGCGTCCCAAGGTCAAGAAGTCTCGTGCGCTCGGCATCGCCCTGACGCCGAAGGCCGTCAAGTACTTCGAGGCCCGCCCCTACCCGCCGGGCGAGCACGGCCGTGGCCGCAAGCAGAACTCGGACTACAAGGTCCGTCTGCTCGAGAAGCAGCGTCTGCGCGCCCAGTACGACATCAGCGAGCGCCAGATGGCGCGCGCCTACGACCGCGCCAAGAAGGCCGAAGGCAAGACGGGCGAGGCGCTCGTCGTCGAGCTCGAGCGCCGTCTCGACGCGCTGGTCCTGCGTTCGGGCATCGCCCGCACGATCTACCAGGCCCGCCAGATGGTCGTCCACGGCCACATCGAGGTCGACGGCCGCAAGGTCGACAAGCCGTCCTTCCGCGTCCGTCCCGACAACATCGTGATGGTCCGCGAGCGCAGCCGCGACAAGCACCCCTTCCAGGTGGCCCGCGAGGGTGGTTACGCCCCCGACGGCGAGACCCCGCGCTACCTGCAGGTGAACCTGAAGGCCCTGGCCTTCCGCCTGGACCGGGACCCGAACCGCAAGGAGATCCCGGTGATCTGCGACGAGCAGCTCGTCGTCGAGTACTACGCCCGCTGATCCAGGCGTAGCCGCTCTCACCAGCGATCGGGCCCGCCCCTCCCCGAAGTCGGGGAGGCGGCGGGCTTCCGCGTTCTGCCGTCCGGGGCCGGTACGGGACCACGCCGCTGTGCCTTCACGCCCGGACGGTCCACGGTCCGGCACGCCAGCGCCCGTGCCACCGCCGCGTCCGGATCCAGCTGCGCACCCGCCCGCCGACCCGATTCGTACCGTGCGTCGCCCAGCTTCTGCCGCGCCAGCCGCTCGCACTCCGCCCGCGGCCTTCCGTAGTACGCCGAACCGAACAGCGGCAGCCCCACCGACGGCCAGATCCGTTCGGCGGCCCCCTGCAGCACCGCCGCCTCCGCCGCATCCCCCTCGACCGCCGTGACCAGTGCCAGCAGCTCCATGGCGAGGACGGACCCGAGCAGGTCATGGAAGGCGTGGCCGATGGCCAGGGACTCCTGGAGCAGCTCCCGGGCGCACTCCGGCCGTCCCTGCTGCAGCTGCGCGTAGGCCAGCACGAAGAGCGCGTACGAGAGTGCCCACCGCTCCCCGCGGTCCTCGCAGACCTCCCTGACCTCCTGGCAGATCTCCACCGCGCCCTGCAGGTCCCCGCGGAACCCGACCGCCATCGCCAGTTCGATCTGGGCCATCAGCACATTGCTGTTCAGCTCGCCGAGGTCCCGGTAGCGCCCCAGGGCGTCCTGCAACAGCTCCTCCGCGCGGACCATGTCGTCCGTGACGAGGGCCAGACATCCCGTGCGGTGCACCGCGTAGGCCTGGGCCGCCGCGTCACCGGTCCGCTCCGCCTCCTCCCGGCACTCGTGCAACGCGGAGATCGCACCGATCGCGTCCCCCTGCAGCACGGCCACATACCCGAGCACCCACAGCGCCTTGAGCCGGGACGGTTCGTACGGCGTCTCCTCCTCCAGTACATGGTTCAGCCAGTGCCGCCCCTCCGAGAGGCGCCCGCAGCCGACCCAGAGGAACCAGAGCGTGGCCGCCAGGTACTGCGCGAGATGGGCCTCGTCCGGGGACTCCAGCGAACACTCCATCGCCCGGCGCAGATTGGGCAGTTCGCTCTCGGCCCGGGCCGCGACCTCGCCCTGCCGCGGGCTGAACCAGTCGAGCTCGCACCAGGTGGCGAGCCCCAGGAACCAGTCCCGGTGGCGCCGTCGTAACCGGTCCGTGTCGCCGGTGGCGGCCAGCCACTCGGCGCCGTACTCGCGCACCGTGTCCAGCATCCGGTAGCGGGTGCCCACCGCCGAGTCCTCGCGCAGCACCACGGACTGCGCCAGCAGCCCCGTCAGTACATCGAGCACCGACTCGGCCGGCAGTTCGGGGCTGCTGCAGATGTACTCGACGGCCTCCAGATCGAACTGCCCGGCGAAGACCGACAGCCGCGCCCACAGCAGCCGCTGCTCCGGAGCGCACAGCTCGTGGCTCCAGCCGATGGCCGTACGGAGCGTCTGGTGGCGCGCCTGCGCGCTGCGGCTGGCGCCGGTCAGCAGCCGGAAGCGGTCGTCCAGACGTTGCAGCACCTGTTCCGTGGACAGGGCGCGAAGCCGTCCGGCGGCCAGTTCCAGCGCGAGCGGGATCCCGTCCAGCCGACGGCACAGCTCCCGCGCCGATCCGCGGTTGTCGTCCGTCAGCCGGAACTCCGGGCGCACCGCCGCGGCCCGTTCCGCGAACAGTGTCATCGCGTCCTCGTCAGCCATCGGCGCGAGCGGATAGGTGACCTCGCCGTCCAGTTCCAGGGGCTGCCGTCCGGCGGCCAGCACCCGCACCTGCGGGCACCTGCGCAGCAGCGCGCACACCAACTCGGCGCAGGCGTCGACAAGATGCTCGAAGCCGTCGATCACCAGCAGGAGCCGGCGTCCGGTGAGATGTTCGAGGAGTGTCGTGCGAGGCGGGCGGCTGGTGTGATCTGTGAGTCCCAGCGCATCGATCACGGCATGTTCCAGCAGTCCGGGGTCGTGGACGGCGGACAGCTCCACCAGCCAGACCCCGTCGCAGTACCGTTTCTCCAGGAGAGCCGCAGCCCGGATGGCACTCCGGGTCTTCCCCACGCCACCCACCCCGACCACGGTGACCAGTCTCGATTCCGTCAGCAGACGGCCCAGGTCGGCCAGCTCCTCGGCACGTCCCACGAATCGGTTCAGTTCCGCCGGGAGATTGCCACGGGCCGTGCTGGTGGGGCTCGGAGCGTCGGGGGAATCGTCGGGGGAGGGGCGCTGGGAGCGTCGCATGAACACGCAGAGTACTGGCCTGGCAGCTCTCCGTACAATCTCCTTTGTGCAACTCCCGCTCCCCCCATCCCTGATGCGGTAGGGGGCGCGCCCCCCGGCGCGATAGGGTCGGGAGACGACGATTCGACAAGCCAGAGAGCGGTGCAACGTGTCCGGTGGAGAGGTGGCCGGGATCCTGGTGGCCGTCTTCTGGGCGATCCTGGTCTCGTTCCTCGCCGTCGTCCTGGTGAGGCTGGCCCAGACGCTCAAGGCAACCACCAAGCTCGTGGCGGAAGTGACCGAACAGGCCGTTCCGCTGCTCGCCGACGCCTCCGCGACGGTGCGCTCCGCGCAGACCCAGCTCGACAAGGTCGACGCGATCGCGACGGACGTCCAGGAGGTCACCTCCAACGCCTCGGCGCTCTCCACCACCGTCGCATCCACCTTCGGCGGACCACTGGTCAAGGTGGCCGCGTTCGGTTACGGAGTGCGGCAGGCCATCGGCCGCCGGACCTCCCCGGAAGCCGAGCCGGCCCGCCGGGCGCCGCGTCGCACGGTGGTCGTCGGCCGTACGGTGCCGTCCGCGAGGGCCAAGAAGCGCGGCGGCAGAAGCTCCCGCGGATCGAAGGACTGACGCAGCGATGTTCCGCCGTACGTTCTGGTTCACCGCCGGCGCAGCCGCCGGTGTCTGGGCCACCACCAAGGTCAACCGGAAGCTCAAGCAGCTGACCCCCGAGAGCCTCGCGGCGCGTGCCGCCGACAAGGCGATCGAGGGAGGTCACAAGCTCAAGGACTTCGCTCTCGACGTCCGCGACGGCATGGTCCGGCGCGAGGCCGAGCTGGGGGAGGCGCTGGGCCTGCAGGCACCGGTCGATCCCGAGCTCCCGGTACAGCGTCGTTTCGCGGTCGAAGCGGCCGAGTCCGCCCCGGCCGCAGACGCCACCGCCCACCGCAAGCTCCCCTACCACTCGTACAACGACAACTCGTACAACCGGAATGAGGACCACTGATGGAGTCGGCTGAAATTCGTCGCCGCTGGCTGAGCTTCTTCGAGGAGCGCGGGCACACCGTCGTGCCTTCGGCGTCGCTCATCGCGGACGACCCGACTCTGCTGCTGGTCCCCGCGGGCATGGTCCCCTTCAAGCCGTACTTCCTCGGCGAGGTCAAGCCGCCCGCCCCGCGCGTCACCAGCGTGCAGAAGTGTGTGCGTACGCCCGACATCGAAGAGGTCGGCAAGACCACCCGGCACGGCACCTTCTTCCAGATGTGCGGGAACTTCTCGTTCGGCGACTACTTCAAGGAAGGCGCCATCAGCTACGCCTGGGAGGCTCTCACCACCTCCGTGGCGGACGGCGGCTTCGGCCTCGACCCCGATCGACTGTGGATCACGGTCTACCTCGACGACGACGAGGCCGAGCAGATCTGGCGCGACAAGATCGGCGTCCCGGCCGAACGCATCCAGCGTCTGGGCAAGAAGGACAACTTCTGGTCCATGGGCGTCCCCGGCCCGTGCGGCCCCTGCTCCGAGATCAACTACGACCGTGGCCCCGAGTTCGGTGTCGAGGGCGGCCCGGCCGTCAACGACGAGCGGTACGTGGAGATCTGGAACCTGGTCTTCATGCAGTACGAGCGGGGCGCCGGCGACGGCAAGGAGGACTTCCCGATCCTCGGTGACCTGCCGTCCAAGAACATCGACACCGGCCTCGGCCTCGAGCGCCTCGCGATGATCCTGCAGGACGTGCAGAACCTGTACGAGATCGACACCTCGATGGCCGTCATCGAGAAGGCCACCGAGCTGACCGGGGTGCGCTACGGCGAGAACCACACTTCCGACGTCTCGCTCCGGGTCGTCACCGACCACATGCGTACGTCCGTCATGCTCATCGGCGACGGTGTCTCCCCCGGCAACGAGGGCCGCGGCTACGTCCTGCGCCGCATCATGCGCCGCGCCGTCCGCAACATGCGCCTCCTCGGCGCCACCGGCCCGGTCGTCGCCGAGCTCGTCGACACGGTCATCCAGTCGATGGGCCAGCAGTACCCGGAGCTGATCACCGACCGCAAGCGCATCGAGACCGTCGCGCTCGCCGAAGAGGCCGCCTTCCTGAAGGCTCTCAAGGGCGGCACCAACATCCTCGACACCGCCGTCACCGAGACCAAGGCAGCCGGCGGCAAGGTCCTCGCCGGCGACAAGGCGTTCCTGCTCCACGACACCTGGGGCTTCCCGATCGACCTCACCCTGGAGATGGCCGCCGAACAGGGCCTCGCCGTGGACGAGGACGGCTTCCGCCGCCTGATGAAGGAGCAGCGGGACCGCGCCAAGGCCGACGCCAAGGCCAAGAAGACCGGCCATGCCGACCTGTCCGCCTACCGCGAGGTGGCCGACAAGTCGGGCTCCACCGAGTTCACCGGCTACACCTCCACCGAGGGCGAGTCGACGATCGTCGGCCTCCTCGTCGACGGGATCTCCTCGCCCGCCGCCACCGAGGGCGACGAGGTCGAGGTCGTCCTCGACCGCACGCCGTTCTACGCCGAGGGCGGCGGCCAGCTCGCCGACCAGGGCCGGATCCGGCTCGACACCGGCGCCGTCATCCAGGTGCGCGACGTCCAGCAGCCGGTCCCGGGCGTCTCCGTACACAAGGGCACGGTCCAGGTCGGCGAGGTGACGGTCGGCGCCACCGCCTACGCCGCCATCGACACCACCCGCCGCCGCGCCATCGCCCGCGCCCACAGCGCCACCCACCTCACGCACCAGGCGCTGCGTGACGCTCTCGGCCCTACGGCTGCCCAGGCGGGTTCGGAGAACTCGCCGGGCCGCTTCCGCTTCGACTTCGGTTCGCCCGCCGCCGTCCCCGGCACGGTCCTGACCGACGTGGAGCAGAAGATCAACGAGGTCCTCACCCGGGAGCTCGACGTCCAGGCCGAGGTCATGTCGATCGACGAGGCGAAGAAGCAGGGCGCCATCGCGGAGTTCGGCGAGAAGTACGGCGAGCGGGTCCGGGTCGTCACCATCGGCGACTTCTCCAAGGAGCTGTGCGGCGGTACGCACGTCCACAACACCGCCCAGCTGGGTCTGGTGAAGCTGCTCGGCGAGTCGTCCATCGGCTCCGGCGTGCGCCGTATCGAGGCCCTCGTCGGCGTCGACGCGTACAACTTCCTGGCCAAGGAGCACACGGTCGTCGCCCAGCTCCAGGAGCTGGTCAAGGGCCGCCCCGAGGAGCTCCCGGAGAAGGTCTCCGCCATGCTCGGCAAGCTGAAGGACGCCGAGAAGGAGATCGAGAAGTTCCGCGCGGAGAAGGTCCTCCAGGCCGCCGGCGGACTCGCCGACTCCGCCAAGGACGTACGCGGTACCGCCCTGGTCACCGGACAGGTGCCGGACGGGACGTCCGCCGACGACCTGCGCAGGCTGGTCCTCGACGTCCGGGGCCGCATCCAGGGCGGCCGCCCGGCCGTCGTGGCCCTGTTCACCACGGCCAACGGCCGCCCGCTGACCGTCATCGCCACCAACGAGGCGGCCCGCGAGCGCGGCCTCAAGGCCGGTGACCTGGTCCGTACGGCTGCCAAGACCCTCGGCGGCGGTGGCGGCGGCAAGCCGGACGTGGCCCAGGGCGGCGGCCAGAACCCCGCCGCCATCGGCGAGGCCATCGCCGCTGTCGAACGCCTCGTCACCGAGACGGCGTGACGGCGGGAGTGACGCAGATGCGCCGCGGACGTCGCCTCGCGATCGACGTCGGGGACGCCCGGATCGGGGTCGCCTCGTGCGACCCCGACGGGATCCTCGCCACGCCGGTGGAAACCGTGCCGGGACGCGACGTCCCGGCCGCCCACCGGCGGCTGGGGCAGATCGTCGAGGAGTACGAGCCCATCGAGATCATCATCGGGCTGCCCAGATCCCTGGGCGGCGGTGAAGGGCCCGCCGCGGCCAAGGTCCGGGTGTTCGCCCAGGAGGTCGCCCGCTCGGCCGCACCCATTCCGGTGCGATTGGTGGACGAGAGGATGACCACAGTGACGGCGAGTCAGGGACTGCGCGCCTCGGGTGTGAAGTCCAAGAAGGGCCGGTCTGTCATCGACCAGGCTGCCGCTGTGGTGATCCTCCAGAACGCTCTGGAGTCGGAGCGGGCGTCAGGTAAAGCTCCGGGCGAAGGCGTCGAAGTGGTTGTCTGATCGCGATACGGTAACGTTCCGCGCGATGCGGCGGTGTTCGAACAAACACCGCACAGCAAAGAGGCGGAAGTGCGTCTCGCGGCTCTAGGGGATCGATGACTGAGTATGGCCGGGGCCCCGGCTCCGAACCGTGGCATCCCGAGGATCCCCTCTATGGGGACCAGGGATGGGACGGCCAGCAGGCTGCCCACGGCCAGAGTCAGTACGGCGGCCCGCAGCAGTCCTATCCGCAGGACCCCTACGCTCAGCAGCAGCAGCAGCAGCAGCCGCAGCAGATGTACCCGCAGCATCAGCAGCACCAGCAGTACGGCTCGCCGCAGGACCCGTACGCGCAGGACCCGTATGCGCAGCAGCGGCAGCCGCAGCAGCACGACCCGTACGCCCAGGACCCGTATGCGCAGCAGCCGCAGCAGCAGCACGACCCGTACGCTCAGCAGGCTCCGCAGCACCAGCAGTACAACGGCGGCTGGGACACCGGTCAGCAGCCCGCAGCGATGCCGCAGTACGACGGTCAGGCGCAGGACGCGTACGGGAACCGGCAGGGTGGTTACAGCGCATCGCACGACCCCTACGGCACTCCCGAGGCGTACCCGCCGCCGCAGCCCCCGGGCCGGCGTGAGGCCGCGCCCGAACAGGCCTCACCACGTAACCCCGACTGGGACCCGGACGAGCCCGAGGAGGAGACACACCCCTTCTTCACGGGCGTCGACGACGACCGCGATGTCCGGCGCCCCCGTGACGACGATGACGAGTACGACGACGACCCGCGTGAGTCGCGCAAGGGCGGCGGCAGCGAACGCCGCGGCAAGGGCAAGAAGAAGAGCCGCAACGGCTGCGCGTGCCTCGTCGTCTCCCTGGTCCTCGCCGGCGGTCTCGGCGGCGCGGCCTACTTCGGCTACACGTACTGGCAGAAACAATTCGGCCCCGCACCCGACTACTCGGGCCAGGGCTCCGGCAGCGTCGAGGTGGAGATCCCGAAGCTCGCCCTCGGCAACGAGATCGGCAACATCCTGAAGGAGAAGGGCGTCGTCAAGAGCGTCGACGCCTTCGTCGCGGCGCAGACCGAGAACCCCAAGGGGAAATCGATCCAGGCGGGCGTCTATGTCCTCAACGAGCACATGTCCGCGGCCGAGGCCGTGAAGATGATGCTCGACCCGAAGAGCCAGAATCTGCTGATCATTCCTGAGGGCACGACCAACAGGAATGTCTACAAGATGGTCGACACGAAGCTCGGCCTCAAGGCCGGTACCACCAAAGACGTCGCCAAGAAGAACGTCGGCGGTCTCGGGCTGCCGGACTGGGCCGACGACGACCCGGCCGTCGACGACCGGCTGGAGGGCTTCCTCTATCCCGCGGCCTACCCGGTCACCAAGGAGATGAAGCCCGAGGCCGTCCTCAAGAAGATGGTCTCCCGGGCCAAGGAGGAGTACGGCAAGGTCGACCTGGAGTCGAACGCCAAGAAGCTGGGTCTCAAGAGCCCCTGGCAGCTGATCACGGTCGCCAGCCTTGTTCAGGCCGAGGGCAAGTACAAGCACGACTTCGACAAGGTCGCCCGGGTCGTCTACAACCGGCTCAAGCCCAACAACACCGAGACCTACGGACTGCTCGACTTCGACTCCACCGTGAACTACGCCAAGGCCCAGAGCACCCTGGACACGGGCCCGGTGGCGGACCTGCGGAAGTTCAAGGACCCGTACAACACGTACTACGTCCACGGTCTGCCGCCGGGTCCCATCAACAACCCCGGCGAAGCGGCGCTTCACTCGGCGATCAAGCCCACTCCCGGGCCTTGGTACTACTTCGTGTCCGTGACCGCGGACAAGACCGTGTTCGCGGTCACCAACGAAGAGCACGAACGCAATCGCAAGAAGTACGAACAGGAGAAGTCGGGTCAGTGAGCACCATCCGACGGGCGGCCGTCCTCGGCTCGCCCATCGCCCACTCGCTCTCCCCGGTCCTGCACCGGGCGGCATACGCCGAACTCGGCCTCACCGGATGGTTGTACGACCGCTTCGAGATCGACGAGGCCGCGCTCCCCGGGTTCGTCCAGGGACTCGACTCCACGTGGGTCGGTCTTTCACTGACCATGCCGCTCAAGCGCGCGGTCATCCCGCTGCTGGACTCCATCAGCGGGACCGCGTCCTCGGTCGAGGCCGTCAACACTGTGGTCCTCACCCAGGACGGCCGTCGCGTCGGAGACAACACCGACATCCCCGGCATGATCGCCGCGCTGCGCGAGCGTGGCGTCGAGAAGACGGATTCCGCCGCGGTACTCGGCGCCGGGGCCACCGCGTCCTCCGCACTCGCCGCACTGTCGGAGATCTGTACCGGACCGGTCACCGCCTACGTACGAAGCCGGGAGCGCGGCGACGAAATGCGTGGCTGGGGCGAACGGCTCGGCGTCGACGTCCGGATCGCCGACTGGGCGGACGCGGAGCAGGCGCTGCGGGCACCCCTGGTGATCGCGACCACGCCCGCCGGCGCCACGGACACGCTTGCCGACGCGGTGCCGGGTGCTCCCGGTACGCTCTTCGATGTGCTGTACGAGCCCTGGCCGACCGGACTCGCCGCCGCCTGGTCGGCCCGGAGTGGCGCAGTCGTCGGAGGTCTCG
The DNA here is from genome assembly GCF_044453545.1 of Streptomyces sp. NPDC051664. Classification (NCBI taxonomy): domain Bacteria; kingdom Bacillati; phylum Actinomycetota; class Actinomycetes; order Kitasatosporales; family Streptomycetaceae; genus Streptomyces; species Streptomyces sp. NPDC051664. The sequence goes on along the minus strand of NZ_JBITCU010000010.1, from coordinate 68,140 downwards.
ACCTTCTGGTGCACCAGGCCGTCCTCCAGGTCGAGCAGATGACGGGCCACGCGCCCGCTCCCCTCGCGGCCATGCGGCGGGCCGGCGAAGAGGCGCTCGCCGCCCGCTGACCACGCGTGCTCCAGGGGCCGGATCCGTCCGTCTGCTGGACCGGCGGCCGGATGGGGGGCCAGGGCGTGGGAGGATCAAAGGCGGCGGGCCAGGGCCGCGCACCCGGTCGCGCCGTTGCAGTTTCAGGCGCGAGCATGAGGAGCACCGTTGAGCAGGTTGCGCTGGCTGACCGCAGGGGAGTCGCACGGCCCCGCACTGGTGGCGACGCTGGAAGGTCTTCCCGCCGGTGTCCCGATCACCACGGAGATGGTGGCGGACGCACTCGCCCGGCGGCGGCTCGGCTATGGCCGCGGCGCTCGCATGAAGTTCGAGAAGGACGAGGTCACCTTCCTCGGCGGGGTGCGCCACGGGCTCACCATGGGCTCCCCGGTCGCCGTGATGGTGGGCAACACCGAATGGCCCAAGTGGGAGCAGGTCATGTCGGCCGACCCGGTCGACCCCGACGAGCTGGCCAAGCTGGCCCGCAACGCCCCGCTGACCCGCCCCCGCCCCGGCCACGCCGACCTCGCGGGCATGCAGAAGTACGGCTTCGACGAGGCCCGGCCGATCCTGGAGCGCGCCAGCGCCCGGGAGACCGCGGCCCGGGTGGCGCTCGGAGCCGTCGCGCGGTCGTACCTCAAGGAGACGGCGGGCATCGAGATCGTCAGCCACGTCGTCGAACTGGCCGCGGCCAAGGCGCCCTACGGCGTCTACCCCACGCCTGCCGACGTCGAGAAGCTCGACGCCGACCCGGTGCGCTGCCTCGACGCCGCCGCGAGCAAGGAAATGGTCGCCGAGATCGACCAGGCCCACAAGGACGGCGACACCCTCGGCGGTGTGGTCGAGGTGCTCGCGTACGGCGTGCCGGTCGGCCTCGGCTCGCACGTGCACTGGGACCGGCGTCTCGACGCCCGCCTCGCCGCCGCCCTCATGGGCATTCAGGCCATCAAGGGTGTCGAGGTCGGGGACGGCTTCGACCTGGCCCGGGTCCCCGGCTCGAAGGCGCACGACGAGATCCTGGTCACCGAGGACGGCATCAAGCGCTCCTCCGGCCGTTCCGGCGGCACCGAGGGCGGCCTGACCACCGGAGAGCTGCTGCGGGTCCGCGCCGCGATGAAGCCCATCGCGACCGTGCCCCGCGCGCTGGCCACCGTCGACGTCGTCACCGGGGAGCCCGCCAAGGCGCACCACCAGCGCTCCGATGTCTGCGCCGTGCCGGCCGCCGGGATCGTTGCCGAGGCGATGGTCGCGCTGGTCCTGGCCGACGCCGTTGCGGAGAAGTTCGGCGGCGACAGCGTCCCCGAGACCCACCGCAACGTCCAGTCGTACCTCGACCACCTCCAGATCCGATGAGCGGCCCGCTGATCGTCCTCGTCGGCCCGATGGGCGTCGGCAAGTCCACGGTCGGTGAGCTCCTCGCCGACCGGCTCGGCACCACCTACCGGGACACCGACGCGGACGTCGTGGCCACGGCGGGCAAGCCGATCTCCGAGATCTTCTACGACGAGGGCGAGGAACACTTCCGCGAGCTCGAGCGAGAGGCGGTACGCGCTGCGGTCGCCGAGCACACGGGCGTCCTCTCGCTCGGCGGTGGAGCCGTACTCGACGAGACGACCCGCACCCTGCTCGCCGACCACGCGGTCGCCTACCTCTCGATGGACGTCGAGGAGGCCGTCAAGCGGGTCGGGCTGAACACCGCGCGCCCGCTGCTCGCCGTCAACCCGCGCCGGCAGTGGCGCGAGCTGATGGACGCCCGCCGCCACCTCTACACCGAGGTGGCCAGGGCGACCGTCGCCACCGACGGGCGCACCCCCGAAGAGGTCGCCCAAGCGGTCCTCGACGCACTGGAACTGCCGGAGCGCGCGGGCGACCCCGCAGCGCCCGGCCGGGAGAACACACACATGACGGACCAGGGACCCACGCGCATCCAGATCGCCGGCAGTGCGGGCACCGACCCGTACGAGGTGCTGATCGGCCGGCAGCTGCTCGGCGAGCTGCCGTCGCTCATCGGAGACCGAGCCCAGCGGGTCGCGGTCCTGCACCCCGAGGCGCTCGCCGAGACCGGCGAGGCGGTCCGTCAGGACCTCGCCGACCAGGGGTACGAGGCCATCGCGATCCAGCTGCCGAACGCCGAGGAGGCCAAGACCGTCGAGGTCGCGGCGTACTGCTGGAAGGCGCTCGGCCAGACCGGCTTCACCCGTACCGATGTGATCGTCGGCGTCGGCGGCGGCGCCACCACGGATGTGGCCGGGTTCGTCGCGGCGACCTGGCTGCGCGGGGTGCGCTGGATCGCCGTACCGACGACGGTGCTCGCCATGGTCGACGCGGCCGTCGGCGGCAAGACGGGCATCAACACCGCCGAGGGCAAGAACCTCGTCGGCGCCTTCCACCCGCCGGCCGGGGTGCTCTGCGACCTCGCCTCCCTCGACTCGCTGCCCGTGCACGACTACGTCAGCGGCATGGCCGAGATCATCAAGGCCGGTTTCATCGCCGACCCCGCGATCCTCGACCTGATCGAGTCGGACCCGGAAGGTGCCCGTACGCCCGCCGGACCACACACCGCCGAGCTCATCGAGCGCTCCATCCGGGTCAAGGCCGAGGTCGTCTCCAGCGACCTCAAGGAGTCCGGTCTGCGTGAGATCCTCAACTACGGTCACACCCTCGGTCACGCCATCGAGAAGAACGAGCGCTACAAGTGGCGCCACGGCGCGGCCGTCTCCATCGGGATGGTCTTCGCCGCCGAGCTCGGCCGGCTGGCCGGCCGCCTCGACGACGCCACCGCCGACCGGCACCGGGCGATCCTGGAGTCGGTCGGACTGCCGCTCACCTACCGCGGTGACCAGTGGCCCAAGCTGCTGGAGAACATGAAGGTCGACAAGAAGTCCCGCGGCGACCTGCTCCGCTTCATCGTCCTCGACGGTCTGGGCAAGCCCACCGTCCTGGAGGGCCCCGACCCGGCGGTGCTGCTCGCCGCGTACGGGGAGGTATCGGCGTGACCCGCAGGGTCTTCGTGCTCAACGGGCCGAATCTCGGCCGGCTCGGATCCCGCGAGCCCGATGTGTACGGAGCGACCTCGTACGCCGGACTCGTCGAGACCTGCCGTGCGCTCGGCAAGGAGCTCGGCTTCGACGTCGACGTCCGGGAGACCAACGACGAGGGCGAGCTGATCCGCTGGCTGCACGAGGCAGCGGACGGTTCGATTCCGGTCGTTCTCAACCCGGGAGCGTTCACCCACTACTCGTACGGAATGCGGGACGCGGCCGCGCAGCGAACCGCCCCGTTGATCGAGGTGCACATCTCGAACCCGTACGCCCGGGAGGAATTCCGCCACACCTCCGTGGTCGCACCGGTTGCCACAGGGACCGTGGCCGGATTCGGTATCGGCTCCTACCGGCTCGCGCTCCGCGCCCTCGCGGACGAACTGACGGACTGACGTACCGGCAGGCCGCGTGCCGGACGGCCGGACCCGGCCGACGGGCACTCCGAACCGTCCCCGACCGTTGCCTCTGTGGCGGCCGGGGACGGTACGGTTGCCGTTCCACCAGCGCCAGTTGCCTGTACGAGACGGAGTGGCACCGGATGCAGCACGCAGTGGGGGCCCCGCTGCCGCCGCCCCCAGGACCCGGAAACGGACCTGTCGGCTGGACGCATCAGGCCCAGCACCCCGGCCCCCCCGGTCCAGCGGGGCCGCCGCCCCCGCCCCCGCCGGCATCCCAGGGCCAGGGCTGGACCGGGCCCGCCCCGCACCACGCGCCCGCGCCTGTCTCCCGGGAGACCACCGGGCACATCCAGCTGCCGCCCGGCGGGCCCGTCCCGCTGCCCGCACCACCCGCCGAGCCCGGCACGGGCACGGCGACGCTCGCCGTCCTCCTGATCGGTCCGGCGGGCGCGGGCAAGACCACCGTGGCGAAGCTGTGGGCCAGCCGCCGCCGGGTCCCCACGGCGCACGTCAGCCTCGACGACGTCCGCGAATGGGTCTGCTCCGGCTTCGCCGACCCGCAGGCCGGGTGGAACGACCACTCGGAGGCCCAGTACCGGCTGGCCCGCCGCACCTGCGGTTTCGCCGCCCGCAATTTCCTGGCCAACGGCATCTCCTGCATCCTCGACGACGCGGTGTTCCCCGACCGCCCGGTCGTGGGCCTCGGCGGCTGGAAGCGCCATGTGGGCCCGGGGCTGCTGCCCGTGGTGCTCCTCCCCGGCCTGGAGATCGTGCTGGAGCGCAACGCCGCCCGCAGCGGCAACCGCCGGCTGTCGGACGAGGAGGTCGCCCGGATCCACGGCAGGATGGCGGGCTGGTACGGCTCGGGGCTGCCGATCATCGACAACTCGACCTACGACGTGGAGACCACGGCCCGCGTCCTCGACGACATACTCGCCCGCTCCATAGCCAGCCCGCCCGCATGGTGACGGCCCGGCGGGTCCCGGATCCGCACACCTGAGCGCGGGCCCCGGCCTGCTGCGGCCCCCGGTCGGATGCGCTGACCGGGCAGCCCGGCGCTCCCGCTCGTAGGCTCGTGGCATGTCAGAGGTGTACACCGTCCGCCGCGCGCTGCTGCGGGACCGGTGCGCCGCCGTCGGATCCGCGGCCGCTCTCGTCTCCCGCCCCGCCAACGTCCGCTACCTCGCGGGCGGGGCGCCCCCAGGTGCCGTGCTGCTGCTCGGTCCCGACGAGGACGTCCTGGTCTGCCCCCGGGCGCCGACCGGCGATCCCGTCCAGGGGCGCACCGACGACGAGCTGCGGCTGGCCCTGCTGCCCGCCACCGACGGCGATCCGGTGGTCGCAGCCGCCGACCTGGCCACCTCCTCCGGCGCGGAATCGCTCGCCGTGGAGGAACACGATCTGACGGTCGCCCGCCACCGGGCCATGCACGCGGTCGCCCCGCGGCTCCGGCTGGCCGACCTCGGCGCCACGGTGGAGCAGCTGCGCATCGTCAAGGACGAGGAGGAGATCGCCTGCCTGCGGATCGCCGCCGAGATCACCGACCAGGCGCTCGGCGAACTCCTCGAATCGATCCTCGTCGGGCGCACCGAACGGCATCTCGCACTGGAACTGGAACGGCGACTGGTGGACCACGGCGCCGACGGACCCGCCTTCTCCACATCCGTCGCCACCGGGCCCAATTCGGGCCAGGGCCGTCACCGGCCCTCCGACCGGCGGGTCGAGGAGGGAGATTTCCTCTCCGTCTGCCTCGGCGCGAACTATCGTGGCTACCGGTGCGAGATCGGTCGTACATTTGTCATCGGGACCGCGCCGGCCTCCTGGCAGATCGACCTCTACGACCTGGTTTTCGCCGCTCAGCGGGCCGGACGCGAGGCCCTGGTACCCGGCGCCGCGTACCGCGATGTGGACCGCGCGGCCCGCCATCTCCTGGACTCCGCGGGCCACGGTGACGGTCTCGCACCTTGGACCGGGCACGGAGTGGGGCTCGAAATCGACGAGGACCCGCAGCTGGCACCGGCAGCCATGGGTAAACTGGACGCTTGTGTGCCGGTCACCGTCGAACCGGGGGTTCACCTCCCGGGCCGGGGCGGGGTCCGGATCGATGACACGCTCGTCGTGCGCCCCGAGGCGGACGGCGGACCCGAGCTACTCACCATTACGACCAAGGAGCTGCTCGCGCTCTAGCGCGCATCCTTGGTTGTCCACCAGCTTTCAGTCCAGGAGATTCCGCAACCGTGGCTTCCACGAACGACCTCAAGAACGGCCTGGTGCTCAAGCTCGACGGAGGCCAGCTCTGGTCCGTCGTCGAGTTCCAGCACGTCAAGCCCGGCAAGGGCCCGGCTTTCGTGCGCACCAAGCTCAAGAACGTGCTGTCCGGCAAGGTCGTCGACAAGACGTTCAACGCCGGCGTGAAGGTCGAGACGGCCACCATTGACCGCCGCGACATGCAGTTCTCGTACATGGACGGCGAGTACTTCGTCTTCATGGACATGGACACGTACGACCAGCTCATGGTCGACCGCAAGGCTGTCGGCAACGCCGCCAACTTCCTGATCGAGGGCTTCACGGCCTCCGTCGCCCAGCACGAGGGCGAGGTGCTCTACGTCGAGCTGCCGGCCGCCGTCGAGCTGACCATCCAGCACACCGACCCGGGCGTCCAGGGCGACCGCTCCACCGGCGGCACCAAGCCCGCCACGCTGGAGACCGGTTACGAGATCGGCGTCCCGCTCTTCATCACCACGGGTGAGAAGATCAAGGTCGACACCCGCACGGGCGACTACCTCGGCCGGGTGAACAGCTAACCGTGGCTGCTCGGAACACGGCCCGCAAGCGAGCCTTCCAGATCCTCTTCGAGGCCGACCAGCGCGGTGAGTCCGTGCAGACGGTTCTCGCGGACTGGGTGCGGCACTCGCGGTCCGACACCCGTCAGCCCCCGGTCACCGAGTACACGATGGAGCTCGTCGAGGGGTACGCGCAGTACGCCGACCGGATCGACGACCTCATCATCACCTACGCCGTGGACTGGGAGATCGACCGCATGCCGGTCGTCGACCGGAACATCCTGCGGCTCGGTGCGTACGAGCTGATCTGGGTGGACGGGACGCCGGACGCGGTGGTGATCGATGAGGCGGTCCAGCTCGCCAAGGAGTTCTCCACCGATGACTCCCCGTCCTTCGTGAACGGGCTGCTGGCCCGCTTCAAGGACCTCAAGCCGAACCTTCGCCGGGAGTCGTAGCTTCTGGCGGCGTTCAGCCCACGAAGGGCCCACGGTCGCATGACCGTGGGCCCTTCGGCGTACGGGGCCCTTGGCCGGGCAGGAGTTCGGTGCGGTGCCCCGGTCCAGGGCGGAGGGTTCCGTCGTCGATCGCCGGACGGGCTTGAAAGTGTTGCCCGGCAACGGGTGGTACCGCGGCCCCTGCCGGTGGGTGGTGGCCCGGGGCCCCTCCGGGGTGTTTCCTCGAACGACGAACGTTCGGGCTCGTCGTCGGGGGAGCCCGGGTATCCGCTCGTCGTCCTGCGGGGACCCGCTGCACGGCCCCGGACCGGCCGGTGCGCGTCAGCGGCCGGTGTGCCTCCGTGCCACGACCACCGGGGCGCGAGTGATACATGGGTGGAGCCGTGCAGGGGAGTCCCCGCAGGGGCTGGCGCACGTGCCGGGTTCGGTCGTGCAGTCGGTTTCCGCGCCAGTTGCGGGCAGACGCCCCGGAGGGGCACGGCCCACCCCACCACCGGGCAGAGGCGACGGTCCGGGGACACGGTGCCCATGAGCAAGTCCGTCCGCGTCGGAGGACGGAACCCTCGCCCCGGTCCCGGGCAGCAAAAAACGCCGGGATGCCGGGGCCCGAATGGGGGACCCGGGCAACCCGGCGTTACGTTTCTTCGGGGCTTCAGGCCAGCACGTCAGCCCTCGTCGTGGGCGACCGCGCGGCGCGCGTCCGCATCCAGGACGCCCCAGCTGATCAGCTGCTCCGTGAGCACGGACGGCGACTGGTCGTAGATCACGGCCAGCGTGCGCAGGTCGTCCTGGCGGATCGAGAGCACCTTGCCGTTGTAGTCACCGCGCTGGCTCTGGATCGTCGCCGCGTAGCGCTGCAGCGGTCCGGCCTTCTCCGGCGGGACGTGGGCGAGGCGCTCCAGGTCCAGGACAAGCTTGGGCGGCGGCTCGGCGGCCCCGCCGGGCGTCGTACCGGGCAGAAGCTCCTGCACCGGGACACCGTAGAAGTCCGCCAGCTCGGCGAGACGCTGTACGGTCACGGCACGGTCGCCGCGCTCGTACGAACCGACCACGACGGCCTTCCAGCGGCCCTGGGACTTCTCCTCCACACCGTGGAGGGAGAGGCCCTGCTGGGTGCGGATGGCACGGAGCTTGGCCCCGAGCTGTTTTGCGTATTCGCTGGACATAAGGCTCCCCGGACGAAGTCTGGTAACTCACTGTGAGGTTACGCAGCGTTACTTGGATGCGTCAAGCCGAATGGTCCGCACCGGCACCTCCCGGGATTGTGACCAAGGCTCCGTGCAAGGCCTGGTAACGTTGATGAAGCAAATTTCGACGTCCTTTAAGGTCCGTCCAGTGAGGCGGAGAAGGAGGTCCGTTTCTTATGGACGCACAGCACGAAGCCACCGGCAATGCGGCACGCCCCGTTCTCGAGGCTCCCGACATCGCCCGAGTACTGACCCGAATCGCCCACGAAATCGTCGAACGCGCCAAGGGCGCCGACGATGTGGTGCTCCTCGGCATCCCGACACGAGGCGTCTTCCTCGCCCGTCGGCTGGCCGACAAGCTCGAAGAGATCACCGGCCGCAAGGTGCCGGTCGGCTCCCTCGACATCACCATGTACCGCGACGACCTGCGGCTGCGCCCGGCACGCGCCCTGGCCCGCACCGAGATCCCCGGCGAGGGTATCGAGGGCCGACTGGTCGTCCTGGTCGACGACGTGCTCTTTTCCGGCCGTACGATCCGCGCCGCACTCGACGCGCTGGGCGACATCGGCCGCCCCCGCGCGGTGCAACTCGCGGTCCTTGTCGACCGCGGCCACCGCGAACTCCCGATCCGCGCCGATTACGTCGGCAAGAACCTCCCCACGTCGCTGCGGGAGACGGTCAAGGTCCAGCTGGCCGAGGAGGACGGCCGCGACGCCGTGCTGCTCGGTGTCCAGCAGACCGCCCCGGCGGGCGCGCAGTAGCTGCACTCACCCGTACGGCCGACATCCGGTCGTACGACAGCTTCCGCACGCCCGCATGCCTGAACCCTCCAGCCACCCGGAGAACACCCAGATGAAGCGTCACCTCATCTCGGCCGCCGACCTCACCCGCGACGATGCCGTGCTGATCCTCGACACCGCCGAGGAGATGGCCCGCGTCGCCGACCGGCCGATCAAGAAGCTCCCGACCCTGCGCGGCCGCACCGTCGTCAACCTCTTCTTCGAGGACTCGACGCGTACCCGCATCTCCTTCGAGGCCGCCGCCAAGCGCCTCTCCGCCGATGTCATCAACTTCTCCGCGAAGGGCTCGTCCGTCTCCAAGGGCGAGTCGCTCAAGGACACCGCGCTGACCCTGGAGGCGATGGGCGCGGACGCCGTCGTCATCCGGCACGGCGCCTCCGGCGCCCCGTACCGCCTCGCCACCTCCGGCTGGATCGACGGCGCCGTCGTCAACGCCGGTGATGGCACGCACGAGCACCCCACCCAGGCGCTCCTGGACGCCTTCACCATGCGCCGCAGGCTGGTCGGGGCCGATGCCGGGCTCGGCCGGGACCTGGAAGGGCGACGGATCACGATCGTCGGCGACATCCTGCACAGCCGGGTCGCCCGCTCCAACGTGCACCTGCTGCACACCCTCGGTGCCCACGTCACGCTGGTGGCTCCGCCGACCCTCGTCCCGGTCGGTGTCGAGCAGTGGCCGTGCGACGTCAGCTACAGCCTCGACGAGGTGCTGCCGAAGTCCGACGCGGTGATGATGCTGCGTGTGCAGCGTGAACGGATGAACGCCGCGTACTTCCCGACCGAGCGCGAGTACTCCCGCCGCTACGGCCTGGACGGTGAACGCATGGCGAAGATGCCCGGGCACGCCATCGTCATGCACCCCGGCCCGATGGTCCGCGGCATGGAGATCACCGCCGAGGTCGCCGACTCCGACCGGTGCACGGTCGTCGAGCAGGTCGCCAACGGCGTCTCGATCCGCATGGCGGTCCTGTACCTGCTGCTGGGCGGCTCCGAGCCCGCCGCACCCTCCCACCCGTCGCCCGCCGCCACCCTTGATCGAAGCGCTGCGCGCCCCGCCGACTCCGAGGAGAACAAGTAACCATGAGCAAGATCCTTATTCGCGGCGCGAAGATCCTCGGCGGCGAGCCGCAGGACGTCCTGATCGAGGGCGAGACCATCGCGCAGGTCGGTACCGGTATCGACGCCGGAGACGCCGTGGTGGTCGAGGCCGAGGGGCAGATTCTGCTCCCCGGTCTGGTCGATCTCCACACCCACCTGCGCGAGCCCGGCCGCGAGGACTCCGAGACCGTCCTCACCGGCACCAAGGCCGCGGCGGTCGGCGGCTTCACCGCTGTGCACGCCATGGCCAACACCTTCCCGGTCGCCGACACCGCCGGCGTCGTCGAGCAGGTCTGGCGGCTCGGCAAGGAATCCGGCTACTGCGACGTGCAGCCGATCGGCGCCGTCACCGTCGGCCTGGAGGGCAAGCACCTCGCAGAACTCGGCGCCATGCACGATTCGGCCGCCGGAGTGAAAGTCTTCTCCGACGACGGCAAGTGCGTCGACGACGCCGTGATCATGCGGCGCGCGCTGGAGTACGTGAAGGCGTTCGACGGTGTCGTCGCCCAGCACGCCCAGGAGCCCCGCCTCACCGAGGGCGCCCAGATGAACGAGGGCATCGTCTCGGCCGAGCTCGGCCTCGGTGGCTGGCCCGCCGTCGCCGAGGAGTCGATCATCGCCCGCGATGTCCTCCTCGCCGCCCACGTCGACTCCCGGGTGCACATCTGCCACCTGTCGACCGCCGGCTCCGTCGAGATCGTCCGCTGGGCCAAGTCCAAGGGCTGGAACGTCACCGCCGAGGTCACCCCGCACCACCTGCTCCTCACCGACGAGCTCGTACGGTCGTACGACCCCGTCTACAAGGTGAACCCGCCGCTGCGTACCGAGGCCGATGTGATGGCCCTGCGCGAGGCGCTCGCCGACGGCACGATCGACTGCGTCGCCACCGACCACGCCCCGCACCCGCACGAGGACAAGGACTGCGAGTGGGCCGCGGCCGCCATGGGCATGGTGGGCCTGGAGACCGCGCTCTCGGTCGTCCAGCAGACGATGGTCGAGACCGGTCTGCTCGACTGGACGGGTGTCGCGGACCGGATGTCCGTCCGCCCCGCGGCCATCGGCCGGCTGGAAGGACACGGCCGTCCCGTCTCGGCCGGTGAGCCTGCCAACCTCACGCTGGTCGATCCGGCATACCGTGGAGTCGTGGACCCCGCGGGCTTCGCCTCCCGCAGCCGCAACACCCCGTACGAGGGGCGCGAGCTGCCGGGTCGCGTCACCCACACGTTCCTGCGGGGCCGTGCCACGGTCGTCGACGGGAAGCTCGCGTGACATCACTCACCCCCCTGTACCAGCTGGCCGCCGAGCAGAAGTCGGCGGACGTGACCGACCTCTCCGCCCGCATCAGCTGGGTGATCGGACTCATCGTCTTCATCGCCTTCGTCTACTGGCTGATGCGCCAGGGATGGAAGTGGCGGGGAAGCCTGCAGTCCGACCTGCCGGATCTGCCCGCCACGCCGGACGGATACGCGGCACAGCCACCCCTGCTGACGATGACCGGCCGCTACCACGCCTCGACGACCGCCGGGCAGTGGCTCGACCGGATCGTCGCCCATGGCCTCGGCACCCGCAGCCGCGTCGAACTCACCCTGACCGAACAGGGTCTCGACGTCGTACGCCCCGGGGCGGCCGACTTCTTCGTCCCGGCCGCGCAGCTGCGTGACGCCCGGCTCGACAAGGGCATCGCGGGCAAGGTCCTCCCCGAGGGCGGCCTGCTGATCATCACCTGGGCGCTCGGCGACAAGCTGATCGACTCCGGCTTCCGCTCCGACCACTCGGCCGAGCACCCGGCCTGGGTCGACGCCATCCACCACCTCACCGACAGCACTACGGAAGGCATCGCGCGATGACGACCTCCACCCGGGGAGCCTCCAGGGTTCCCGCCGTACTCGTCCTGGAGGACGGCCGCGCCTTCCGCGGCCGCGCCTACGGGGCCGTGGGGGAGACCTTCGGCGAGGCGGTGTTCTCCACCGGCATGACGGGCTACCAGGAGACGCTGACCGACCCGTCGTACCACCGCCAGGTCGTCGTGATGACCGCCCCGCACGTCGGCAACACCGGTGTGAACGACGAGGACCCCGAGTCGCAGCGGATCTGGGTCGCCGGATACGTGGTGCGCGACCCCGCGCGGCTGCCCTCCAACTGGCGCTCGCAGCGATCGCTCGACGAGGAGCTGGAGCGCCAGGGCGTCGTCGGCATCAGCGGCATCGACACCCGCGCCCTCACCCGCCACCTGCGCGAGCGCGGCGCCATGCGCGTCGGCATCTTCTCCGGTGACGCCGTCGCCGACGAGGCCACCCTGCTGGCCCGCGTCAAGGAAGCCCCCGAGATGGTGGGCGCCGACCTCTCCGCCGAGGTCGCGACCAAGGAGACATACGTCGTCCCCGCGATCGGCACGAAGAAGTTCACCGTTGCCGCGATCGACCTCGGCATCAAGGGCATGACCCCGCACCGGATGGCCGAGCGCGGCATCGAGGTGCACGTCCTGCCCGCCACCGCCACCCTCGACGAGGTGTACGCGGTCGAGCCCGACGGAGTCTTCTTCTCCAACGGCCCCGGTGACCCGGCCACCGCCGACCACCCGGTCTCCGTCATGCAGGGCGTCCTGGAGCGGAGGACGCCGCTCTTCGGTATCTGCTTCGGCAACCAGATCCTGGGCCGTGCCCTCGGCTTCGGCACCTACAAGCTGAAGTACGGCCACCGCGGCATCAACCAGCCGGTGCAGGACCGGACGACCGGCAAGGTCGAGGTCACCGCGCACAACCACGGCTTCGCCGTCGACGCTCCGCTGGACAAGGTGTCCGACACGAAGTTCGGCCGCGCCGAGGTCTCCCACGTCTGTCTGAACGACCAGGTCGTCGAGGGACTGCAGCTCCTCGACCAGCCGGCCTTCAGCGTCCAGTACCACCCCGAGGCAGCTGCCGGCCCGCACGACGCCGCGTACCTCTTCGACCGTTTCGTATCCCTGATGGAGGGCCAGCGTGCCTAAGCGCTCCGATATCCAGTCCGTCCTGGTCATCGGCTCCGGCCCGATCGTCATCGGGCAGGCCGCCGAGTTCGACTACTCCGGCACCCAGGCCTGCCGCGTCCTCAAGGCCGAGGGCCTGCGCGTCATCCTGGTGAACTCCAACCCGGCGACGATCATGACCGACCCGGAGATCGCCGACGCCACGTACGTCGAGCCGATCACCCCCGAGTTCGTCGAGAAGATCATCGCCAAGGAGCGCCCCGACGCGCTGCTCCCGACGCTGGGCGGCCAGACCGCGCTGAACACCGCGATCTCCATGCACGAGAACGGTGTCCTGGAGAAGTACGGCGTCGAGCTCATCGGCGCCAATGTCGAGGCCATCAACAAGGGCGAGGACCGCGAGCTCTTCAAGGGCGTCGTCGAAGCCGTCAAATCCAAGATCGGCCACGGCGAGTCCGCCCGCTCCGTCATCTGCCACTCGATGGACGACGTCCTGGGGGGCGTCGAGACGCTCGGCGGCTACCCCGTCGTCGTCCGCCCCTCCTTCACCATGGGCGGCGCCGGCTCCGGCTTCGCGCACGACGAGGAGGAGCTGCGCCGGATCGCCGGTCAGGGCCTCACGCTCTCCCCGACCACCGAGGTGCTCCTGGAGGAGTCCATCCTCGGCTGGAAGGAGTACGAGCTGGAGCTGATGCGCGACAAGAACGACAACGTCGTGGTCGTCTGCTCCATCGAGAACTTCGACCCGATGGGCGTCCACACGGGTGACTCGATCACCGTGGCCCCGGCGATGACGCTCACCGACCGCGAGTACCAGCGGCTACGCGACATCGGCATCGCGATCATCCGCGAGGTCGGCGTCGACACCGGCGGCTGCAACATCCAGTTCGCCATCGACCCGGCCGACGGCCGCGTCATCGTGATCGAGATGAACCCACGCGTCTCCCGCTCCTCGGCGCTGGCGTCGAAGGCCACCGGCTTCCCGATCGCCAAGATCGCCGCCAAGCTGGCCGTCGGCTACACGCTCGACGAGATCCCCAACGACATCACCGAGAAGACCCCGGCCTCCTTCGAGCCGACGCTCGACTACGTCGTGGTCAAGGCCCCGCGGTTCGCCTTCGAGAAGTTCCCGTCCGCCGACTCCACACTCACCACCACCATGAAGTCGGTGGGCGAGGCCATGGCGATCGGCCGCAACTTCACCGAGGCACTGCAGAAGGCGCTGCGCTCCCTGGAGAAGAAGGGCTCGCAGTTCACCTTCATCGGCGAGACCGGCGACAAGGCCGAGTTGCTCGCCGAGGCGGTCCGGCCGACCGACGGCCGTATCAACACCGTCATGCAGGCGATCCGGGCCGGCGCCACCCAGGAGGAGGTCTTCGACGCCACGAAGATCGACCCCTGGTTCGTCGACCAGCTGTTCCTGATCAAGGAGATCGCGGACGAACTGGCCGCCGCCGACAAGCTCGACCCCGAGCTGCTCGCCGAGGCCAAGCGGCACGGCTTCTCCGACGCCCAGATCGCCGAGATCCGCGACCTGCGCGAGGACGTCGTCCGCGAGGTGCGGCACGCGCTCGGCATCCGCCCGGTCTACAAGACGGTCGACACCTGCGCCGCCGAGTTCGCCGCGAACACGCCGTACTTCTACTCCTCGTACGACGAGGAGAGCGAGGTCGCGACCCGCACCAAGCCCGCGGTGATCATCCTCGGCTCGGGCCCCAACCGCATCGGCCAGGGCATCGAGTTCGACTACTCCTGCGTCCACGCCTCCTTCGCGCTGAGCGACGCCGGCTACGAGACCGTGATGGTCAACTGCAACCCGGAGACGGTCTCCACCGACTACGACACCTCCGACCGCCTGTACTTCGAGCCGCTGACGCTCGAGGACGTGCTGGAGATCGTGCACGCCGAGTCCCTCGCGGGCCCGATCGCCGGTGTCATCGTCCAGCTCGGCGGCCAGACCCCGCTGGGCCTGTCGCAGGCGCTCAAGGACAACGGCGTGCCGGTCGTCGGCACCTCGCCGGAGGCGATCCACGCAGCCGAGGACCGCGGCGCCTTCGGCCGCGTCCTGGCCGAGGCCGGACTCCCGGCCCCGAAGCACGGCACCGCCACCACCTTCGCCGAGGCCAAGGCCATCGCCGACGAGATCGGCTACCCCGTGCTCGTGCGCCCGTCGTACGTGCTGGGCGGCCGCGGCATGGAGATCGTGTACGACGAGGCACGGCTGTCCTCGTACATCGCCGAGTCCACCGAGATCAGCCCCACCCGGCCGGTCCTGGTCGACCGCTTCCTCGACGACGCCATCGAGATCGACGTCGACGCGCTCTACGACGGCACCGAGCTCTACCTCGGCGGCGTCATGGAGCACATCGAAGAGGCCGGCATCCACTCCGGCGACTCCGCCTGCGCGCTCCCCCCGATCACCCTCGGCGGCTACGACATCAAGCGGCTTCGGGCCTCCACCGAGGGCATCGCCAAGGGCGTCGGCGTCCGCGGACTGATCAACATCCAGTTCGCGCTCTCCGGCGACATCCTGTACGTCCTGGAGGCCAACCCGCGCGCCTCGCGCACCGTCCCCTTCACCTCGAAGGCGACCGCGGTTCCGCTCGCCAAGGCCGCCGCCCGCATCTCGCTGGGCGCGACCGTCGCCGAGCTGCGCGAGGAGGGTCTGCTGCCGAAGAACGGCGACGGCGGCACCCTGCCGCTCGACGCGCCGATCTCCGTCAAGGAGGCCGTCATGCCCTGGTCGCGGTTCCGCGACATCCACGGCCGCGGTGTCGACACCGTCCTCGGCCCGGAGATGCGCTCCACCGGTGAGGTCATGGGCATCGACTCGGTCTTCGGCACGGCGTACGCCAAGTCGCAGGCCGGCGCGTACGGCCCGCTGCCCACCAAGGGCCGCGCGTTCATCTCCGTCGCCAACCGCGACAAGCGCTCGATGATCTTCCCGGCGCGCGAGCTGGTCGCCCACGGCTTCGAGCTGCTGGCCACGTCCGGTACCGCCGAGGTGCTCAAGCGCAACGGCATCCACGCCACGGTCGTGCGCAAGCAGTCCGAGGGCGTCGGACCGCAGGGCGAGAGGACCATCGTCCAGCTCATCCACGACGGCGAGGTCGACCTGATCGTCAACACGCCGTACGGAACGGGCGGCCGGCTCGACGGCTACGAGATCCGTACCGCGGCCGTCGCCCGGTCCGTGCCGTGCCTCACGACGGTCCAGGCGCTCGCCGCCGCCGTCCAGGGCATCGACGCACTCAACCACGGAGACGTCGGCGTACGTTCCCTCCAGGAACACGCGGAACATCTGACCGCGGCGCGCGACTAGCAGGCCCAGCAGGGGGACACCGGAAACGGTGTCCCCCTCTCTGTGAGGACACCGAGGACACCCCGATGTACAAGTTCTTCTTCCAGCTGGTCTTCAAGCGGATGGACCCGGAGCAGGCCCACTACCTGGCCTTCCGGTGGATCCGCCTCGCGGCCCGCATCCCCGTGCTGCGTACGTTCGTCGCAGCGGCGCTCGCCCCCCGCTACAAGGAGCTGCGCACCGAGGCCCTCGGCCTGCGCATGCACGGCCCGTTCGGCCTCGCCGCGGGCTTCGACAAGAACGCTGTCGCGATCGACGGCATGTCGATGCTCGGCTTCGACCACATCGAGATCGGTACGGTCACCGGCGAGCCGCAGCCCGGCAACCCCAAGAAGCGCCTCTTCCGCCTCGTGGCGGACCGTGCGCTGATCAACCGCATGGGCTTCAACAACGAGGGCTCCGCGGCCGTGGCCGAGCGCCTGGCCACCCGCAACCCCGTCTTCCGGACCACGGTCGGCGTCAACATCGGCAAGACCAAGGTCGTGCCGGAGACCGAAGCCGTCGGCGACTACGTGAAGTCGACCGAACGGCTCGCCCGCCACGCCGACTACCTCGTCGTCAACGTCTCCTCGCCCAACACACCCGGCCTGCGCAACCTCCAGGCCACCGAGGCCCTGCGCCCGCTGCTCACCGCCGTGCGCGAGGCGGCCGACCGGACCGTCACCGAACGCCGGGTCCCGCTCCTCGTCAAGATCGCCCCTGATCTGGCGGACGAGGACGTCGACGCGGTCGCCGACCTCGCGGTCGAGCTGGGCCTGGACGGCATCATCGCCACCAACACCACCATCGCCCGCGACGGCCTCGGGCTGAAGTCCTCGCCGTCGCTGGTCAAGGAGACCGGCGGACTCTCCGGCGCGCCCCTCAAGGGGCGCTCCCTGGAGGTCCTGCAGCGGCTCTACGCGCGCGTCGGCGACGAGATCACCCTCGTGGGTGTCGGCGGCATCGAGACCGCCGAGGACGCCTGGCAGCGCATCCTCGCCGGCGCCACCCTCGTCCAGGGCTACAGCGCCTTCATCTACGAGGGCCCGTTCTACGCCCGCGCGATCCACAAGGGTCTTGCCGCGCGCCTCGCCGCCTCCCCGTACGCCACCCTCGCCGAGGCCGTCGGCGCCGAGACCCGGAAGGTCATGAAGTGACCCCTGAACCCTTCGGCGCGCGACTGCGCCGCGCCATGGACACCCGCGGGCCGCTCTGCGTCGGCATCGACCCGCACGCCTCGCTGCTCACCGCCTGGGGCCTGAACGACGACATCGCGGGCCTGGAGCGGTTCACCCGTACGGTCGTCGAGGCCCTGGCCGACCGGGTCGCCGTCCTCAAGCCGCAGTCGGCGTTCTTCGAGCGGTTCGGCTCGCGCGGCATCGCCGTCCTGGAGAAGGCCGTCGAAGAGTCACGGGCTGCCGGAGCGCTCGTCCTGATGGACGCCAAGCGCGGCGACATCGGCTCCACCATGGGCGCGTACGCGGCGACCTACCTGGACGAGGGCTCGCCGCTCTTCTCCGACGCGCTCACCGTCTCGCCGTACCTCGGCTTCGGTTCGCTGCGACCGGCGCTCGACGCGGCCGTCCTCTCCGGTTCGGGCGTCTTCGTCCTCGGCCTCACCTCCAACCCGGAGGGGGCCGAGGTGCAGCGCGCCACCGCCGCAGACGGCCGGTCGCTGGCCCAGCTGATGCTCGACCACGTGGCCGCCGAGAACGAGGGCGTCACGCCGCTCGGCTCGGTCGGTGCGGTGATCGGCGCCACACTCGGCGACGCGGGGGTGAACCTGGCGGTCAACGGACCGCTGCTGGCCCCCGGCATCGGTGCGCAGGGCGCCACCCCCGCCGATCTGCCGGGTGTCTTCGGCGCCGCGGTGGGGAATGTGCTGCCGAGCGTGAGCCGGGGCGTGCTGCGCCACGGACCCGACGCGTCAGGGCTGCGCGAAGCCGCCGATCGGCTCACGGACGAGGTCCGCGCGGCCGTCCCGGCAAGCTGACGATGCCATGTAACAGCGTGTTGGCGGAATCCTGACCAAAAATCTCGGTAGTTATGACTGAAATGTCCTGGTCGGGCAAGGCTGACCAGGACTTTTCGTCTGTTCTCGCTGACTCGGGCGGTCTTGGCCGCTAGTCTCCGTCGAGAGCCAACGTGCACAGGTTGTTCGTTGCTCACCAGGTGTGGGGCGATTAGGTTCCTCACCGGTCCGTATCCGACAGATCGACATCCGAGGTGACGTAGGCGTGGCTCTTCCGCCCCTTACCCCTGAACAGCGCGCAGCCGCGCTCGAAAAGGCCGCCGCGGCTCGCCGGGAGCGGGCCGAGGTCAAGAATCGACTCAAGCACTCCGGCGCCTCCCTCCACGAGGTCATCAAGCAGGGCCAGGAGAACGACGTCATCGGCAAGATGAAGGTCTCCGCCCTTCTCGAGTCCCTGCCCGGCGTGGGCAAGGTCCGCGCCAAGCAGATCATGGAGCGGCTCGGCATCTCCGAGAGCCGCCGGGTCCGGGGTCTCGGCTCCAACCAGATTGCTTCCCTGGAGCGAGAGTTCGGCGGCTCTGCCGCCTGACGTGCTCAGGCACCCCTGAGAACGGGGATAATCGCTCCATGGCTGCAACATCCCGGGGGACGTCCCCCGTACCCCCGGACGTACGTCCGCGGCTGACCGTGCTCTCCGGCCCCTCCGGGGTCGGCAAGAGCACGGTCGTCGCCCATATGCGCAAGGTCCACCCCGAGGTCTGGCTCTCGGTGTCGGCGACGACCCGCAGGCCGCGCCCCGGCGAGCGCAACGGCGTCCACTACTTTTTCGTGGACAACGACGAGTTCGACAAGCTGATCGCCAACGGCGAGCTGCTCGAGTGGGCCGAGTTCGCCGGCAACCGCTACGGCACACCGCGCCGGGCCGTGCTCGAACGCCTGGAGGCGGGCGAACCGGTCCTCCTGGAGATCGATCTCCAGGGGGCGCGACTGGTCCGTCAGTCGATGTCCGACGCGCGGCTGGTCTTCCTCGCCCCGCCCAGCTGGGACGAGCTGGTGCGCCGGCTCACCGGTCGAGGGACCGAGGCGCCGGAGGTCATCGAGCGACGACTCGCCGCCGCGAAGGTCGAACTCGCTGCCGAATCCGAGTTCGATACGACGCTGGTCAACACCTCCGTCGAGGACGTGGCACGCGAGCTGCTAGCCTTGATGTTGCAGACTTCCGCCCGCCGTGAGAGCAGCGACTGACGCAGCCGACCCGGATCGCCACCCCGGCGGAACCAGCACTGTCAAAGATCTCTTTGATTTTTACCCCCTTCGGAAGGCAGAGAGTGTCCTCTTCCATCACCACGCCCGAGGGCATCATCAACCCGCCGATTGATGAGCTCCTCGAGGCCACCGACTCGAAGTACAGCCTTGTGATCTACGCCGCCAAGCGCGCGCGCCAGATCAACGCGTACTACTCGCAGCTCGGCGAGGGCCTCCTCGAGTACGTCGGTCCGCTCGTCGACACCCACGTGCACGAGAAGCCGCTGTCGATCGCGCTCCGCGAGATCAACGCGGGCCTGCTGACCTCCGAGGCCATCGAGGGCCCCGCGCAGTAAGCAGGAATTGCTTCTTCACCACAGGCCCGGCGGTCATCCGTCGGGCCTGTGGTGTGTCCGGGGCTGTGGGAGCCGCTCGGACGCCGTGAGGCAGCATGGGGGTGTACGTATCCGAGTACGTACCCGAGTGCGGGGAGACGCAGTGGAGAAGCCGAAGGTCGTTCTGGGGGTCAGCGGGGGCATCGCCGCCTACAAGGCGTGTGAGCTGCTGCGACGGCTGACCGAGTCCGGTCATGACGTACGCGTCGTCCCGACCGGGTCGGCGCTGAACTTCGTGGGCGCCGCGACATGGTCGGCGCTCTCCGGACACCCCGTGTCGACCGAGGTGTGGAACGACGTCCACGAGGTGCCGCACGTGCGCATCGGCCAGGGTGCCGACCTCGTCGTGGTCGCCCCCGCCACCGCCGACATGCTGGCCAAGGCCGCCCACGGCCTCGCCGACGACCTCCTCACCAACACGCTGCTCACCGCCCGCTGTCCGGTGGTTTTCGCGCCCGCCATGCACACCGAGATGTGGGAGCATCCCGCCACCCAGGAGAACGTCGCCACACTCCGCCGGCGCGGCGCCGTCGTCATCGAGCCCGCCGTCGGCCGGCTCACCGGCGTCGACACCGGCAAGGGCCGGCTGCCCGACCCCGGCGAGATCTTCGAGGTCTGCCGCCGGGTGCTGGCTCGCGGGCCCGTCGAACCCGATCTGGCGGGCCGCCACGTGGTGATCAGCGCGGGCGGTACCCGGGAGCCGCTCGACCCGGTCCGCTACCTCGGCAACCGTTCCTCCGGCAAGCAGGGGTACGCGCTGGCCCGCACCGCGGTCGCCCGCGGCGCCCGCGTCACCCTCATCGAGGCCAACACCGGGATGCCCGATCCGTCCGGCGCCGATGTCGTGCGGGTCGGCACCGCGGTGCAGCTGCGTGAAGCCGTGCTGAAGGCCGCGTCCGACGCCGATGTCGTGGTGATGGCGGCCGCGGTCGCCGACTTCCGCCCGGCCGAGTACGCCCAGGGGAAGATCAAGAAGAAGGACGGCCAGGAGCCCGCCCCGATCACGCTCGTACGCAATCCCGACATCCTCGCCGAGGTCGCCGCCGAGCGGGCCACGCCGGGCCAGATCGTCGTCGGCTTCGCAGCCGAGACCGACGACGTCCTCGCCAACGGCCGGGAGAAGCTCCGCCGAAAGGGCTGCGATCTCCTGGTCGTCAACGAGGTGGGGGAGCGCAAGACCTTCGGCTCCGAGGAGAACGAAGCGGTGGTGCTCGCGGCCGACGGCGGTGAGACCCCCGTGCCGTACGGTCCCAAGGAAGGGCTCGCCGACACGATCTGGGATCTTGTGTCGGCGCGTTTCGTGTGAATACCTCGTTTCTCCCCTCCCGAGAGACCAAAACCCCCTAAAAATGGGCGTACAGGGTTTTTTCTGGACGTGATTGTCGTACCGCAGCAAGCAGTGCCGCATGTCACAGAACTTCCAAAGGGCGAGACACGTTGTCCGACAACCGATAGCGACCGATAAACTGGGTCGCGGACCGTGCCGGGCGCAGCTCCCGGACGATCCGCCAATGATCAGCCAGCAGCCGCTGCAACCCCCAGGGAGCGATGTGTCCCGCCGTCTCTTCACCTCGGAATCTGTCACCGAGGGTCACCCCGACAAGATCGCTGACCAGATCAGCGACACCATTCTCGACGCGCTCCTGCGCGAGGACCCGACTTCGCGCGTCGCCGTCGAGACCTTGATCACCACCGGTCTGGTGCATGTCGCGGGTGAGGTCACGACCAAGGCCTACGCCGACATTCCGACGCTGGTGCGCAACAAGATCCTGGAGATCGGTTACGACTCCTCCAAGAAGGGCTTCGACGGCGCCTCCTGTGGCGTCTCGGTGTCCATCGGCGCACAGTCCCCGGACATCGCGCAGGGCGTCGACACGGCGTACGAGAAGCGTGTCGAGGGCGACGAGGACGAGCTCGACAAGCAGGGCGCGGGCGACCAGGGCCTGATGTTCGGCTACGCCTGCGACGAGACCCCGGAGCTCATGCCGCTCCCGATCTACGTGGCGCACCGCCTCTCGCGCCGGCTGTCCGAGGTCCGCAAGAACGGGACCATTCCCTACCTGCGTCCCGACGGCAAGACGCAGGTCACCATCGAGTACGACGGCGACAAGGCCGTCCGTCTCGACACGGTCGTCGTCTCCTCGCAGCACGCCAGCGACATCGACCTCGACTCGCTGCTCGCCCCCGACATCCGCGAATTCGTCGTCGAGCACGTCCTCGCGCAGCTGATCGAGGACGGCATCAAGCTGGACACCGACGGTTATCGGCTGCTGGTGAACCCGACCGGCCGCTTCGAGATCGGCGGCCCGATGGGCGACGCCGGTCTGACCGGTCGCAAGATCATCATCGACACGTACGGCGGCATGGCCCGCCACGGCGGCGGCGCCTTCTCGGGCAAGGACCCGTCGAAGGTGGACCGCTCGGCGGCGTACGCGATGCGCTGGGTCGCCAAGAACGTCGTCGCGGCGGGCCTCGCGGCGCGCTGCGAGGTGCAGGTGGCGTACGCGATCGGCAAGGCCGAGCCGGTCGGCCTGTTCGTCGAGACGTTCGGCACCGCCGCCATCGAGACCGAGAAGATCGAGCACGCCATCGGTGAGGTCTTCGACCTCCGCCCGGCCGCGATCATCCGCGACCTCGACCTGCTGCGTCCGATCTACGCCCAGACCGCGGCGTACGGCCACTTCGGCCGCGAGCTTCCCGACTTCACCTGGGAGCGCACGGACCGTGTGGAAGCACTGCGCAAGGCGGCCGGGCTGTAAGCCTGCCGCTCTCGCCCGTACGCCGGGGCCCGGACGCCGCACGCGGTGTCCGGGCCCCGGCGCGTGTGGCCCCGGAGGGCCGGGGCGAACGGTCCCGGGCCGGGGCCGCTGTCAGTGGTGTCTGGTAGGAATTTGGCTGTGAGCAGCGACAACGAGCAGTCGGTGGAGCCCGAGGGCGGGGCGCCGGAGCAGCTTGCGCTCATTCGGGAGACCGTACGGAAGGCGAACGTGCCGCGGGCCAAGCCCCGGACCTGGCGGGGGGCCGCACTCGCCAAGGAGCTGCCCGTCGCCCGGGTGCTGGTCAACAAGGGCGTGCTCCACCTCGACCAGTACTTCGACTATGCCGTGCCGGAAGAGCTCGACGCCGAGGCGCAGCCCGGTGTGCGGGTGCGGGTGCGGTTCGGGGCCGGGGGGCGCAATGTCCGCGGCGGGCGCCGTGAGGGCGGCGGGCTGATCGACGGGTTCCTCATCGAACGGCGTGCCGAGTCGGACTACCCGGGGGCGCTCGCCGCGCTCGCCTATGTCGTATCGCCCGAGCCGGTGTTGGGACCCGAGCTCCTCGCCCTGTCCCGTGCCGTGGCCGACCGGTACGCGGGCAGTCTCGCCGATGTGCTGCAGCTCGCCGTGCCGCCCAGGAACGGACGGGCCGAGTCCAAGCCGTCGCCGGAACCGTTGCCACCGCCCCCGGCACCGTCGGCCGGGAGCTGGGAGCGGTACGAACAGGGGCCCGCGTTCCTGCGGGCGCTGGCCGAGGGCGGGGCGCCCCGGGCCGTATGGACCGCGTTGCCGGGCCCGCACTGGCCGCAGGAGATCGCCAGGGCGGTCGCCGCGACCCTCGCCTCCGGGCGGGGTGCGCTCGTCGTCGTACCGGACGGGCGCAGTGCCGGGCGGGTGGACGCCGCGCTCTCGGAGGTGCTGGGGGCGGGCCGCCATGCGCTGCTGACCGCAGACTCCGGGCCCGAGAAGCGCTACCGGGAGTGGCTCGCCGTGCGGCGCGGATCCGTGCGCGCGGTCGTCGGGACGCGGGCCGCCATGTTCGCACCGGTCGCGGATCTGGGCCTGGTCGTCGTGTGGGACGACGGCGACTCCAGCCACAGCGACGACAACGCCCCGTTCCCGCACGTCCGGGAGGTCCTGGAGCTGCGGGCCGCGCACAGCCGGTGCGCGTTCCTGCTCGGCGGGACGAACTGCACGGTGGAGGCCGCCCAGCTGGTGGAGAGCGGCTGGGCGCTGCCGCTGCGTGCGGACCGGGAACAGCTGCGGATCACGGCGCCGCTGATCCGTACCGTCGGCGACGGCGAGCTGGCCCGGGACGGGGCGGCCCGGGCGGCGCGGCTGCCCAGCCTCGCCTGGCAGACCGTGCGGGACGGGCTGCGCAGCGGACCGGTGCTGGTGCAGGTGCCGCGTCGTGGGTACGCGCCCCGGCTGGCCTGCGAGCGCTGCCGCGAGCCCGCCCGGTGCCGGCACTGCGCGGGACCGCTGGAGGCACCGGACCAGCGAGATCTCAACTGCGCGTGGTGCGGCCGGGCCGAAGCCGCCTGGCACTGTGTCGCCTGCGGCGCCACCCGGCTGCGGGCCCAGATCGTCGGCGCCCGGCGGACCGCCGAGGAGCTCGGCCGGGCGTTCCCCGCCGTGCCGGTGCGCACGTCCGGGCGCGACCACATCCTCGACTCCGTGCCCGATGTGCCCGCGCTGGTGGTCAGCACCCCGGGCGCCGAGCCGGTCGCCGAGGGCGGCTACGCGGCCGCGCTGCTGCTCGACGGCTGGGCGATGGTCGGCCGCCCCGACCTGAGGGCCGGCGAAGAGGCGCTGCGCCGCTGGACCGCCGCGGCCTCACTGGTACGGGGGCAGCAGGACGGCGGCACGGTGGTGATCGTCGCCGAACCGACGCTGCGGCCGGTCCAGGCGCTGGTGCGCTGGGACCCGGTCGGCCACGCCCGCCGCGAGCTGGCGGAACGCGCCGAGCTGGGCTTCCCGCCGGTGTCCCGGATGGCCTCGGTGACCGGCCCGCCGGAGGCTCTCGCCGCCTTCCTCGCCGCCGCGGAACTGCCGCCGGAGGCGGAGGTGCTCGGCCCGGTCCCGGCGCCGCGCACCGAACCCGGCAGACCGCGCAGACCGTGGGAGGCGCCGGTGGGGGAGAGCTGGGAACGGGCACTGCTCCGGGTGCCGCCGGGCAGCGGCGCCGCGCTCGCCGCCGCTATGAAGACGGCGCAGGCGGCGCGGATGGCCCGGGGGAACGGCGATCCGGTACGGATCAGGATCGATCCCCCGGACATCGGCTGACCGGACGTGCGGCGAGCCACATGCGACTGCCCCTCCGTGCGTCGGGCACGGCGGGGCAGAGGGGGTTCGGTCAGCCGTTGCGCGGGCCGGGGAAGACGCCGGGGCGCAGATCCTCGCGCAGGGCCGGGCGGTCCGTCGAGGACTGTGGAGGCATCGAGCGGGCCGCAGGCACGGCGGGGAGTACCGACGACGCGCCGGAACCGGGTGTCACGGGCAGGGGACGCGTCCCCGCGGTCTCCGCGGCCACCTCCGCCGCCCCCGGCTGCGGGGTGTTCCGGCGGGCGCCGTAGCGGCGGTGGACCGCCTGCTTGGTGACCCCGAGTGCGGAACCCACCGCGTCCCAGGAGAAGCCCAGGGAGCGGTCGAAGTCCACCGCCGCCGTCACCAGGGTCTCGACGCTGTCCCGCAGTTCCTGGGCCAGCCTGACGGTGGGGGCCGGGGCCCTGCCGTAGACGACGAAGCCCGTGGACGGGCCGGAGCGGCGCGGACGGTAGACGTTGCCCAGTTGGGCCGTGAGCGTGCGCAGTGCGTCCACCTGCCGCCGGACCCGCTCGATGTCCCGCACCAAAAGATGCAGGCTGGCCCGCGCTTGGGCGTCGTGGGTTGCGTGGTCGGCCATGAAGAAGCCTCTCGAACCGGCGTTGAAAGGGGCCGGGCCGCACCTGGCGGCCCGCTTCGGTCAATCTCTCTTGACCAACGCGTCACCCGGGGCTGTGGTCACGCTTCAGGGGCGTACGCGCATATGCGCGGGGCGCACGGTCGTGCGTACGCCCCCGGGCGGTTGCAGCCCATGGGCTGTCCCGTAATCCCTGGTGGATCGGCGCGCGGCGCTGCAGATGCGGTGCATGGCAAGGCGGAGGGACGTCCGCATACTGGATGCAGCCGGGTGTTCCGACGACGCGGCGAGGCGCCGTGGCTGTCGTCGCACGCCCGCCGGGGATTACGGGACAGCCCTTAGACTGGTGCGTTGCTCGTCACCGTACGTTTCGGCCTGAGAGGCAGTCAGCCACCCATGAAGCTCGTCTTCGCAGGCACCCCCGAGGTAGCCGTACCCGCCCTGGACGCCCTGCTCTCCTCCGGCCGGCACGAAGTGGCCGCCGTCGTCACCCGCCCCGACGCTCCGGCCGGACGCGGCCGTCGACTGGTCGCCAGCCCCGTCGCGGAGCGCGCCGAGGAAGCCGGGATCGAGGTGCTGAAGCCCGTCCGACCGCGCGACGAGGACTTCCTCGCGCGGCTGCGGGAGATCGCCCCGGACTGCTGCCCGGTCGTCGCCTACGGGGCGCTGCTGCCCAAGACCGCGCTCGACATTCCCGCCCGTGGCTGGGTCAATCTGCACTTCTCGCTGCTCCCGGCCTGGCGCGGCGCGGCCCCCGTGCAGCACGCGGTGATGGCCGGGGACGAGGTCACCGGTGCCTCGACCTTCCTGATCGAGGAGGGACTCGACTCCGGACCGGTGTACGGCGTCCTCACCGAGGAAGTACGGCCCACCGACACCAGCGGCGACCTGCTCACCCGGCTCGCCTTCGCCGGCGCCGGGCTGCTCGCCGCGACCATGGACGGCATCGAGGACGGCACCCTGCACGCCGTGCCGCAGCCGGAGGAGGGCGTCACCCTCGCACCGAAGATCACCGTCGAGGACGCCCAGGTGCAGTGGTCGGCGCCCGCACTGCGGGTCGACCGGGTGGTGCGCGGCTGCACCCCCGCCCCCGGCGCATGGACGATCTTCCGGGGGGAACGCCTCAAGCTGATCCAGGCCGTGCCCGTCCTGGACCGCGCCGACCTGGCGCCCGGCGAGCTGTCCGCGTCCAAGAACAATGTGTACGTCGGCACCGGATCGCACGCCGTCGAGCTGCTCTGGGTCCAGCCGCAGGGCAAGAAGCCGATGCGGGCCGCGGACTGGGCGCGCGGGGTGCGGATCGCTCCGGGGGAGCTGATCGGGGTCTGAGGCCTGTCCGGTGGGGACGCCGGACGGGACCGTCCGGTGGCCCTCGATCGCCGGACGGCCTCGATCCGACGGCGACGTAGGCTGGGAGGGTTCGCCCCCTCACCATCAGCGGAGCACCTTTCACGTGAACGACCAGCAGCGTCGCCGTCCCGCCAAGCCGCATCGCCGGCCCCAGAAGGATCCGGTCCGGTTCCTCGCCTTCGAGGCGCTCCGGGCTGTCGACGAACGCGATGCGTACGCCAACCTCGTCCTGCCCCCGCTGCTGAAGAAGGCACGCGCCAAGGGTGACTTCGACGCCAGGGACGCGGCGCTGGCGACCGAGCTGGTCTACGGGACGCTGCGACGCCAGGGCACGTACGACGCGATCGTCGCGTCCTGCATCGACCGGCCGCTGCGCGAGGTCGACCCGCCGGTCCTCGATGTGCTGAACATGGGCGTGCACCAGCTGCTCGGCACGCGTATTCCCACCCACGCCGCGGTCTCCGCCAGTGTGGAGCTGGCCCGGGTGGTGCTCGGCGAGGGACGGGCGAAGTTCGTCAACGCCGTGCTGCGGAAGGTTTCCGCGGACGACCTCGACGGCTGGGTGGCGCGTGTCGCCCCGTCGTACGACGAGGACGCCGAGGACCACCTCGCCGTCGTGCACTCGCACCCCCGGTGGATCGTCTCCGCCCTCTGGGACGCGCTGGGCAGCGGCCGCGCCGGGATCGAGGATCTCCTCGAAGCCGACAACGAACGGCCCGAGGTCACCCTCGTCGCCCGCCCGGGCCGTTCCACCACCGATGAGCTGTTCACGGCCCTCGGCGACGAGAACGGGCTGCCCGGCCGCTGGTCGCCCTATGCCGTACGGATGGCCGAGGGCGGCGAGCCCGGCGCCCTGGCCGCCGTGCAGGAAGGCCGTGCCGGGGTCCAGGACGAGGGCAGCCAGCTGGTGGCCACGGCCCTCGCCAACGCGCCGGTGGACGGCAGTGACACCCGGTGGCTCGACGGCTGCGCCGGCCCGGGCGGCAAGGCCGCGCTGCTCGCCGCCCTCGCCGCCGAACGCGGCGCCGCCCTGCTCGCCGCCGAGAAGCAGCCGCACCGGGCCCGGCTCGTCGAGCGCGCGCTGGCCGGCAACCCCGGCCCGTACCAGGTCATCACCGCCGACGGCACCCGCCCGCCGTGGCAGCCCGACAGCTTCGACCGGGTCCTGATGGACGTCCCGTGCTCCGGCCTCGGCGCGCTGCGCCGCCGCCCGGAGTCCCGCTGGCGCCGTCGCGCGGAGGACCTGGAGAGCTTCGCGCCGCTGCAACGAGGCCTGCTGCGGGAGGCATTGAAGGCCGTGCGGGTCGGCGGCATCGTCGGTTACGCGACCTGCTCGCCGCATCTCGCGGAGACCCGAGTGGTCGTCGAGGACGTGCTGAAGGGGCGCGGCGGTCAGCCGGTCGAGGCGGAGTGGGTGGACGCGCGCCCGTTGATGCCCGGTGTGCCCGCGCTCGGCGACGGACCCGACATCCAGCTGTGGCCGCATCTGCACGGTACGGACGCGATGTACCTGGCCCTGCTGCGGCGTACCGCGTAAGGCCCGGCGCTGCCGGCCTCACTCGGTGCGGTGACCTGTGACGTGTGCGGCCGGTGGCGGAGCGTGCATCCTGAGCGCCTGCGGCCGGTGTCGGACCCACGCGTAACGAAATTGCGTAACGAAACCCTCGCCCCCACGGTGCGCGGTGCCACGAGAAGGCCGCCGCCGCAGGGCCTGGACCGCGGCCGATCGGCCCGACGCGGGCCGAATCGCCCGGATCGGGCAGCGGAAACCCCTGGATTTCGCGAACTGTAATGATCCCGTGAGGCTTTGGCCCGCACCCGGGCGGGGAAGTGCCGCGGAACATGGCAGGCTTGGCACATGGCCCAGATCAACCCGAGCATCCTGTCCGCCGACTTCGCTCGCCTCGCCGAGGAGGCGAAGGCCGTCGAAGGCGCCGACTGGCTCCACGTCGATGTCATGGACAACCACTTTGTGCCCAACCTGACCCTCGGCGTGCCCATCGTGGAATCGCTCAGCCGGGCCACGGACACTCCGCTGGACTGCCACCTGATGATCGACGACCCGGACCGCTGGGCACCGCAGTACGTCGAGGCGGGGGCCGGCTCGGTCACCTTCCACGTGGAGGCCGCGGCAGCGCCCGTACGGCTGGCGCGGGAGATCCGGGCCAAGGGTGCCCGCGCCTCCATGGCGCTCAAGCCCGCGACGCCCATCGAGCCGTACGAGGACCTGCTCCCCGAGCTCGACATGCTGTTGATCATGACGGTGGAGCCGGGCTTCGGCGGCCAGGCCTTCCTGGACATCATGCTGCCGAAGATCCGCCGTACCCGTGAGCTGATCTCCAAGCACGGTCTGGAGCTGTGGCTCCAGGTCGACGGCGGGGTCTCCGATTCCACCATCGAGCGGTGCGCCGAGGCCGGTGCGGACGTTTTCGTCGCCGGTTCCGCGGTGTACGGGGCCCAGGACCCGGCCGAGGCGGTACGCGCCCTGCGTGCCAAGGCGGACGGGACGATCGCCACGGCGGCCTGGGCGTGCAACCACTGAAGCCGGCGGCGACGTCGGCAGTGACGACGCGGTCGGGCCCCGGTTGCCGGTCGGCCCGGCCAAGGGCAGATGAACGCGGTCCGACGGGACCGATCAAGGATCGCCGGATCTGACAGGATGAACGGCGTATCGAGCGTGTGAACAGCAGTGAGGAGATCGCGGTGTCTGCTATGTCGGCGGGACGGTCCGCCCTGCGGATGGGGCCCGCGGAGCTGGTGCAGGCGGCGGCCATGGCCCGCCGCTTCTACCTCGAGGGAAAGTCGAAGATCCAGATCGCCGAGGAGTTCGGCGTCAGCCGCTTCAAGGTGGCCCGGGTCCTGGAGACGGCGCTCGAGCGTGACCTCGTACGGATCGAGATCCGGGTCCCCGCAGAGCTGGACGCGGAGCGTTCCGACGCGCTGCGGGCCCGCTACGGGCTGCGGCACGCGGTCGTCGTCGAGTCTCCCGCGGAGGAGCAGGACGACGCTCCGGACCCGGAGAACCTGGGCGAGGTCGCGGCCGATCTTCTCGGCGAACTGGTGAACGAAGGCGATGTACTGGGACTGGCCTGGGGCCGGTCCACCATTCATATGGCGGCGGCCCTCGACCGGCTGCCGCCGTGCACGGTCGTGCAGCTCACCGGGGTGTACGACGCGGGGACCGCCGAGCGCGGTTCGGTCGAGGCGGTCCGGCGGGCCGCCCAGGTCTCCGGTGGCGAGGCCCACCCGATCTATGCGCCGATGCTGCTGCCCGACCCGGCCACGGCCGCCGCGCTGCGCCATCAGACCGGCATCGCGCGCGCCTTCGAGTACTTCGACAAGGTGACGGTCGCCGCGGTCTCCATCGGCTCCTGGGAGCCGGGTATCTCCACCGTCCACGACATGCTGACCGACGAGGAGCGGGAACACTACGCGTCGCTCGGCGTCGCCGCCGAGATGTCCGCGCACCTCTTCGACACGGAGGGGCGCCGGGTCGGCCGCGACCTGGGGGAACGGTGCATCACCGTCGAGGCGGACCGGCTGCGTCGGATCCCCGAGGTGGTGGCGATCGCGGGCGGCCAGCGCAAGGCGGCGGCGATCGGGGCGGTCCTGCGGTCCGGTCTGGTCACCAGCCTGGTGACGGACACATCGGCCGCCGAATATCTGCTGACGGAGTCCGCGGCGCCGCGGCGGCCCGCACTGGAGCGGGCCGACCCGGACGGGGACTGAGCGGGACCGGGCGGCGTCCTGGACGGGCCGCCCGTCCACTGCGCCCCGGCCGCCGGACGGTCTCCACGCGCCCCGCCCGGCGGCCGATGTGAGGCGCTCCCCGGTCAGTCCTGCCGTACGCCCAGGACCGTCGGCTCCAGGTACTGCTGCGGCTCCTTGTACTGGCTGACGTCCGCCGGGTTGTAGCGCGGCGTCTGCCGTGACCAGTCCAGATTGCCGCGCATCCAGCTGCGCATCCCGTTCAGGTACGGGACGAGCATCCCGGACAACAGCGGGTAGGCCGTCACCAGCTCGGCCTCGGCAGCCAGGAAGCGCTCCGTCTCCCTGGCGATCTCCGCGCAGACGTGCTCGAGCGCCTGTTGCTTGCCGTATCCGCGGTGGTGCCGGACCAGATGGACGAGGTTGTGGATCTCGCCGAGGACCTGTTCCTTCTCGTACGAGTACACGTCATTGGCCCAGCACACGACGTTGCACGAGGCTTCGAGCGCGACGATGAACCGGGGGTCGTTGTGGATCGACTCGGGTGCCTCGATACCGGCCACGATCTCGATCAGGTCCATGCAGACATGTATGGCGCCGGTGTGCCGCCGCTTGGCGATATACGTCTCCTCGGACGGCACGACACCGTTCGCCCGGTTCCCCGCCTCCCAGGTGGTGGCCGTGGTGAGGTACGTGATCAGGTGCCAGGCGAACCGTCGCAGCCAGTGCGCGGCCGCATTCGGCGTCGTCCGTTCCCACAGGTCGGCCAGGGCGACCACCGCGGCCGGGAGCTCCTCGTCCGGCAGCGGGCCGGCGCCGGTGCCCTGGACCACTGCGCGCATCAGCGCCACCACGTCGCGCACCCGCTCCGGGCTGCGGCCGAGATGGCCGTCGTCGAGCTGGTCGTCGACGAGAAACAGCCACACGAACCAGTCGGCGACGAGATCGAGATTCTCGGCGTTCGCGGTCGGATACACCATGCCGACGAACGCGCCGAAGTCGGCTTGCTCGAAGCGCTCCCTGGCTGAATCCCGGTGTACCAGACCGGTGTTGCGCGTCCAGCTGTCGAGGTGCGCACGGGTGTGCGCGACGTGCGGGTTCGTCTGCTGGGGGAACGGGCAGTAGATGTCCGGCAGTTCGTTCTCCACGGGCGGGTCTGGATCCTCTCCGGTCGTACGTGTGACGGAAGTCGGGGCCGTTCCGCCTGTTCCTCGGGACCTGATTGCGACCCGCGGGACCTGCGCGTTTGAAGCTACCTGACCCCTTGTCACCAGGTCCAGGGAAGATGATCGCGAATGGTTGAAAGCTGTTCGGGTACTGTCTGTGGGTAAGGCAGGTTCCACTTGCCCGGGACTCCCGCACGCAGCCCTTGTAGGAACGTACGAATGCGGGAGCCGTTTGCTGTGTCTTCAAGGCAGCGACCTGCGCGGTTTCGTATGAAAAAATGAGCCTTATGCGTTTTCTTGAGCCCGGTACCGGTCGCTACACAGAATCCCCCTCGGTCCCGTACGACCTCACGTACGACGATGTCTTCATGGTTCCGGGCCGCTCAGCGGTCGGTTCCCGCCAGGGGGTCGACCTCTCCTCGCCGGACGGCACCGGCACCACCATCCCGCTCGTCGTCGCCAATATGACGGCGATCGCCGGCCGCCGGATGGCCGAAACGATCGCCCGCCGCGGCGGGCTGGTCGTCATCCCCCAGGACATCCCGATCGACGTCGTCACCGATGTCATCTCCTGGGTCAAGACGCGCCACCTCGTACTCGACACGCCGATCATGCTGACCCCGGGCCAGACCGTCGCCGACGCCCTGTCCCTGCTGCCGAAGCGCGCGCACGGCGCCGGCGTCGTCGTCGACGAAGAGCAGCGGCCCGTCGGCGTCGTCACCGACCACGACCTGACCGGTGTCGACCGCTTCACCCAGCTCTCCGAGGTCATGTCCAAGGACCTGGTGCTGCTCGACGCGGACATCGATCCGCGCGACGCGTTCAACAAGCTCGACGGCGCCCACCGCAAGCTCGCCCCCGCGGTGGACGCGGACGGCCGGCTCGTCGGCATCCTCACCCGCAAGGCGGCGCTCCGCGCCACCCTCTACACCCCGGCCACCGACGCCGACGGCAAGCTGCGGATCGCCGCTGCCGTCGGGATCAACGGCGATGTCGCGGGCAAGGCCAAACAGCTGCTCGACGCGGGCGTCGACACCCTCGTCGTGGACACGGCGCACGGCCACCAGGAGTCCATGATCAGCGCGGTCCGTGCGGTCCGTGCGATCGACCCGCAGGTGCCGATCGTGGCCGGCAACATCGTCGCCGCCGAGGGCGTGCGCGACCTCATCGAGGCCGGCGCGGACATCATCAAGGTCGGTGTCGGCCCCGGCGCCATGTGCACCACCCGGATGATGACCGGGGTCGGGCGGCCCCAGTTCTCCGCGGTGCTGGAGTGCGCCGCCGAGGCGAAGAAGTACGGCAAGCACGTCTGGGCGGACGGCGGCGTCCGCCACCCGCGCGATGTCGCCATGGCGCTCGCCGCGGGTGCGTCCAACGTGATGATCGGCTCCTGGTTCGCCGGTACGTACGAGTCGCCCGGCGACCTCCAGCAGTCCGCCGACGGGCGCTACTACAAGGAGTCCTTCGGCATGGCGTCCGCGCGCGCCGTGAAGAACCGCACGTCGGACGAGTCGGCGTACGACCGGGCCCGCAAGGCGCTCTTCGAGGAGGGCATCTCCACCTCGCGGATGTTCCTGGACCCGGCCCGCCCCGGCGTCGAGGACCTGATCGACTCGATCATCGCGGGCGTCCGCTCCTCGTGCACGTACGCCGGTGCGGCGTCCCTGGAGGAGTTTGCCGAGAAGGCGGTCGTCGGTGTGCAGAGCGCCGCCGGTTACGCCGAGGGCCAGGCGCTGCACGCCAGCTGGAGCTAGTCACGCGTTCCCGGCAGCGCCGGGAGGCAACGAGGAAGAAGTCCGGACCGCCGACGCGGTCCGGACTTCGTCCGTCGGCGGGGGAGGGGACGCCGCTCAGCAGTCCGCCGCGGATACGTACGGGGCGAGCGCCTCCGTGACGGCCGCCGCCAGACGGGCGTGGCCGGTGTCGTGAGGGTGCAGGCCGTCCGCCAGATGCTCCGGTCCGAGGACATCGCGTCCCGGCAGCACGGACAGCCGTGAGTCGCCCGCGCGGACGAGGTCGGCACCGGCCTCCTCCAGCGCCGTCCGCAGCTCGCGCAGAGTGGCTCCGAGGGCATTCGGGGTGTCCTCGGCGTCCGGGCACAGGAGCGGTGAGATGAGCAGCAATGGTGTCCCCGGGTGGCCCGCGCGCACCAGAGTGATGAACGCGCGCACCGTCTCGTACAGCAGCGGTGCCGAGAACGGCACTCCTGACCAGCAGTTCGTACCGAATGCCAGCGTCAGTACGTCGGCCGGGAGGGCCGCGATCTGCTCGGCGACGCACAGCTCCCCGCGCGCCGACCCCGCGTACCCCAGATTGACCGGGTCCAGCCCGAGCGCGCGGCCGGCCACCGCGGGCCACGCGTGGGCGGGGCGCGTGGACCACCAGCCCTCGGTGATCGAATCGCCGTGCACCACCCACCGCGGCTGCGCCGGCGCGGGCAGCAGCGTGCCGCCCACCGCCCGCACGCCGAGGATCAGGGGGGACTGTCCCTGCGGTGGATGAACGGTGAACGGGCCTTCCCCGGGCGGGAGTCCGAGCACGGCGACCGCCTCCTCGGCGGGCTCCGCGAAGATCTCCGCGACGCACCTGTCGCCCCGCCAGAGTGCGAACACGTGAGCGAGGTCGTGCAGCGCGTCCGCCGGGTCGGGCACCGCGGCGCGGTAGCGGATCTCCACCGCACGCGCGCCCGGTGCCAGGAACTC
Organism: Streptomyces sp. NPDC051664; assembly: GCF_044453545.1. Classification (NCBI taxonomy): domain Bacteria; kingdom Bacillati; phylum Actinomycetota; class Actinomycetes; order Kitasatosporales; family Streptomycetaceae; genus Streptomyces; species Streptomyces sp. NPDC051664. The sequence continues at coordinate 33,787 of NZ_JBITCU010000010.1, read as the reverse complement.
CAGCCGTACCCCGATGGGCAGCAGCGCCCGCGCCCGGGTGTCCCACGGCAGCCGCGCCAGATCGGCCGGGTCGGCCCGTACCGTACGCACACCGTCCCGCCAGGCCACACCGCGCAGAAAGGGGTCGGGGTCGAGCCAGGTCATCGGGTCTCCGTTCGGTAGGGGTGCGCACTGCACCCTTACCCCGCCGCGTCGCCCCGACGTCCGTACGGCCCCGTCCTCCACCGCGTGTTCTACTTCGGGTGCGGCACGGTGTGCCGCACTCTCCCCGGACACCCATCGCAGAGAAGTGATCCACCTGAAGTGCGACTGAACGATCTCGACGAACGCATCGTCCACGCCCTTGCCGAGGACGCCCGCCGCTCCTACGCCGACATCGGCGCGATCATCGGCCTCTCCGCGCCCGCGGTGAAGCGCCGCGTCGACCGGTTGCGCGCGGAGGGGGCCATCACCGGCTTCACCGTACGGGTGGACCCGGCGGCGCTCGGCTGGGAGACCGAGGGATACATCGAGATCTACTGCAGCCGCAACACCTCTCCGGAGGCGATCAAGAGCGGTCTGGCGCGCTATCCGGAGATCGCGTCGGCCTCCACCGTCACCGGGGAGGCGGACGCGATCGTCCAGGTCTTCGCCGCAGACATGCGCCACTTCGAGCAGGTGCTGGAGCGGATCGCGGGCGAGCCCTACGTGGAGCGCACCAAGTCGGTGCTGGTGTTGTCGCCCCTGCTGCGGCGGTACTCCTCGGGGACTCCGGGCTGATCACGCAGGCGGTCGGCGGCTCTCCGGCACGTCCTGTCGGGGCCGCGGACATGCACCTGGGCAGGTGGTCCTCGGTGAGACCGAAATCACCCCTCTGACCTGCAACGACGCTCCACGCAACAAATCACCGCCGCGCCGGTGGATCGCGCAATGGATCGACGGTCGGCGCGCAACGCTCGCGCCTTGTCCGGCCGGAATCCCGGCCCGTACCGTCTAATCGTCCCCGCTCAGTCCGCACCGCCCGAGGTCTGCCATGCCGCCGTTGCGCACCGCCCTGCTCCAGAGCTCCGGACGTCCGGGCTCGGTGGCCGAGAACATCAAGGTGCTCGACGAGGCCGCCGGCCGCGCGGCAGCGGCCGGGGCCCGCCTGCTGGTCTGCCCCGAACTGTTCCTCACCGGATATGCCATCGGCGACGACGTGCCCCGGCTGGCCGAGCCCGCCGACGGCGCCTCCGCGCGGACCGTCGCCGACATCGCCGTACGGCACGGGCTCGCGGTCCTGTACGGCTACCCGGAGCGCGCGGACGAGCTGATCTTCAACGCGGCGCAGCTGATCGGCCCGGACGGCACCCGGCTCGCCAACTACCGCAAGACCCACCTGTTCGGCTGCTTCGAGCAGCAGTGGTTCACCCCTGGCGAGCAGCCCGTCGTCCAGGCCGAGCTGGACGGCGTACGCATCGGGATCATGATCTGTTACGACGTCGAGTTCCCGGAGAACGTCCGGGCGCACGCGCTTGCAGCCACCGACCTGCTGCTGGTGCCGACCGCGCAGATGCACCCCTTCCAGTTCGTCGCCGAGTCCGTCGTACCGGTCCGTGCCTTCGAGAGCCAGATGTATGTCGCGTACGTCAACAGGACAGGTCCGGAAGGCGAGTTCGAGTTCGTCGGGCTGAGCTGCCTGGCCGGTCCCGACGGCACCGTCCGCACCCGGGCCGGACGCGGCGAGGAGCTTGTCGTCGGCGACGTCGACCCGGAGTTCCTGAGCGCGTCCCGCGCCGCCAACCCGTATCTGCACGACCGCCGCCCCGGTCTGTACGGCTCCCTCGTCTGAACCCGCGCCCTCCCGCTTCCTCTTTCCCGTGCAAGGAGTCCGTACCCCATGACGTCCACGGTGCCCAACGCCGTCCAGCACACCGCCGACGCGCAGCCGCCGATCACCATGTTCGGGCCGGACTTCCCCTACGCGTACGACGACTTCCTGGCCCACCCCGCGGGGCTCGGCCAGATACCGGCGACCGAGCACGGCACCGAGGTCGCCGTCATCGGTGGTGGGCTCTCCGGCATCGTGGCCGCGTACGAACTGATGAAGATGGGCCTCAAGCCCGTCGTCTACGAGGCGGACCAGATCGGCGGGCGGCTGCGTACCGTCGGTTTCGACGGCTGTGACCCCTCGCTGACCGCCGAGATGGGCGCGATGCGCTTCCCGCCGTCGTCCACGGCCCTGCAGCACTACATCGACCTGGTGGGCCTGCGGACCGAGCCGTTCCCCAACCCGCTGTCCCCCGCCACCCCGTCGACCGTCGTCGACCTCAAGGGTGAGTCGCACTACGCGGAGACCATCGCCGATCTCCCGCAGGTCTACCGCGATGTGATGGACGCCTGGAACGCCTGTCTGGAGGAGGGCGCCGACTTCTCCGACATGAACCGGGCGATGCGCGAGCGCGACGTCCCGCGCATCCGGGAGATCTGGTCGAAGCTCGTCGAGAAGCTCGACAACCAGACCTTCTACGGCTTCCTCTGCGCCTCCGACGCCTTCAAGTCGTTCCGGCACCGCGAGATCTTCGGCCAGGTCGGCTTCGGCACCGGCGGGTGGGACACCGACTTCCCCAATTCCATCCTGGAGATCCTGCGGGTCGTCTACACCGAGGCCGACGATCATCACCGCGGCATCGTCGGCGGCAGCCAGCATCTCCCGCTGCGGCTCTGGGAGCGCGAGCCGCAGAAGATCGTGCACTGGCCGCTCGGCACGTCGCTGTCCTCGCTCCACGACGGCGAGCCCCGCCCCGCCGTGACCCGGCTGCACCGCACCGCCGGGAACCGGATCACCGTCACCGACGCGACCGGCGACATCCGCACGTTCCGTGCGGCGATCTTCACCGGCCAGTCCTGGCTGCTGCTCTCCAAGATCGACTGTGACGACGCGCTGTTCCCCATCGATCACTGGACGGCGATGGAGCGCACCCACTACATGGAGTCGTCGAAGTTGTTCGTCCCTGTCGACCGGCCGTTCTGGCTGGACAAGGCCGTCGACGACAGGGGGGTTCCCACGGGCCGGGACGTCATGTCGATGACGCTCACCGACCGGATGACCCGGGGTACCTACCTCCTCGACGACGGTCCCGACAAGCCGGCCGTCATCTGCCTGTCGTACACCTGGTGCGACGACAGCCTGAAGTGGCTGCCGCTCTCCCCGAACGAGCGCATGGAGGTCATGCTGAAGTCGCTCGGCGAGATCTACCCGGACGTCGACGTCAGGAAGCACATCATCGGCAACCCGGTGACGGTCTCCTGGGAGAACGAGCCTTACTTCATGGGCGCGTTCAAGGCCAACCTGCCGGGCCACTACCGCTATCAGCGACGGCTGTTCACCCACTTCATGCAGGACCGGCTGCCTGCCGACAAGCGCGGACTCTTTCTCGCGGGCGACGACATCTCCTGGACGGCCGGATGGGCCGAGGGTGCCGTGCAGACCGCGCTCAACGCCGTCTGGGGTGTGATGAACCAGTTCGGCGGGGCCACGGATGCGACGAACCCCGGCCCCGGTGACGTCTTCGACGACATCGCCCCGGTCGAACTCCCGGAGGACTGACCGGCGTTACGCGGGCCGGCGGACGGTGCGCCGCCGGCCCCGGCCGGGCTCCGGCACCGGGCGACAGATGGTGCACCGGATGGGCCCTCGTAGCGCTGCGGTCGCCTTCGCGGGAGTATGCGGTCAGCGGCACGGAGTGAGCAGACAGCGCCCCACCAGACCCGCACCCGCGTCCATCCGCTGCCGGAACTCCTCGGCGAGCACCGGGAGATCACGCAGCCGCCACAGCACCCGGGCCGCCGACCATGCCGCCTCGCGGGCCCGGTCCAGACTCCATGACCCCAGCAGATGGGTCAGCGGATCCGCGATCTCCAGCAGATCGGGTCCCGGCATCAGATCCTCCCGGATCTGCTCCTCCAGCGTCGCGAGGAGATCGCCCACCTGGTCGAACTCCTCCTGCAGGTCCGGCGGAGCGCAGCGGAGCGTGCGGCAGGTGTCCACGACGGCGATCGCCAGATCGTGGCCGATGTGTGCGTTGATCCCCGCCATCGCGAACTGCAGCGGTCGTACGCCGGGATGGTGCCGGTACTGGAACAGCGGGCGCCAGGAGTCGGGCGGCCGGTGCCCCGCCGACGCTGCATCGACGGCCGCGAGATAGCGCTCCGCGAACTTCACGTCCAGGGCGGCCGCGGCCACCCGGTCGGGGAACGCGCCTTCGGTGATCTGCCGGTCGATGCTCTCGGTGACTGTCAGATAGACCCGGTTGAAGACCGCCACCCCGTCCACCGGCGGCCAGGAGGACTGAAGGTCACGCATCCGCGCGAGCACCGACGTGACAGCGGGCGGCGCGGCGACGGGACCGGCCCGGTCCGCGAACTGTTCCATCTGCTTGAACTGCGCCATGGGGGCAGCCTCCCAGCCGTGGGCCCGCCGTGGCGCCGACGGGCCGTGGGTTCATCGGAACGAGGGAACGACGGCGGAGCCATCAGTGCCCGGGAGGCCCGCCCCGGGTCGTTTCGGACGGGGGAGCGCGGCGGTGCGCGGTCAGGCCGAAGGCGTCTCGCCGATTTCCTGCGCGAGCCTGCGCAGATGGGGGCCGTACTCCGGGTCGGCGAGCGCGGCGGCGAACTGGGCGGTGAGGTAGGCCAGCGGGTTGCCGGTGTCGTACCACTGGCCCTCGATGACCTGCCCGTACACGGCGCGGCTGCCTGCGTAGGCGTTGATCGCGTCGGTCAGGTAGACCTCGCCGGTGCGGTGCTCGTACCAGCGTTCCGTCTGTCGGCGCAGCTCGTCGACGATCCCGGGGGTCACGACGTAGCCACCGATGGCCGCGTACGCCGACGGGGCGTCCTGCGGCTTCGGCTTCTCGACGAGGCCGGTGATGCGCAGGAGCCCGTCGTTCAGGTCCTCCTTGACGACGGGCACGCCGTAGCGGTGGGAGTCGGCGGGGTTCATCGGCATGAGAGCGAGCACGGGGCAACTCGTCGCCTCGTACGCCCTGATCAGCTGCTGCGCACGCGGAGTCCCGGCGACGAAGACGTCATCGGGCCACAGGACCAGCATCGGCTCGTCACCGAAGTTCCGCGCCGCGTTGAGGACGGGGGTTCCGTTGCCGTACGGGCCGTGCTGGTCGAGGTAGGTGATGTGCCCGAGCCTGGACAGGTCCCCGACTTCCTCCACGGCGTCCGCGTAGGCGGTCCTGCCGTCCGCGCGGAGCTGGGCGACGAGCGTGGGGTTGGGCCGGAAGTGGTCCTGGATCAGTCCCTTGCCGCCCGAGACGACGATGGTGATGTCCGTGATGCCCGAGGCCACGAGCTCGCGCACGGTGTGTTCGATCACCGGCTTGTCACCGACCGGCAGCATCTCCTTCGGCGTCGCCTTCGTGAGCGGGAGAAGGCGTGAGCCGAGGCCCGCAGCGGGGATGACTGCCCTGCGGATGGTGGTGGACATGAGTTCCTCCCGGAAGGGGCTACTGCGTGGGCGGCTTCGTGTCGTCGTACGTGGACGTGCCCGCGTCCAGCAGCGGCTCCTGCGGCTTCAGATGGGCCGGGGCGAAGGCCCGCAGCACGTGGTAGCCGGTGATCACGACGATGGTGCCGAGCGCGATCCCGCTCAGCTCGAAGTCGTCGGTGATCTTCAGGCTGACCCCGCCGACACCGATGATGATGCCCGCGGCGGCCGGCACCAGGTTCAGCGGGTTGCGGAGGTCGACGTTGCCGCTCATCCAGATCTGGGCGCCCAGCAGGCCGATCATCCCGTACAGGATGACGGTGATGCCGCCGAGGACCCCGCCCGGGATGGCCGCGACGACCGCGCCGAACTTGGGGCAGAGCCCGAACAGCAGGGCGAAGCAGGCGGCGGCCCAATATGCGGCGGTGGAGTAGACACGGGTCGCGGCCATGACGCCGATGTTCTCGGAGTACGTGGTGTTGGGCGGGCCACCCACGGCGGTGGAGAGCATGGAGGCTGCGCCGTCCGCCGCGATCGCGGTGCCGAGCTTGTCGTCGAGCGAGTCACCGGTCATCTCGCCCACGGCCTTGACGTGCCCCGCGTTCTCCGCGATCAGCGCGATCACCACCGGCAGTGCGACCAGGATCGCCGACCATTCGAAGCTCGGGGCGTGGAAGGACGGCAGTCCGATCCAGTCGGCCTTGGAGACACCCGACAGGTCGAGCCGCCAGTGGTCGACCGCCTCGGCGCCGCCGGCCGGTGAATGGATCTTGCCGAAGACCTGGTCCAGCACCCAGGACAGCACGTAGCCGAAGACCAGACCGAGGAAGATCGCGATGCGCGAGAAGAATCCGCGCAGGCACACCACGGCCATACCGGTGAAGAGCATGACCAGCAGCGCGGTCCACTGGTCCTGCGGCCAGTACGTCGACGCGGTGACCGGCGCCAGGTTGAAGCCGATGAGCATGACGACGGCGCCGGTGACCACGGGCGGCATCGCCGCGTGGATGATCCGGGCACCGAAGCGCTGCACCGCGAGACCCGCGAGGAAGAGCGCCACACCGACGACGAAGACCGCCCCGGTGACGACGGCACTGTCCCCGCCACCGGCCCGGATCGTCGCGGCCACGCCGACGAAGGAGAGCGAACAGCCGAGATAGCTGGGCACCCGGCCGCGCGTGGCGAGCAGGAAGATGGCCGTCGCGACACCGGACATCATGATCGCGAGGTTCGGGTTCAGCCCCATGAGCACCGGGGCGACGAACGAGGCGCCGAACATCGCCACCACGTGCTGGGCGCCGAGCCCGAACGTACGGGGCCAGGAGAGCCGCTCATCGGGCCGGACCACGGCCCCCGGTGCGGGGGTCTTTCCGTCGCCGTGCAAAGTCCAGCGCACGCCGAGGCCGCCCATGGTCGCTCCCTGTGTGTCCGTGTGTGGGTCCGTGCGGTGCCCGGTGCCGTGTTCGTACGGGCCCGGCGCCACCGCGGAGAAGATCAGCGCCATGGTAATGCCGGAGCGGCGTCGGCCCCTGTCCGGGTTGCGTTGCGCGAGCCTCGTCGGAAGGTCCCATCCATGAATCGTGCGCGAAGCATTGTCACTCCGAACAGGCGGCTCTACGCTCACACGGTCTTGCTCGTGAACATCATTCATATATCTGATTCATGAGGGGAGTGCTCGATGAGCGAAAGACCTCGTCGGCGTCTCGGAGCCCTGCTCACCACCGTCGTTGCGCTGACCGCCGTCCTGGTGCCGGCCGCCTCCTCCGCGGCCGCCACCGCCCACGGCCACCGCCCGCCGCCCCGGATGCCGAGGACCGTGGTCATCGACGGCCACCGCATTCAGCAGGCGAAGCTACGGCTCGACCACGGCGACCGGGCTCTGCGCACGGCCGTCGACGCGCTGACCGTGAAGGCGGACAGCTGGCTGGACCAGGGCCCCTGGACGGTCGTCGACAAGCCGAAGCCCGCACCGAGTGGGGACCCGCACGACTACCTGAGCCAGGCCCCGTACTGGTGGCCCTCCCAGCCGAAGACCGCGGAGAACCCGTGGGGCTGTCCGTACGTCCAGCGCGACGGCGAACGCAACCCCGAGGTCGACACTGGCACCGACCGCCCCGACATCGGCAAGGTCTTCAACTCGGTCACCACGCTCAGCCTCGCCTGGTACTACACGGGCCGGAAGCAGTACGCCGAGCACGCCTCGGACATCCTGCGCACCTGGTTCCTCGACCCCGCGACGCGGATGAACCCCAACCTGAACCACGGGCAGTTCATCCCCTGCAAGTACGACGGCCGGGCCATCGGCATCATCGACTTCTCCCAGCAGTACACCTCGGTCCTGGATGCCATCGCCCTCCTCGACACCGGTGCGCCCGGCTGGTCGAAGAACGACCGGACCGGCATGCGGGTCTGGAACACCTCGTTCCTGGACTGGCTGGTCAACTCGGACTTCGGCAAGCAGGAATCGGCCGCCCAGAACAACCACGGCACCTTCCAGGACATGCAGATCGCCGGACTCGCCCTCGCCACCGGTGACAAGGACCTCGCCCGCAAGGTCGTCCTTGACGCGCGTGCGCTGCGGATCGACCCGCAGATCGCCGGCGACGGCACCCAGCCGCAGGAGCTGGCACGCACCCGCAGTTGGCACTACTCGACCTTCGACCTGGTCGCCTACACGCGGCTCGCCGCGATCGGCAAGCAGGTCGGCGTGGACCTCTGGGCGTACCGAGGACCGCAGGGGCAGAGCCTGTTCAAGGCGGTCGACTATCTGCTGCCCGCCGCGACCGGGGCGGCCCCCTGGCCGTACCCCGAGCTGGAGTTCTACCGGTACGCGGCCAGTGACATCGTGCACGCTGCCGCCGACGCCGGTGACCGGCAGGCACAGGCCGCCGTACCGCAACTGGAGACGCCGCCCGGCGGCGACCTCTGGGCGCTGCGGCCCGCAGCGGAACAGCTCGACTCGATCGCCGGCTGAACGTCGGCGGGCGGGGCTCCGCCCGGAGCCCCGCCCGTGGGACGAGCCCTTCAGGCCCGGGGCTCGGCCGCCGCCTCCGGTACGCCGACCGCCTTCGCCGCGACTTGGCGGTCGCCCGCCCGCAGCACCCCGGCCCCCAGTACCAGACCGAACGCCAACACCGTCACCAGGCCGAACGACACGACCAGCGAGGTCGCCTCGGCCAGCGAACCGATCGCCGACGGGGCGATCAGCCCCGAGGTGTACGTGATCGTGGCGACGCCCGCGATCGCCTGGCTCGGGTTCGGCCCGCTGCGCCCCGCCGCCGCGAACGCGAGGGGGACCACCACGGCGACACCGAGGCCCAGCAACCCGAAACCGCACATCGCCGGAACCGCGCCCGGCGCGACGACCACCAGCACACCTCCGACGGTTGCCAGCACTCCGCCCACCCGCACGGTCCTGACCGCCCCGAACCGGTCGACGACCTTGTCCCCGGCGATCCGGGCCACCGCCATCGTCAGTGCGAACGCCGTCGTCGACGCGGCCGCGAGCCCGGCGGAGCTGTCCATGATGTCCCGGAGGTAGACCGCCGACCAGTCCAGGCTGGCTCCCTCGGCGAACACCGCGCAGAAACCCACCGCGCCGATGATCAGCGCCGACCTGGGCGGCAGGGTGAACCGCGGTGGCGGCTCGTCGTCCGGCTCGCTGCGCAGATCCAGTACGCCCTGACAGGCGACCAGGCCGAGCACGGTGAGCACGAGAGCGGCGAGGACATGGTGCAGCCGGGCGTCAGCGCCGATATGGGCGGCCACGGTGCCCGCCGCGGAACCGATCAGGGCGCCCACGCTCCACATGCCGTGCAGCCCGGACATGATCGACTTGTCGAGACGGTTCTCCACCTCGACACCGAGGGCGTTCATGGCCACGTCCGACATGCCGGCCGACGCCCCGAACACGAGGAGCGCCGCGCACAGCGTCAACAGGTTCGGTGCCAGTGAGGGCAGTGTCAGCGCAAGCGTCCACAGCGCCAGCAGTCCGCGCAGTGCGGTTCTGGCGCCGAAGCGATGGCTGATCGCGCCGGCCAGCGGCATGGCGAGCGAGGCGCCGATCGCCGGGAAGGCCAGGGCGATGCCCAACTGACCCGCACTGACCCCGGCGTGGTCCTGGATCCAGGGCACGCGGGTGGCGAAGCTGCCGGTCACCGCGCCGTGCACGGTGAAGACCGCGGCGATCGCGAACCTGGCCCGCCTCACCTGCTCCGTGCCGAAGACCGTCTCTGTGGATTCCGTCGTCATGCCGCCGTGCCCTCCCCTGGGAATTCTCTGTCGCGGTCGACCCCCGCGCCTGACGTCACGGTGCGGCAGTAAACTATCAGGAACCCTGCCTGATAAATAGGCCGTCATGGCCCCTCCCTGTACGGCAGTGATCTGGAAGGATCCCGGCATGCCCGCATCACCGAGCACCGCCCGGGTCATCAACGACCGGCTCGCCCTTCGACTGCTCCAGGAGGACGGCCCGCTGACGGCCACCCAGCTCAAGATCCTGACCGGGCTCTCCCGCCCCACCGTCGCCGACCTGGTGGAGCGGTTGCAGGGGGCCGGCCTGATACAGGTCGTCGGCGAGAGCGGCGCCGAGCGGCGCGGCCCCAACGCCCGGCTGTACGGGATCGTCGCGGACCGCGCCCACCTCGCCGCCCTCGACGTGCGCACCGACAGCGTCGCCGTCGTCGTCGCCGATCTCCTCGGCGTCACGCTCGCCGAGGCCACCCTGCCGATCGGCAGCGACACCGGCACCGAAACCGCCGCGGAACAGGCCGCCGCACTGCTGGAGGGCACCGCGCGCGAGGCAGGCGCCGTACCACTGCACAGCGTCGGCATCGGCGCCCCCGGCCTGATCGACCCGGTCACCGGGGAGCTCCGCGACACCACCGGCCTGCCCGCCTGGCACCGTCGCCTCGTCCGGGTGCTCCAGCATCGGCTGCCCGCGACCGTGCTCGTCGAGAACGAGACCAACCTGGCCGCCGTCGCCGAACACCGTCTGGGCGCGACCCAGGACCGCGACACCTTCGTCCTGCTCTGGCTCGGCCACGGCATCGGCGCCGCCGTGATGCTGGACGGCAAGCTGCGCCGCGGAGCCTCCGGCGGTGCGGGCGAGATCGGCTTCCTGCCCGTGCCGGGCACGGTGGGGATCCCCTCCGCGGTCAACTGCGACGGCGGGTTCCACTCCCTTGTGAGCGCGGCGCCGGTGTGCGAACTGGCCCTGGGGCACGGCATCGACGTGCGTACGCGGATGGGCCCCGGGGAGCAGGAGCCGGCTGCCGCGTTCGCCGTACGGGCCGCCCTGGCCGGAGAAGGGGAGAGCGAGGCATTCCTCTCCGCCCTCGCCGACCGCCTCGCGGTGGGCGCCGCCGCCGTAGCCTCGGTCATCGACCCCGGCTGCGTGGTCCTCGCCGGCGAGGTCGGTCACGCGGGCGGCGAAGCGCTGGCGTCCCGGGTCGAGGAGCGGCTGGCCATGATGTCCCCGCTGCGGACGGAGGTCAGAGCGGGCCTGCTGGGCGGCTCCGCGGTACTCCGTGGCGCGCTGCTCGCCGCCCGCGATGCGGCTCAGGACGAGCTGTTCACCCCGGGCGGCGCCGGCAGCGTTCCGTGAGGAACTCCTCGAACATGGTCTTCCCGACGGAACGGGCGGGCTCACAGCCCGCCCGGGGCGGGGCTGTGAGCCACTCCACACCTCTCGTCCGTATGGCCCATGGGCAGGCGTGGCACACTGATCCTGTAACAGCAGCAGCGCACTCCGGGGTCGGTGCAATTCCGAACCGGCGGTTATAGTCCGCGACCCGTCCGCATCCAGCGGCCGGTTGACCAGGTGAGATTCCTGGACCGACGGTTAAAGTCCGGATGGGAGGCAGTGCGCGGCGGGCCGTCACAGGTACGTCGCCGTCGGCGGATGCGTTTTCCGGGTTCCGGAAGACCCGCGTCCGTGTCTTCGGTTTCGGCGTTCCCTGTTGCGTTCCGCTTCATCTGTCGTCATCGACAGGCCCCGGAGTCCGTGCCCGAAGAGGCAGGAGGACCCGGTGGACACCGCAGCCGACAGCACCGCCATGGGCCGAGCGATCACGCTCGCCGCCCGCGGACTCGGCTCCACCAGCCCCAACCCGGTCGTCGGATGCGTGATTCTCGACGCCGAGGGACGCCCGGCCGGTGAAGGCTTCCACCAGCGCGCCGGAGGGCCGCACGCCGAGATCCACGCCCTGCGCGCAGCAGGTGAGAAGGCCCGCGGCGGCACCGCATACGTCACTCTCGAGCCCTGTAACCACACCGGTCGCACCGGCCCCTGCGCCCAGGCGCTGATCGAGGCCGGCGTCAGCCGTGTCGTGTACGCGGTGGCCGACCCGACCCCGCAGGCCACCGGGGGTGCGGACACCCTCCGTGCAGCCGGGATCAAGGCCGAACAGGGGCTCCTCGCCGACGAGGCCGAGGCGGGCAACGCCGCGTGGCTGACCTCGGCGCGGCTCGGCCGTCCGTACGTCGTGTGGAAGTACGCCGCGACGCTCGACGGCCGGATCGCCGCCGCCGACGCCACCAGCCGCTGGATCACCTCTCCCGAGTCGCGCGCCGACGTTCACCGGCTGCGCGCCGAGGCCGACGCCGTCGTGGTCGGCTCGGGCACCGCCCGTACCGACGACCCCCAGCTCGGTGTGCGAGGCATCGAGGGCGTTGTACAGCCGCTGCGGGTGGTCGTCGACACCGGCGCCACGGCGGTGCGCCCCGGCGCCCGCGTCCTCGACGACACGGCGCCCACCCTGGTCGCGGTCGCCGAGGACGCCGACACCGGCCATCTGCCCGACGGGACCGTCCTGCGGCTGCCGCGTGCCGCCACCGGCCCGGGGCTGGACGTCCACGCCCTGCTCGCGGCCCTGCACACGCGCGGCGTCCGCTCCGTACTCCTCGAAGGCGGCCCGACCCTGGCCGGGGCCTTCGTCGCGGCGGGAACGGTCGACAAGGTCGTCGGCTATCTCGCCCCCGTGCTCCTCGGCGCCGGCCCCGCGGCCCTCGCCGACGCAGGAATCTCCACCATCGCCCAGGCGTTGCGCCTCGACGTGACCGAGACCGTACGTATCGGCCCCGATCTGCGCATCACCGCCGTCCCCGGCCCTGCCCGGAAGGGAAACTGAGTGTTCACCGGAATTGTCGAAGAACTGGGTGAGGTCACCGCCGTCGAGAAGCTCGGCGACGCCTCCCGATTCCGCCTGCGCGGTCCCGTAGTCACCGAAGGCGCCAAGCACGGCGACTCCATCGCCGTCAACGGCGTCTGCCTCACCGTCGTCGACCTCGGCGACGGCGAGTTCACCGCCGATGTGATGGCCGAGACCCTGAACCGGTCCAGTCTCGGCGCACTGGAGACCGGCTCCCGGGTCAACCTGGAGCGCCCCATGGCGGTCGGCGGCAGGCTCGGCGGCCACATCGTCCAGGGGCATGTCGACGGCACGGGCCGCATCGTCGAGCGCAAGATCTCCGAGAACTGGGAGATCGTGAAGATCTCCCTCCCTGCGGAGCTGACCCGGTACGTGGTGGAGAAGGGGTCGATCACCGTCGACGGCGTGAGCCTGACCGTCGTCGACGCCGGACCCGACTACTTCACCATCAGCCTCATCCCCACCACCCTCGCCCTGACCACGCTCGGCATCAAGGAGCCAGGCGACCCGGTCAACCTCGAGGTGGACGTCATTGCCAAGTACGTCGAGCGGCTGCTCGGCGACCGGGACCGGGAGGACACGAAGTGAGCGCCGTCGGCTGGCTCAACTCGGAGGCCTTCGCCCTGTTCGGCCAGCACATCAAGTGGGCCGACATGATCGGCAACACGGTCGGTCTGGCCGCCCTCGCGCTCGGCTGGCGGCGCTCCATATGGACCTGGCCCACCCAGCTGGTCTCCGGCGTGATCCTGCTGGCCGCCTTCGCCTCCGCCCACCTCTCGGGCAGCGCGGGCAAGCAGCTGGTGGTGATCGTCGTGGCCGCGTGGGGCTGGTGGTCGTGGAACCGCGGCAAGCAGCAGGCCCAGGACGGCTCCATCGCCGTACGGTTCGCCAGCTGGCGCGAGCGGGCTTTCCTGGTCGGCGGCGCCGCCCTCGGCACCCTCGCCGTCGGCGGGCTGTTCACCGCGTTCCCGACGCTGTCGTGGGACCCGTGGCCCGACGCGTACATCTTCGTCGGCACCGTCGTCGCGATGTACGCCCAGGCGCGCGGCATGGTCGAGTTCTGGTTCGCCTGGCTGCTGGTCGACCTGGTCGGTGTGCCGCTGAACTTCGCCAACGGCTTCGCCTTCTCCGGCTTCGTCTACGTCATTTACGGCGCCCTCGTCCTGTGGGGCATGCGCGACTGGTGGCTGCGTACGCGGACACCCGCTCTGGAAGGAGCCACGGCATGACTGCCCAGCCCACCTGGTTGCACCCGGAACACGACAGCGTCGTCGAGGACCTCTCCCTCGACCCCGTCGAGCAGGCGATCCGCGACATCGCGGCCGGACGTCCCGTCGTCGTCGTCGACGACGAGGACCGGGAGAACGAGGGCGACCTCGTCATCGCGGCCGAGAAGGCCACGCCCGAGATCGTCGCCTTCATGATGAGCGAATGCCGCGGCCTGATCTGCGCGCCGATGGAGAACGACGAACTGGAGCGGCTCGAACTGCCGCAGATGGTCACCCACAACACCGAGTCGATGCGCACGGCGTTCACCGTCTCGGTCGACGCCTCCGCGGCGCACGGCGTGACCACCGGCATCTCCGCCGCCGACCGGGCCACCACGCTCCGGATGCTGGCGGGCGGTCAGGCGGGCCCCGCCGACTTCGTACGCCCCGGCCACATCTTCCCGCTCCGCGCCCGGTCCGGCGGTGTACTCGTCCGCAACGGCCACACCGAGGCGGCCGTCGACCTGGCCCGGCTCGCCGGGCTGCGGCCCGCCGGTGCGATCGTCGAGATCGCCGGCGAGGACGGGGTGATGCTGCGTCTGCCCGAGCTGGTGCCGTTCGCCCGCAAGCACGGCCTCACGATCATCTCGATCGAGGACCTGATCGCCTATCGCCGTTCCTCCGAGCCGACCGTCCGACGCGAGGCGGAGGTCCGGCTGCCGACATCGTTCGGCGAGTTCACCGCGTACGGCTACCGTTCCACGGTCGACGGTGTCGAGCATGTCGCGCTCGTCCACGGCGACCTCGGTGACGGCGACGACATTCTCGTCCGGGTCCACTCCGAGTGCCTGACCGGCGACATCTTCCAGTCCCAGCGCTGCGACTGCGGCCCCCAGCTGCACGCGGCCATGGCGCGCATCACCGACGAGGGCCGCGGCGTCGTCGTCTATCTGCGCGGCCACGAGGGCCGCGGCATCGGCCTGCTCTCCAAGCTGCGCGCGTACGAACTCCAGGAGCACGGTGTCGACACCCTCGACGCCAACCTGGAGCTCGGCCTGCCCGCCGACGCCCGGGACTACGGGGCAGGCGCCCAGATCCTCAAGGACCTCGGCGTCCACGGAGTCCGGCTGATGACCAACAACCCCGACAAGACCGCCGCGCTCCTGCGGCACGGCCTGGCGATCACCGGCCGCGAGCCGATGCCCGTCCAGGCCGGCGAGCACAACCTGCGGTACCTGCGCACCAAGCGGGACCGCATGGGACACGACCTGCCCTGGCTCGACGCCGCCTCGGCGTCGACCTGCGGCAACCAGTAACGACCACGGAAACGAGCGGTAGGAGAACCATGAGCGGCAAGGGCGCACCCGAACTGTCCGTACGCAACTGCGGTGACCTGCGAGTGGCGGTGATCGCCGCCCAGTGGCACGAGAAGGTCATGGACGGCCTCGTCGACGGCGCACTGCGTGCCCTGCACGACCTCGGCATCGACGAGCCGACGCTGCTCCGGGTCCCCGGCAGTTTCGAGCTCCCGGTCGTCGCCAAGGTGCTGGCCGGCCGCGGCTACGACGCGATCGTCGCTCTCGGTGTAATCATCCGCGGCGGTACGCCCCACTTCGAGTACGTTTCCCACGGCGTCACAAACGGCCTCACCCAGGTCGCCGTCGACACCGGGGTCCCGGTCGGCTTCGGCGTACTGACCTGTGACACCGAGGAGCAGGCGCTCGACCGGGCCGGCCTCGAAGGGTCCAACGAGGACAAGGGGCACGAAGCGGTCACCGCGGCCGTCGCCACCGCTGCCACGCTGCGCACCGTCAGCGAGCCCTGGCGCTGAGCGAGGGGGCGGCACCCCGTACTCTAAGAACCATCATGGCGAACAAAACCTTCGAAGAGCTCTTCGCGGAGCTGCAGCTCAAGGCCGCCAACGGCGACCCCTCCACCTCCCGCACCGCCGAGCTGGTGGACAAGGGGGTCCATGCCATCGGCAAGAAGGTCGTCGAGGAGGCCGCCGAAGTCTGGATGGCCGCCGAGCACGAGAGCAAGGACGCCGCCGCCGAGGAGATCTCGCAGCTGCTGTACCACGTCCAGGTGATGATGGTCGCCCGCGGGATCTCCCTCGACGACGTCTACGCACACCTCTGAGCACGGGCGCCGCACACCTTTACATCCGCACGTCCGCACAAGACTCCCTCCTCGCAAAGGAAACCTGACCTCATGCTGCGCATCGCCGTCCCCAACAAGGGTTCACTCTCCGGGCCTGCGATGGCGATGCTCCATGAGGCCGGCTACCAGCAGCGCAAGGAGTCGAAGGAACTCGTCCTCGTCGACCCCGAGAACGAGGTCGAGTTCTTCTACCTGCGGCCGCGCGACATCGCGATCTACGTCAGCTCCGGCCGCCTCGACATCGGCATCACGGGCCGCGACCTGCTGCTGGACTCCGGGGCGGATGCCGAGGAGATCCTCCAGCTCGGCTTCGCACGCTCCACCTTCCGTTACGCCACCAAGCCCGGCACGGCCCACGGCCCGCAGGACTTCGACGGCATGACCATCGCCACCTCCTACGAGGGCATCGTCGCCAAGCACCTCGCCGATGTGGGTGTCACCGCCTCCGTCGTCCACCTCGACGGCGCGGTCGAGACCGCCATCGAGCTCGGGGTCGCCCAGGTCATCGCCGATGTGGTGGAGACCGGCACCAGCCTGCGCAACGCCGGCCTCGAAGTGATCGGCGAGCCGATCATGAAGTCGGAGGCCGTCGTCATCCGCCGTACGGGTGCCCCCCAGGACGACCCCAAGGTGCAGCAGTTCCTCCGCCGCCTGCAGGGCGTCCTGGTCGCCCGCAGCTACGTGATGATGGACTACGACTGCCGGGTCGAGCACCTGGAGCGCGCGGTGGCCCTCACCCCGGGCCTCGAGTCGCCGACCATCTCCCCGCTGCACCACGAGGGCTGGGTCGCCGTCCGCTCCATGGTCGCCGCCAAGGAGGCCCAGCGGATCATGGACGACCTGTACGAGCTCGGCGCCCGCGCCATCCTCACGACGGCCATCCACGCCTGCCGTCTCTGACGGCCGGACTGTCAACGACCCACCGGCAGCCAGACCCACCGGAAGACAGAAGAACACCATGTCCGCCCGCGCGCCCCGGCCCGAACTCCCCACTCTCCCGGTCACCTTCCGGCCGACCCGTACCCGGGTGGTCCTGCTGACCGTGGGAGCGGCGATGTTCGTCGTCATCACCGTCATCGCGATGAGCCTGGAGCAGCTGAGCCCGGGGGAGCGGGTCAGCTTCATCTTCACCGCGCTGCTCTTCTTCGCCGTCCTGGCGCTGCTGAGCCGCCCCAAGGTCGTCGCCGACGACAACGGGGTGACCGTGGTCAATCTCACCCGCACCCGACGGTTGTCCTGGGCGGAGATCGTCCGCGTCAACCTGCGCGCCGGCGACCCATGGGTCTTCCTCGACCTCAGCGACGGGACCAGCATGCCCGCCCTCGGCATCCAGCCCGGAATCGCCAAGGAACAGGCCATTCGCGACGCCGGTACGCTCCGCGCCCTCGCCGAGAATCACGGCACGGGTACGGACAACGGCTGAGCCCCCTGCCCCGTTCGGCCACTTCTTGATTACTCTGGAGGACGGTGGCGCCCTGTGTGCGCCCCGCCCCGTACAGAGGGCCCCTGAGGCCGGCGGGGCTTTCCTTCGACCCAAGGAGTGACTCCCTCCAGCAATGGACGGATCGTCCGGTAGTACCTGCGCCGCCCCATCCCAGGAGGCGGCGGCATGACCACCCCCTTGCTGCTTCTCAGTGCGGCATTCCTTCTCATCCTCGCCAATGGATTCTTCGTGGCAGCCGAGTTCGGGCTCGTCACGGTGGAGCGGCCGGACGCCGAGCGCGCCGCGGCCGCCGGCGACCGGCGGGCCCGTACCGTCGTCGACGCCCTGCGCGAGCTCTCCTTCCAGCTCTCCGGCACCCAGCTCGGCATCACCATCACCTCACTGGTCGTCGGCATGCTCGCCGAGCCGGCCCTCGCCCAGCTGCTGGCCGGACCGCTCACCGCGACCGGGCTCCCCGACGGGGCCGTACCCGGCGTCAGTGTGGTGATCGGGATGCTGGTCGCCTCCGCCGTCCAGATGGTGATCGGCGAGCTCGTACCGAAGAACTGGGCAGTCTCGCGACCGCTCCAGGTCGCCCGGTTCGTCGCCGGCCCCCAGCACCGCTTCGCCAGTGCGCTACGACCGGTGATCACCCTGCTGAACACCGTCGCCAACCGGCTGGTGCGGCTGCTCGGCGTCGAACCCACCGACGAGCTGGCCTCCGCCCGTACCCCCGGTGAACTGGTCTCCCTGGCCCGGCACTCCGCCGAGGCCGGCACCCTCGAACAGGACACCGCGGATCTCTTCGTACGGACCCTGTCGCTCGCCGGACTCACCGCACAGCACGTCATGACCCCGCGCGTGAGGGTCAGCGCCCTGCAGTCGACCGCGACCGCGGCGGACGTCCTCAACCTCACCCGCGCCACCGGCCTCTCCCGCTTCCCGGTCTACCGGGACCGGATCGACGAGGTCGTCGGCATGATCCACCTCAAGGACGCGCTCGCCGTACCCGCCCAGGAGCGGCGGCGCACCCCGGCAGGGCGGATCGCCGTACCGCCCCTCCTCGTCCCCGAGACGCTCCCCGTCGAACAGCTGCTCCAGCGCCTGCGCAAGGAGCAGCCGATCGCCGTCGTGGTCGACGAGTACGGCGGCACCGCCGGTGTCGTCACGCTCGAGGACATCATCGAGGAACTGGTCGGCGAGGTCAGGGACGAGCACGACGCGGAAGGCGCCGACCGGCCCGAACTGGCCGTGGCCGCCCCGGAGGACGGCCACCCCGCCTGGGACGCCGAAGGCAGCTGCCGGGTCCTCACCCTGCGCCGGATAGGCCTTGACGTGCCGGAAGGACCGTACGAGACCGTGGCCGGACTGGTCGCCGATCTCCTCGGACGGATCCCGGCCCCAGGCGACCGGGCCGAACTGCCGGGCTGGCGGATCTCGGTCCGCCAGGTCGGTCACTACCGCGCCGAGCAGGTCCGCTTCGTACGCGTCGCCGATGTGCCCGAAACCGTCGACGCGCCGTCGGCGGAACGCGGTGTCCTGGAGGCCGCACGATGAGCGTCGTCCAGTTGCTCTTCGCCGGGCTCCTCGTGCTGGCGAACGGTTTCTTCGTGGGTGCCGAGTTCGCACTCGTCTCCGTACGCCGCAGCCAGATCGAACCCCTAGCGGCGGCCGGATCGGGCAGAGCCCGTCAGGTGCTGTACGGTCTGGAGAACCTGCCGCAGATGATGGCCGCCGCGCAGTTCGGCATCACCGTCTGCTCGCTGACCCTCGGCGCCGTCGCCGAACCGACCGTCGCCCATCTGCTGGAGCCGGTCTTCCACGCGGTGCACCTGCCGGAGGGCCTCGTTCACCCGCTCGGCTACGTCCTGGCGCTCGTCTTCGTGGTCTTCCTGCACCTCGTCATCGGCGAGATGGTCCCGAAGAACCTGGCCATGGCGGCCCCGGAGAAGACCTCGATGTGGCTCAGCCCCGGCCTGGTCGGCTTCGCCCGGCTCTGCCGCCCGGTCACCTCGGCACTGGGCGCCTGCGCCCGGCTGGTGCTCCGGCTGTTCCGCGTCGAACCCAAGGACGAGGTCGAGGCCGTCTTCACCAGCGAGCAGCTCAACCGGCTCGTCGAGGACTCCGGACAGGCCGGACTGCTCGAACCGGAGGCGCAGGAGCGGCTGGAGGACGCGTTGGAGCTGGGCAGCAGGCCGGTCACCGATGTACTGCTCGACCGGGCCTCCCTGGTGACCGTGGACCCCTCGGTCACCCCGCACCGGATCGAGGAACTGACCGTACGGACCGGCTACTCGCGCTTCCCGGTCTGTGCGGAGGGCGGCGGCCCGTTCATGGGCTACCTGCACGTCAAGGACGTCCTCGATCTGGAGGACGGTGAACGGGCCGTTCCGCAACACGTCTGGCGCCCGATGGCGACGCTCCGGGCGGAGCTCCCCCTGGACGACGCGCTGACGGTGATGCGCCGCGCGGCCACCCACCTGGCCCAGGTGGCCGACGCGTCGGGCCGGGTGCTGGGGCTGGTCGCGATGGAGGACGTCCTGGAAATGCTGGTGGGCGAGGTACGCGACCCGGCGCACCGGGTCTCGGTACCCCGCCGGACGGTGGAGGCCGCACCAGCTGGCCCCGGCGCGGACGAACTCCAGCCACTGGCGGCACGAACCTGACAACGAGGCCCGGTCTCATCGCCGGACGGGAGCCACACCCGAGCCCGTCCGGCGTTCGAGGCGGCGAAAACAAGCCCGTCCGGTGTTCGAGGACACACCGGCCGCCGGGCGGGCCCGGTGCCTGCCACCCGCCTCACCACACCGTCACAGCCCCGGAGGCTCCTGTGGCCCCCTGTCCACCGGCCCCCGGCCGGACAGGACCTCGCCGTACGCCTGCATCAGATCAGGCAGCCGCAGTGTCGCCAGATCGTCGCGCGTGGGCACCGCCGCGTATCCGGACAGCCGCAGATCCCGGTACGCGCAGCTCTTCTCGTACAGCGTGCGCAGAAACCGTCCGTTGCCCAGCTCGTCGATCCAGCCCTGGTCGACGACATGGCCGCTGATCGAGCGCAACTCCTCCAGGGACTCCTCGTCCCACACGTCGTCGTTGTCTGCGGCCAGCACCTCGCCGATCGAGGTGAGTTCCAGCGGCCGGTAGCTGGGGAAGTCCACCCGGGTGGTGAACCGGGAGGAGAGCCCGGGGTTGGTGGCCAGCAGCCGGTCCATGCCCTCGGGGTAGCCCGCGAGGATGACGACGAGATGGTCCCGGTTGTCCTCGGCCCGCTTGAGAAGCACCTGCAGAGCCTCGTCCCCGTACGCGTCGCCCTTGCTGTAGCCGGAGTTGGAGAGGCTGTACGCCTCGTCGACGAACAGCACGCCGCCGAGCGCCGAGTCGATCAGCTCGTTGGCCTTGACCGCGGTCTGGCCGAGGAACTCGCCGACCAGATCGGAACGCTGGGCCTCGACGAGGTGGTCCCCGCCGAGCAGCCCCAGTGCGTAGAAGACCCGGCCCAGGATCCGGGCCACCGTGGTCTTCCCGGTCCCGGACGGCCCCGAGAAGATGAAGTGTCGCTTGGGAGGCTGGACCAGAAGCCCCTCGCCGGCCCGCAGCCGCGCCATGTTCAGCTGCGCGGACAACGCCTTGACCTGGCGCTTGACGGGTTCGAGGCCGACCATCCGCTCCAGTTCCGCCAGTGCCTCGGCGAGCAGCACCGGATCGCTGGGCCCCGCCGGGAACGGCTGCGGCGACGACTGACCGGGCACCGCCGTCTTCTCCCGTGCCCCCGCCCCGTCGGCGGGAGGCAGCCCGCCGACGCCCGGCATCTGCGGTTCGACGCCGGGCCGCAGCTCCCGGCCGTCCACCAGATCGGTGCCGAGCAGCGAGTCACCGTCCTGCTGCGCCTCCGCGACCGCGCCGTCGATGCCGAACCCGGTCAGTGACACGGAGGCGAGACCTGATGCCTCGTCGGTGCCTTCGAGCCCGTCGTAGTCAGCGATGGCGGCGAGCCGCGCCGAGGTGTCCATGAACGCCGGGTCGATCCGGTGCACCGCCCGGTAGAGCGGCAGTGCGGCCGCGCTGCGGCCGGTGCCCTCGTGCGCGCGGGCCAGCCAGTAGCGCAGCTCCTTGCGCTGCGGCTGCTCGCTGCGGCAGCGCATCAGTGCGGTGGCGAGCAGTGGCTCGGCCTGCCCGTACATCTCCAGCCGCACCCGCGCCATCCCGCCGAAGAGCCCTGCCTCGATGCCGAGCAACGGATCGTCGACCAGCTGCTCGGTGTTGCGTACGAGCTGTTCCCAGTCCTTGACCAGATAGGACCGGCAGGCGTGCAGGAACCGCACCTGCGGGTCCGTGTCCACCGGCGGCAGCCCGGCCAACGCCCGGTCCAGCTCGGCGACATGACGCCCGTCCAGCCAGTGCGACGCGTGCGCGAGCAGCAGGTCGCGTGGGCTCTCCAGCACCGGTTGTACCCACCAGCCCAGCCAGTACCACGAGTTGAGCGTGCGCCGATGGCGGGTGCGCTGTTCGCCGAACCGGTCGCGATGCCGGTACATCCGCAGCAGCGCGGTCGTTGTGTCGATGCGCAGGGCATGGAGGCCGAGCCAGGCGTCCGCCATGCCGGGATCCAGACGCACCGCTGTTCTGAACTCCTCCTCGGCCTGCGGGTAGGCGCCCATCGTGTAGGCGTCCACGCCGCGCAGCCAGGCGAGGTCGGCCGGGGCCTGTGCGCCCTGCGTGCCGATGTCCATCAGGTCCCCCACAAGCCGTGCCCCCAGGATGTCCCGCCGCACGACCGCCCGTCGAGGCGCGCTGAACCACTGTGCCACGGACGGGAATTGACCGCACCGAAAGGCATCGTACCTGCGCAGGGAGTGCGCGACTAAGAGCGCCGCAGGCAGAACGGAGACCGTGACCGAGGGTAAGCGGAAGGTTGTGCACAGCAGCGCGAAAAGGGGTGCGAGGACAGAACGAAGCCCCCGATCACGGGGGAACAACCGGGGGCTTCGTGTCCGTGGGGGCTTCGAAAAGCCGCACATTGAGAACGTAAGACCTGTACCGCCCCCGGGTCAAGCACAGTTGAGGCAGTTCCGGGCCGATTCCCGACTGCTCAGTACGTCGCCGCGGGAGGATTACGGTGGGTGACGGAATGGTTCGCTCGTGCTGTCGCACGGGGTCCCTCCAGCCACTCGTACCCCACAGGCAACTGGCGTACCAGAGCATCCGCGTAGGGGCGCGAGGGATCGGCGGCGAAATGTTCTTCCTCGGCGGCGGTCCATCCGTCCCAGAACGCCGACAGCGCGGGCCCGTCCCGGCGCCGGCCCCGCTCCCACGACGCCGCGGGGCCGAGCTCCATCCACCACAGTTGTGCGAGATACGGGCGCAGCGCACGGCGACCCGCCCCCACCCCCTCGATCAGCACCACCGGCGCGGGTTCCAGAGCGCGCGGCGGGCCGAAGTGCCGAGCGGTCCAGTCGTACGGGGCGTAGTGCGCGCTCTCGCCGCGCGACAGCGGCCCGATCACCTGGTCGCGCAGCCGGTCCACCCAGGCGAACAGCTCCTCGTGCGTGGCCAGATCGTCCAGCCGCAGGACGGGTGCCTCGCCGAGCGCGCCCGAGAGACGGGACGCGAGGGTGCTCTTGCCCGATCCGGCATGGCCGTCGACGCCGATCAGCCGGACCGGCCCGCAGGACGGCGCCAGGGTGCGCAGCCGGGAGGCGTGGCGCGAGAGGTCGTTCATGTGGCCCAGCCTACGAGCGGGGCCGGAGCAACCGCAGGTCACGCCAGTGGACCAGACCAATATTGGTTCGTAGGCACACTGCGATTCGCTGGCCCAATCCGGCTGCGAACCGCAATAGTTGGCGCACTGTCGTGCACCCGCAGCCCCACTCCGCTTACGACCGGGGGTTTCGCCCATGAACCGACCGACCTCACGCAGAACCGTGCTGACCGCCGCGCTCGCGGCGGCGGCCGCCGCCGGTACGGCGTCGTCCGCCGGCTCCGCAGCCGCCGCGATCCCGGCTGCTGCCCCGCCCGACGCGGCTGCGGCGGCCGCTTCCCTGGTGGACAACCATTCCTGGAGTACGTACACCGACTGGCGCAGCGGCTGCGGCGCCGGGACGCGCGCCGTCGCGGGACGCAGGCCCGGTCTGGTGATCGGCGCCCCCCAGGGACGTACCGACTACACCGACCCGCACACCGGGAACACCGCCACCTGGGAGTACGCGACCTGGACCTCGCCCCGGCACCGGTCCGCGGTCCCGGCGACCGAGGTCATCGCGTCCTGGAACGCGGACACCCCGGCAGGCACCTGGATCCAGATCGAGCTGAGCGGCCGCTACGCGGACGGCACCGACACCCCCTGGTACGTCATGGGCCGCTGGGCGGCGGGTGACGGCGACATCCGCCGTACCTCCGTCGACGACCAGACCGACGGCAGGAGCTCGATCTGGACCGACACCTTCTCGGTGGACGACGCGGCGAGCGGGCTGCGGCTGGTCTCGTACGAGCTGCGACTCACCCTGTACCGCACCCCGGGCAGCAGCCTCACCCCGACCGTGTGGCGGCTCGGCGCGATGGCCTCGGACATCCCCGACCGCTTCACCGTGGAGCCCAGCGCCCCCGGCCTCGCCCGGGAGCTGCCGGTGCCGCGCTACTCGCAGAGCGTGCACGCGGGCCAGTACCCGGAGTACGACAACGGCGGTGAGGCGTGGTGCAGCCCCACCTCCACGCAGATGATCATCGAGTACTGGGGGCGCAGGCCCACCGCCGAGGACCTGGCCTGGGTGGAGCCGGGCCTCGCCGACCCACAGGTCTGCCATGCGGCCCGCTTCACGTACGACTACCAGTACGAGGGCTGCGGCAACTGGCCGTTCAACGCCGCCTATGCCGCCACGTACGACGACATGAGCGCGGTCGTCACGCGGCTGCGTTCGCTGACCGACCTGGAGACGCTGATCCGGGCCGGTATCCCGGCCATAACGTCACAGTCCTTCCTCAAGGAGGAGCTGACCGGGGCCGGGTACGGGACCTCCGGCCATCTCATGACCGTGATCGGGTTCACGGCGGACGGCGATGTGATCGCCAACGACCCGGCCTCGCCGAGCGACGACGCCGTCCGCCGGATCTACAAGCGGCACGAGTGGGAGACGATCTGGCTCCGCACCAAGCGCTACAACGCGAGCGGCAAAGTGGTGTCCGGCACAGGAGGCGTCTGCTACCTCTACTTCCCGGCGCACCCGACGCCCGCCCAGCGGCGGGCTCTGGCGGCCGTCGGCATCCGCTGACGCGGTCCGGCGCTCTCGGGGCAGTGACCGACGTCATCTACCCCGGGGGCCCGACCGGCTGGCACTCTGGACGGGTCACGGGGGGACTTCACTGCCGGACGACCGAGCGAGATGCCATGAGCGCGACCACCGCAACCACTGTCACTGCCCGCCGCCGCGCGCGGACCGGAGGTCCCGAGGACCGGTCCAAGCTGCTGGAGAACGTCCTGGGCTGGACGCTCGTCGTCCTCGTCGCCATGTTCGTCACCCAGGCCGGCCTCATGTGAGAAGCCGGCCGTCGGCGGAACAGGGCGGGAAGCCTCTCGGGCTCCCCGCCCCTTGGGATCGCTTGGTTGCGGCCAGGCCTCTCGTTTGGATCAGGCTGGGCTCGCGGGGTCCGGCACGCGCATCTGCGGCGTTGTCGTCGGTCTTCCCCGAGCTCTCGGCTTCGCTCGAGCAGGGGAGGCCCCATTCGCTCCGCGTGGGCTCGTTCCTCCGCCTTGCGGCTGCACGCACCACGGTGACATCAGCCGCTCCGCGGCGGGCCGCTCCCTGATCCAGCCTGATCCAAACGAAAGACCCTAGTTGATCGCCTTGATCAGCTCGCCGTTGGCGGTGTCACCGCTCAACTCCCAGACGAACGTGCCCCCCAGGCCCTGCTGGTTCTTGTAGTCCATCTTGGTGCCGATGGTGGCCGGGGTGTCGTAGCTCCACCAGTTGGTCCCGCAGTGCGCGTACGCCGTGCCGGCCACGGTGCCGGTCGCGGGGCAGCTGCCCTTGAGGACCTTGTAGTCCTCGATGCCCGCCTCGTACGTACCCGTGGCCGCGCCGGTCGCCGTACCGCCCGGCGCGTCCTGCGTCACGCCCGTCCAGCCGCGGCCGTAGAAGCCGATCCCGAGCAGCAGCTTCGAGGCGGGGACGCCGAGGGCCTTGAGCTTGGTGACGGCGGCGTCGCTGGTGTAGCCCTCCTTCGGAATACCGGTGTACGAGGTCAGCGGGGAGTGCGGGGCCGTCGGGCCCTGCGCGTCCCAGGCGCCGAAGAAGTCGTACGTCATCGGGTTGTACCAGTCGACGTACTGCGCGGCGCCCCCGTAGTCGACGGCGTCGAGCTTGCCGCCGTCCGAGCCGTCGGCGGTGATGGCCGAGGTGACCAGGTTGCCCGTGCCGAACTTGGCGCGCAGCGCCGCCAGCACGTTGCCGTAGGCGTCACGGCCGCTGGTGTCGCAGGTCAGACCACAGGCGTTGGGGTACTCCCAGTCGATGTCGATGCCGTCGAAGACGTCGGCCCAGCGGGGGTCCTCCACCAGGTCGTAGCAGGACTGGGCGAACGCGGCCGGGTTCTTCGCCGCCTCACCGAAGCCGCCGGACCAGGTCCAGCCGCCGAACGACCAGATGACCTTCAGATTCGGGTGCAGCTTCTTCAGCTTGCGCAGCTGGTTGAAACTGCCGCTCAGCGGCTGGTCCCAGGTGTCGGCGACGCCGTCGACCGACTGGTCGGCGGTGTACGCCTTCTCGTAGTCGGCGTAGCTGTCGCCGACCGCGCACTTGCCGCCGGTGACATTGCCGAAGGCGTAGTTGATGTGCGTCAGCTTGTCGGCCGAGCCCGAGGTCTCGATGTTCTTGATGTGGTAATTGCGCTGGTAGACACCCCAGTCGGTGAAGTATCCGACCACCTTGCTGCCGGCCGCCGCGGTGGTGGCTTCGGCGGCCTCGGTGGCCGAGGCGCGCTCGGTGGCGGTGGCCGCGCCGGCCGATGCCGGGCCTGCGGCGCCGAGGAGGGTGGCGCCGAGGGCGGCGGTACAGACGGCAGCGGCGAGCGCCCGGAACCGGGCGCGGGGACGGTGAAGTCCGATCATCGTGGCTCCTCGTGGGGGAGGGGGCTTGCGAGTGGGGGGACGTACGGCCGACCCCGCGCGGAATTGGCATGAACGCGATAAGGCCGACTGGGTTGGAACCGTAGATGGACTAGACCAGTTGGTCAATGGTTCGGACCATTCCGATGGCGATCCGGGCCCCGCACGGACCACCCGGCCGCCCGCCCCGGCACCCGGTGACGGATACCGTCCGATCGGGCATACTCGACCCGCCACAGCCGCTGGCCAGCAACTCTCGTAATCCGGGAGGGCAGCATCGGCTGAGCAGTAGTGCTTGTCCGGGCCCCGGCCCGGAATTTCCCGGCGGCGCCGCTCACACCCCGCGCGCGCGACCGCCGCAACGCCCGACAGGGAGGAGAGCGCCGTCATGTCCGACCGTGCCCCGCAGTTGGTGGAGCGTCGTCTGCCCACCGAGGAGTCCAGGCAGCTTGTCGCGCTGGTGCGCGACATCGTCCAGCGGGAGATCGCGCCACGGGCGGCGGAGGAGGAGGACGCCGGCCGGTTCCCGCGCGAAGTCTTCACCCTGCTCTCCGAGTCCGGACTCCTCGGTCTGCCGTACGACTCCGCCTACGGTGGCGGCGACCAGCCGTACGAGGTCTACCTCCAGGTTCTCGAAGAACTCGCGGCCGCCCGGCTCACCGTCGGTCTCGGCGTCAGTGTCCACTCGCTCGCCTGCCACGCCCTCGCCGGATACGGCACCAAGGATCAGCAGGCGGAACATCTGCCGGCAATGCTGGGAGGCGGCCTGCTGGGCGCCTACTGCCTCTCGGAGCCTGCCTCGGGCTCCGATGCTGCCTCGCTCCGTACGAAAGCCGTACGGGACGGCGACGACTGGGTCATCACCGGCACCAAGGCGTGGATCACCCACGGCGGGATCGCCGACTTCTACACGGTCCTGGCGCGTAGCGGCGTCGAGGGTGCCCGCGGCATCACCGCTTTCCTGGTCCCCGGTGACGCCGAGGGGCTGAACGCAGCCCTCCCCGAGAAGAAAATGGGTATGAAGGGCTCGCCCACCGCCCAACTGCACTTCGACGGCGTACGGGTGTCCGACGCGCGCCGGATCGGTGAGGAGGGGCAGGGCTTCGCCATCGCCCTGTCGGCGCTCGACTCCGGGCGTCTCGGTATCGCCGCCTGTGCCATCGGTGTCGCGCAGGCGGCCCTGAACGAGGCCCTCGGATACGCCACCGGGCGGCAGCAGTTCGGCCGTCCCATCGCGGACTTCCAGGGACTGCGGTTCATGCTCGCCGACATGGCCACCCAGATCGAGGCGGGCCGCGCGCTCTACCTGGAGGCGGCCAGGCTGCGTGACGCCGGCAGGCCGTTCTCCCGTCAGGCCGCCATGGCCAAGCTGTTCTGCACCGACGCGGCCATGCGGGTCACCGTCGACGCCGTCCAGGTCCTCGGCGGCTACGGCTACACCCTCGACTTCCCCGTCGAGCGGTTGATGCGCGAGGCGAAGGTGCTGCAGATCGTCGAGGGCACCAACCAGATTCAGCGCATGGTCATCGCGCGCCACCTCGCAGGTCCCGAGACCCGCTGAGCCGCAGCGGCCGGTCCGACCACACCGGCGTCGTCATGATCCGGTTCCACTCCTGGTCATGGCGGCCCGGCAGGGTCCGCCCCGTGGACTCCCAATGGCTCAGCATGGCCCGGTAGATGGGCGGATCGGTCGAATGCGGCACCGGGTGCGGCGGAGAAGGTGCGGGCGCGGACTTCGGCGCCGGCTGGGAGCCAGGTCGCGGAACCGATTCTTCGGAGGCCGGAGCGGCGAGACGGCGGCGACCGGGGCCGGCCGTTGAATGCAGCAGCGTCATGTCAGGCCAACGGCGTGGGGCGGGGCCGGGTCACTGCCGGGTGGATTCGAGCGCCCGTTCGCCAGGTTCCCCTGTCTCGCGGGCGTGGCTCGATGCTGCCCGCACCACGCCGGTCCGGCCGTCGTGGTGCAGTGCAGGTGTCTTCAGGTGTTGCCGGAGGTCTCCGGCAGCAAGGACGGCCGCGTAGGGCGGCGTCGGACCGTGTCAGGCGGCGTTACGGCGCATCTGCGGGACCCGCAGCGGGCGCGAACCGGCACCACCGGCGTGCGAGAAGGGCTGCATCCGCCAGTCGAGACCCTGAGGGAGCGTCAACAGCAGTGCCGTCTCCTGCTCGTGGAGTTCGAGCGACTCGTCGGCGGGACGCGTCTGCGCGACGCCGCGGCCGGTTCCGGCGCACACCGTGAGCACGAACGGGTTCCACGGGGTCGGGCACAGCGCGTGTTCCGGCAGTACATCCTCGTCGGCCAGCAGCGCGATCGGCTGCGCGCAGTCCGGGCAGATCACCCGGTACATCTCAAAAGTGTCGTACGCGTCGGGAGCGGAGTCCTCGACGGGTTCAACAGGCTCCGGTTCGGTACGTCCGGTGAGCTTCAGGCTCTGCATGGAGAATCTCCCCCTCAGGTGGGCCGACAAGGCGCCACGGCCTCGACCACAGCAAGCACTTCCCGTCGCGCATCGGCCGTAACCGCGAGGTCGGCGGCTACCCACCCGTAAACCTGTGGCATTCGTCACATGCCCGGTGCAGGTGCCCTGTTCGGAGTCCCTGCGACTGTGCCTGGAGGGACCCGGGGCCATAGGTTGACCGCATGGAGGAGCTGGACCGTCAGATTGTGGAGTTGCTCGTCAAGGACGGGCGGATGAGCTACACCGACCTGGGCAAGGCCACCGGCCTGTCCACCTCGGCCGTTCATCAGCGTGTCCGAAGGCTGGAGCAGCGCGGGGTGATCCGGGGCTATGCCGCGGTCGTCGACCCCGAGGCCGTCGGGCTGCCCCTCACCGCGTTCATCTCGGTGAAACCCTTCGACCCGAGCGCGCCGGACGACATCGCCGAGCGGCTCGCCGGCGTGCCCGAACTGGAGGCGTGCCACAGCGTCGCGGGCGACGAGAACTACATCCTCAAGGTGCGGGTCGCGACCCCGCTGGAGCTGGAACACCTGCTCACCCGGATCCGCTCGCTCGCCGGAGTCTCCACCCGCACCACCGTGGTTCTCTCCACGCCGTACGAGGCACGGCCCCCGCAGATCTGAGACATGCCCGCCGCGGACCCGAGGGGGGTGCGGACCGCGCCGCTCCGTGCAGGCGCGAGACTGGTGTCATGACCGAGAGCACCGCCCCCCAGAGCGAACACCGCACCGTGCTGCTGCGCGGTGGAGACGTCCACAGCCCCGCCGACCCCTTCGCCACCGCCATGGTCGTCGAACGCGGCCATGTCGCCTGGGTGGGCTCCGAAGGGGCCGCCGACGCCTTCGCGAGCGGCGTGGACGAGGTGATCGACCTCGAAGGGGCGCTGGTCACTCCGGCGTTCACCGACGCGCACGTCCACACCACATCGACCGGCCTGGCCCTCACCGGTCTGGACCTCTCGGGCGCCCGCACCCTTGCCGAGGCCCTCGATCTCGTTCGCACGCACACGGCCGCGCACCCAGCCGACCAGGTCGTCCTCGGCCACGGCTGGGACGCCACGCGCTGGCCGGAGCAGCGGCCCCCGTCTCGCGGCGAACTCGACGCGGCGGCCGGCGGCCGGCCCGTCTATCTGCCCCGGATCGATGTGCACTCCGCGGTCGTCACCACAGCCCTCCTCGATCTGGTCCCCGGTGTCACCGCGCTGGCCGGCTACCACCCCGACGCCCCGCTCACCGGCTCCGCCCACCACGCGGTGCGTGCCGCCGCGCACGACGCCGTCTCGCCGCAGCAGCGCGCCGACGCCCAGCGCGCCGCCCTGGACCACGCCGCCTCGCTCGGCATCGGCACCGTGCATGAGTGCGGCGGACCCGACATCTCCGACGAGGAGGATTTCACCGGGCTGCTGAAGCTCGCCGCCGGGCGGCCGGGCCCGCGGGTCTTCGGCTACTGGGCCGAGCGGGTGGGCGACGAGAAGGATGCCCGCCGGATCCGCGAACTCGGCGCGATCGGCGCCGCCGGGGATCTCTTCGTCGACGGCTCCCTCGGCTCGCACACCGCGTGCCTGCACGAGCCGTACGCCGACGGTCCGGCCGGACACACCGGTACCGCCCACCTGGACGCGACGCAGATCGCCGCCCATGTCACCGCCTGCACCGAGGCCGGTCTGCAGGCCGGCTTCCACGCCATCGGCGACGCCGCGGTCTCCGCCGTCGTGGCCGGAGTCCGAGCCGCCTCCGAAACGCTCGGGCTGGCTCGCATCCGGGCCGCCCGGCACCGCGTCGAGCACGCCGAGATGCTCACCCCCGAGACCATCGCCGCCTTCGCGGAGCTGGGTCTGACCGCTTCCGTCCAGCCCGCCTTCGACGCCGCCTGGGGTGGCGAGGACGGCATGTACGCGCAACGGCTCGGCGCCGAGCGGGCCCGCACCCTGAACCCCTACGCGGGCCTCCTGCGGGCCGGTGTGCCCCTCGCCTTCGGCTCGGACAGCCCGGTGACCCCGCTGGACCCGTGGGGGACCGTACGGGCCGCCGCGTTCCACCGCTCGCCCGAGCACCGCATCTCGGTACGGGCGGGATTCACTGCGCACACCAGGGGCGGCTGGCGGGCCGTCGGCCGCGACGACGCGGGCACGCTGGTGCCCGGTGCACCTGCCGACTACGCCGTCTGGCGCACCGAGGAGCTCGTGGTCCAGGCCCCGGACGACCGGGTCGCCCGCTGGTCGACGGACCCACGGTCCGGGACGCCCGGACTGCCGGACCTCACCCCTGGTGGTGAACTTCCGGTCTGCCTGCGTACCGTGATCTTCGGACAAACTGTCTACGTGAGGCCGAACGGGTGACGTCCGGACATTTCGTACCGCCGATCGAAGGCGCCATCGCTTCCCCGCGACCTGGGAATCTCCGGTACTGACCAGGCGACTTCGGCAAACGTTGCAGGTCAGACGGGTATTGACAGAATGTGCCCACGGGCCGGTAGGTTCGGCCGAGTCCACCACAGGACGTCCGACCGGTTGAACCTCCACGCAGTCGTCGAACGCCGCTGGGTCATGGGGTGGTGTGCCGCACCGGTGCACCACCACTGACAGCCAGGTTCAGCGCCCGCGCCTCGGGGGCGAGGGAAGGTTCGAACCGGACGGCAGGTGCGACCCGGGTGGGGCCCGGACGTTCAGTAGACAACGGCTTTCGGTCGACCCGCAGCCAGCGGGACCCAGGTCGGCCCGAAGGACGCCGGGCCCCGATCCGCAGTTCTGTCCGAGCTTCTGTCCGTACTTCCCTCCTTCTGTCCGGCCCGGCTCCCGACACCTTCCGACTGCGTCTGTCCTCGGTCCCGGATGCGGTCGATATGGTGTGCACCTGCGTACGGACGTGAGGGGCAGTAAGTGAACGACGGCGGTCAGAGGCGATACGGCCCGCTCGGCAGAGCGTTGGTGATCATCCCGACCTACAACGAGGCCGAGAACATCAAGCCGATCGTCACCCGGGTGCGCGCCGCAGCGCCGGACGCGGACATTCTGGTCGCCGACGACAACAGCCCCGACGGCACCGGCAAGATCGCCGACGAGCTCGCCGCCGCCGACAGCCAGGTCCAGGTACTGCACCGGCAGGGCAAGGAAGGGCTCGGTGCCGCATACCTGGCGGGCTTCCGCTGGGGCATCGAGCACGGCTACGGCGTCCTTGTCGAGATGGACGCCGACGGCTCCCACCAGCCCGAGGAACTGCCCCGGCTGCTCACCGCCCTCAAGGGCGCCGATCTGGTGCTCGGCTCCCGCTGGGTGCCGGGCGGGCGCGTGGTCAACTGGCCCAAGTCCCGCGAAATGATCTCCCGGGGCGGCAGCACGTACTCCCGGCTGCTGCTCGGGCTGCAGACCCGGGACGTCACCGGCGGCTACCGGGCCTTCCGGGCGGAGACCCTGCAGGGCATCGGCCTCGACGAGGTCGCGTCCCAGGGTTACTGCTTCCAGGTCGACCTGGCCCGCCGCGCCGTCGACGCGGGATACCACGTGGTCGAGGTCCCGATCACCTTCGTGGACCGCGAGATCGGCGACTCCAAGATGAGCCGCGACATCCTCGTCGAGGCGCTGTGGCGGGTCACCGCGTGGGGCGTCACCGCCCGCGCGAACCGGGTCCTGGGCCGCAAGTCCTCCTGATCGCCCTCACATCCCGCTTATCCCGCTCGGACGTGCGTCCAGGCACACTGGGGACCATGACGACCGGCACACCGCCCCCGACCGCCCAGCGGCGCTCGCGCGCCCGCACCTTCATCCCGCTCGCCGTCGCCGCCTGGGCGGTGCTGGAGATCTGGCTGCTGACCGTGGTGGCCGACGTCGCGGGCGGGTTCACCGTGCTGCTGCTCCTGATCGGGGGCGTGGTGCTCGGGGCCGTCGTGATGAAGTCGGCCGGCCGCCGGGCCTTCCGCAACCTCACCGAGACGCTCCAGCGGATGCCGGGGCAGCCGGGGGCCGGCGCCGCGTCGCCCGCCGCCGCCCCGTCGGGCAGCAAGGGCAACGGGTTCCTGATGCTCGGAGGACTGCTGATCATGATCCCGGGGTTGATCTCGGACGTGGCGGGACTTCTCCTGCTGGTGCCGCCGGTGCGGGCGATGCTCGGCAGGCTCGCGGAGAAGTCCCTGGAGCGGCGGATGCGCACCGCGACACCGGGGAGCTTCTCCGACGCGTTCCAGCAGGCCCGGATCCACCGCCCGGACGGAAAGGTCGTCCAGGGCGAAGTCGTCCGCGACACCGACTCCCAGCCGGACGAGAACCCCCGCCCGCCGCTGACCCCCTGACCGAGCCGCGCCCCACGGCCTGTGCCGAAGCGCTGTCCTCAGCCCCGGACGGGCTTGTCCGCCCGTGCCCGGCGGCACGGGCGGAGAATTCAAGCGCGTCGGGCGTTCGTGCTCGAGTCGGCGACGGGCGGGAAATTCAAGCGGTCCGGCGCTTGAGGACATCTTTGACGTCCGCGTGATGTCCGGCGAACCTTTCGAGACCGCTCGACGTCCGGGCGTGCCTGGAACCTCGCCCTGCGCCGTGGAGCCCCGCGGGCCGTCGGCGCTTGCGGGCCCCGCCCCGCACGGCAGACAGAGCCGCGGGGGGGGGGGGGGGGGGGGGGGGGGGGGGGGCGGCCGGGGGGGGGGGGGGGGGGGGGGGGGGGGGGGGGGGGGGGGGGGGGGGGGGGCGCGCGCCCCCCCCGGGGGGGGGGGTGGGGGGGGGGGGGGGGGCGGGGGGGGGGCGGGGGCGCGCCGCCCCCGCCCCCCTCGCCGCACGCCGGGTCTGCTGTTCGGTGTACGGGCCGTCGAGCCGGCCGGTCGGCCGGTCCAGCTCCTGCGCCGAGCG